>JAMCQY010000033.1 GCA_023381945.1 Deltaproteobacteria bacterium
TTTCCCCAGGTATTCCGGAGTGCGGCCCACCATGAGGCCGGCCAGGAAGATGGCCAGCACCACAAAGATCAGCATGCCAAAGAGACCGGCCCCCACGCCCCCGAATACTACCTCGCCCAACTGGATGTTGAACATGGGCACCAGGCCGCCCAAAGGGGTGAAAGAGTCGTGCATGGAGTTGACTGCACCGCAGGAGGCATCCGTGGTCACTGTGGCAAATAAGGAGGAATTAAAGATGCCGAAACGGACTTCTTTGCCTTCCATGTTGCCCGCGGCTTGGTCAACCCCCAAGGCGGCCAGCCGCGGGTTGCCGTAGGATTCCGCCCCCCAGCACACCAGCACGCCGATCAGGAACAGCAAAAACATGGCGGCCCACACCGACCAGCCGTGTTTCTGGTTCTTCACCATCCGGCCCAGATAATAGGTCAGGCTGCTGGGAATCAGGAAAATGGAGAGAATCTGGAGGAAGTTCGACAGCGGCGTGGGGTTTTCAAAGGGATGCGAGGCGTTGGCGTTAGTGAAGCCGCCGCCGTTGGTGCCCAGCATCTTGATGGCCACCTGAGAGGCCATGGGTCCCTGGGGGATCGTCTGGCTCTCGACCTTGACGTCTTCCATCACCGTATTGCCTTTGGCATCCTTAACTTCATTGCCGCTGGCGTCTTTCTTGGCGACCTGGGTGGTGAAAGGCTCCGCCACCTTGGCCGGGGTGTAAGCGCTGAAGTTCTGAATCATTCCCTGAGAAACCAGAAATACGGCAAAGACCAGAGAGAGGGGCAGCAGTAGATAGAGGCAGGCGCGGGTCAGGTCGGTCCAGAAATTTCCCAGGGTTACGGCCTTGTCCCGGGCGATGCCCCGTATCAGGGCTGCGGCAATGGCGATGCCGGCGGCCGATGAGACGAAGTTTTGAAAAGCCAATCCCACCATCTGCGACAGATAGGACATGGTGCTTTCGCCGCTGTAATTCTGCCAATTGGTGTTGGTGGTGAAACTGGCCGCGGTGTTGAAGGCCAGGTCACCGCTCACACCCCTGAATCCCTGAGGATTCAGCGGTAACACCCCTTGCAGCCGCAAGATGAGATAAGTCAGCAGCATGGTAACCAGGCTGAAGATCAGCACGGAGACGGCATAGCCTTTCCAGTCCTGCTCTTTGGCTGGGTCGATCCCAGCCAGGCGATAGATCAGGCGCTCCGCCGGCTTCAAGGCCGGGTCGAGCCAGGTGCGTCCCTCGGCGTCCAGCACCTGCACCAGGTACAGGCCCATGGGCCTGGTGAGGGCCAAAAGGATAATGCTGAACAAAATTAACTGTGCCCAGCCATTGGCATTCATAAAGTATTCTCCAAGTTAAAACTTTTGTGGGCGCAACAGCACCACAAACAGATAGACGATCAAGGCTACGGCCACCAGCCCGACGATCAGGTTTTCCATGTCTTGCCCTCCTTGGCCAGGAAGCTGACGTAAACCAGGCAGACGGCGAAGAACAGCAGCGTAATGGCAATCCACACGATATCCATAGGTTAAGCCTCTCTTTTTAAACTGGAGCCAGGTTCCTGGGCCGCTTTTAGGGTAAAGGTAAACTTCGTGCCCTTGCCAACCTGGCTGACGGCCTCAATGGCGCCGCCATGGGCTTCCACGATTTCCTTGGCAATAGTAAGCCCCAATCCTGAATCGATATGCTCCTGGCCCGGCACCCGGAAGAATTTCTCAAAAACTCGGGTAAGATACTGCGGCTCGATGCCGATGCCGGTATCCTCCACGGCAAAACTCACCAAGCCGTCTTCCCGCTTGGCCGTCACCCTGACCTGGCCGCCGATGGGGGTATATTTCAAGGCGTTGCTCAGCAGGTTGTCAAACACCAGGGGAATCCGTGCCGGGTCGGCCATCACCCGCGGCACGTCTCCGGGCACCTCGATGTTCAGATTGATGCCATGATCCACGAAGGCCGCTCTCACCTTATCGGTCACCCGCAACACCAGGTCTTCGGGATTCAAGGGCTTAAGCCTAATTCCGGCCCTACCCGACTCGATGCGGCTGATATCCAGTAGATCTTCAATCACCCGGTTTAGTCGGTCGCTATCCTCCCGCGCCGCTTCGATAACCTCATACTGCTTGGCGGATAAAGGCCCGATTTTTTCACTTAGCAGGAGATGAATCGCCAGGCGCACCGAAGTTAGGGGGGTCTTCAATTCATGGGAAACCGTGGAGATCAGTCCGGTCTTCACCTCATCGAGGCGGCGCAGCCGGGTGACGTCCGCCAGCATCAGGGTCACCCCCACCAGACGGTGCTGCTCATCGAAGATGGGCACCCCTTGCGGCAGGAAGAAACGCTCCTTTTCTCCCACAAAAATCTGAATGGCGGCGTCATAACTCTTGGGATGAATAGGCCGCTCCTCCCGGAAGACCCGCAAAAACAACTCGTTGAGCTTGCTGTAGCCTGCGTCGGCGATGGCGGTTTGGGGCTGCAAACCGAATAGACGCTGGGCTGTATCATTGGCCAGTTCGATCCGGCCATCAGGGTCGCAGATCACCACGGCGTCGGTCAGGCTGTTCAGGGCCTGCAAGGTCGACTGCTGGGTGCGGAGCAGCTGGGCCCGGTCGCTGCGCCGGAACTCCCGCAGGCTGGCGGCCATTTCGTTAAAGGCCCCGGCCAGTTGGCCAATCTCATCGCGGGAGGGCACGTTGACCACCAGGTCCAGATTGCCCTTCTGAATTTCACTCACTGACCGCCGCAGGCTGGCGATGGGCCGCAGAATTTTCGGCCCCACGACGGCGATGACCCCCACCGATAAGGCAATGCCGATGAGCAGCAGGAAAAGCATGACGTTTCGGGTCTGAACGGCCTTAAGATGCGCCTGGCCGTCGGCCGCCACCATATTCTTTAAATTCATTTCCAAAATCTTCTGATCAGTTTCCCGGACCGCCTGGGCCCGGGGCAACAACGTCTGACGGTAATAATCGCGGCGCGTCGCGCCCAGGTCGGATAAGTGATAATAATCCTGCAATCCCTGGCGGTACGCTTGCCACTGAGCCGTAAGTCGCTCCGTCAATTCTTTTTCACCGGGAATCGTAATATTGCCTTGTTGAAATCTCAGGTTCCGCTCGAATTCCCCCAAGGCTGCCTGGTTTTGTTGGGTGATATCGGTCAGCTTTTCCCACAGAGCCACTTCGGCCTGATGATCGAGCCGTTCAAGGGCGTCTTTCATCTTGTAGCAGGCCTCGATGGTGTCGTAGTTTTCCCGCATGATCCTATCGATGGCCTTGCTGGATTCGTTCAGGGTGTGGATGGTCACGCCACCGACAATAATCAGAATGGCGATCAGGCCGCCGAAGGCCAAGACCAGCTTGGTCTTAATGCTCATAAAAATTGGCTCCTGGTAAAACAGATAGCAATCGCCATGCCTGATGGCAAGGTCAGCTAACATATTGATAACGCAAATTTATTTGATTAGGTGGGCACAACCGGAATCTAGGGGGATTACAAAATGCAAGGTGAGGCCTCCGAGTGGCTTGCAAAATGCAAAGTGGATTTGGGGGCTGAAATCAAAAGGTAACACGGGCTTTCTATCCTGTGCAGGGGGATTCATAGGTTGCTTAAAATAAAAATTCCTGGCGTCTTTGCGTCTTTGCGTGAGACTTAAATGCCGTATTTCTTCCGCCGCCGCCACAGGGTGACAGGGTCCAGGCCAAGGATTTTGGCCGCCTCGTCGAATGACTTGGTGGCGGTCAGCACTTGCCGGATATGCTGTTCTTCGATCTTTTCCAGGGAAACCAGGTCGCCAACCTGGAGATCCTTCGCTGGAGGGGTGAGTTTCAAAGGCAGGTCCTCTGGGCCGAGCTTTTCGCCGGTGCTCAGCAATACCGCCCGTTCCACGGCATTGCGCAGTTCCCGGACGTTGCCGGGCCAGGCATATTGCGCCAGGGCCTCCTGGGCCTCTTCGGAAAAGCCCAAAAGTTTGCGGTGGTTTTGCCGGGCAAAAAAGGCCAGCAGCCGTTCAGCCAGGGGCAGGATGTCTTCCCGCCGTTCCCGCAACGGCGGCACCAAAATCTCCATCACATTGAGGCGATAAAACAGGTCTTCGCGGAAAAGCCCGTCCCGGACGGCTTCCTCCAGATCCACGCTGGTGGCGGTAATGATGCGGACGTCGGCTTTGCGGGTGACCAGATCACCGACGCGTTCGTATTCCTTTTCCTGCAGTACTCGCAGCAGTTTTGGCTGTAACGCCAAGGGCAAATCGCCGATTTCGTCCAGGAACAGGGTGCCGCCCTCACAGGAGGCGAGGCGTCCCGGGTGATCGCGCATTGCCCCGGTGAAGGCGCCCTTGACGTGGCCGAAAAGTTCGCTTTCCAGCAGATCGGCGGACAGCGACGGACAGGAAACTACTCCGAAACTTCGAGCGGCGCGGCGGCTCCAGGTATGGATGGTCCGGGCGAGTAGAGTCTTGCCGGTGCCGCTTTCGCCGCGGATCAGCAGCGTGGCGTCGCTGTCCGCGACTTTGCGGGCCAGGGCCAGGGTGCGCTGCATGGCCGGGCTGCGGCTGGTCATATCCGACTCCGGCAGGATATCGTGCAGCGTTTCCTGCAAAGCAGCCACTTTTTGTTCCAGATCGCGCACCTCAGCCACCTTGTGCACCAGCAGCGCCACCTGCTCATGGGTAAAGGGTTTGGGCAGGTAATCGAAGGCACCCAGGCGCATGGCCTCTACGGCCGTGTCGATGGAGGCGTAGGCGGTAATCACCGCGATCTTAAGCCAGGGACAGAGGGTGCGAAGCTTTGGGATCAATTCCAGCCCCGAGGCCGTACCCAGGCGCAGGTCCACCAGCGCTATGTCGAACAAGCGGCGTCCGGCCTCAGCCAAAGCGTCTTGATAATTGCTCACCGCGGTAGCCCGGTGACCTTCGGCTTCCAGAGAAATGGTCAGGGTCTTGCGGATATTGGGCTCATCATCCACCACCAAAATGGCCAGGCTGGGCGTCATGTCGCGTCGGCGGTTCCTTTCCATATCTTTAAGTTGATTTTTCGGCCGCGGCTCGTATATTGAGTATAGGTCATTTCCTGAAAAATTGTATATCGTTATAAGTGCGAGAAAGGTTGTATTCAATTAATTTTTTACCCTTTCGAAGAAATCTTCTAACCCTTAATCCCCTTTTTGGCACACATTTTTCATGATAATGCCAGGAGAGGAGACAGCGATGACCGAAGGTTCGATGCCCCAGATGGAAAGGCTCCTGGTCTGCGTGGGTCCGAGCCGTTCTTCCGCCGGCCTGATACGGGCCGCCCAGAAATTGGCCGCGCGCTCCAAAGCCGAATGGTTCGCGGTCTATGTCGAAAGTCCTGAAATGCTGCGCCTGCCGGAGGCGGACCGCCTGCTCGCCGTCCAAAACCTGCGGTTGGCGGAGCAATTGGGTGGCGAGACCGCCACCCTGAGAGGGCCTAACATCGCGGCTGAGATTATTGATTTCGCCCGGCGCCAACAAGTCACCACGATTATCATCGGCAAACCGGCCGCGCGGCCTCGCTGGAAATATTTGTTTTCTAAAAGTCCCGTGGATGAGCTTGTCCGAAAAAGCGGCGACCTGGAAGTCCGGGCCGTCACCGGGCAGCCGGTCGAACCGGGGGAAGCGGCCGGTTTGCCGAAAACCCTCCGCCTGCCGGGCTACGAGATGGGCCTGTTATACCTCATCCTGGCCACCGGCCTTTGCTTCTTGATGTATCCTTTCTTCGACCTTCCCAACCTGATTATGGTGTATCTGCTGGCGGTCATGATCACCGCCGTTCATTGCGGCCGCGGGCCGGCCCTGCTCAATTCTCTCTTGAGTGTGTTAGCTTTCGATTTCTGTTTTGTGCCGCCCCGGTGGACCTTCACCGTGGCGGAGGCCAAATATATCGTCACTTTCGTGGTGATGTTCTTGGTAGCTGCCGTAATCAGCCATCTGGCCGGCCTGATTCGGCGGCAGGCTGAGGCCACCCGTTTGCAGGAGCGCCAGACTGCAGCCATGCTGGCCCTCAGCCGTCAACTCGCCCGCACCCGCGGGGCCGCCAATATCTTGCAAGCTGCAGTGAACCAGATTTCCCAGACCTTCGAGTGCCAGGTGGTGGCGCTGTTGCCGGACGACCAAGGCAAGTTAAAGGCAGTAGCCGGAGATTTGTCCGCGGTGTTCCATCAGGATATCTTGAAAGAGATGGGAGTGGCGCGCTCAGCTTTTGAAACCGGGCAGATGTCAGGCTGGGAGACCCAACAGCACCAGGAGTCACCCATTCTTTATGCTCCTTTGCAAGCGGCCGGCGGCGTCCTGGGAGTTGTGGCCCTGCGGCCCAAGGATCCGCAGTCGGAACAATGGCTGTTGCCGGAGCAATTGCGCCTGCGCCTCCTGGAATCCTTGGCCAAGCAGGTGGCTATGGCCCTGGAGGTGGAGCGCCTGGAGCAGACCGCGATCAAGGCGCAGTAGACATTGCTAAAGATGGCAAATTAAGCACAATTATGGACAATGTTTATGTGCCAAGAAATATATTACGCGATTTGATTAAGTATAAAGGAAGAGAAGTTGCAACAGAGGCAACTGAACCTGAATAACCTTTTGGGGTTGACACAGTGGGCTTTATTTAGTAAATAAACTTTGACTAGGCAATCCGGAACCCGGTGTGAATCCGGGGCGGTCCCGCCGCTGTAATCGGGGACGGAGGAGAGTTCAGGCGCAAGCCGGCCACTGCCGGGGATTTAAAAAACCCCGGTGGGAAGGCTGACTCTCTTTCGGCTGATCCGAGAGCCAGAAGACCTGCCTGGCGGTAAAAAACGGCTACTCCTGATGGTAAAGGGAGTTCCATCCGAGGGATGGGACTCTTTTTTTTTGAGTAGCCAGTGGCCACTAGTCAGTATTCAGTAAAGGCGGACAGGCGGAAGAACTACTTTTTTTTCTCACTGACAACTAACTACCGGCTACTGGCAACTATAACAGCTTACACCCCGGCGGCCGCCCCGTTGGCAGGCCCCGTAAACCACCGGAGGAAGGAGGACCCATAATATGTCTAAAGAATCGAGTAGTAAGAAAGCCATCAGCATCCGCTACACCTGCGCCCCCAACGGCGACCAGGTGGGCCTGTCCCACTACCTGATGGCGGATGCCAAGAAGGCCAAGAAGTAGGCCCAAATGGCATCCAAGGCACCAAACCTGTTGGGTCCGTCCTCGGTGGCAGTCAACGCCGGGGCCGGGCCCCACTTCGATGTCCTCGAGGTGGGCCACCCGGATTATGTGGCCCTGATCAACGCCTCCAGCACTTTGCCCGGCTCCA
>JAMCQY010000375.1 GCA_023381945.1 Deltaproteobacteria bacterium
CCCCAAAAGCACCGACCCGGATTCATCCTCGTTGGGGAGTTGCTCAATTTTGACTGGCCCCCATACGACTTGATCTTCGCTCATGATTCTTTCCTTCCTTTACTGACCACTATTCACTATTCACTGACCACTGTTTCTTCCGCCGCCTCCGGCTCTTCCACCGCATGAATCCGCCCCTGCAGCTCCAGCACCAGGTTCTCCACCCGGCTCAGTTCCTGCAGCGTCCGGATGCGGGAGGCCCAATCGGAGGCCAGCAATTTCAGATCCAGATGCCGCGCCAGGTTGATGATCTCCGTCATCTTCTGGCTCATCCTTCCAAAAACTTTCTTGGCCGCGGCCAGCTCCGCCGGCGTCAGGGCCGCCTTCAGGGCCTCCACTTCCTTGACCAGTTCGACGTTCTCTTCGCTCAGCTTTTCGGTGGCCTTCTTCACCGCCTGCGCCTGCTTGTCTTTGGCCTTGCGCAAGGCCCGTTTCAACTGCCGGACGCTCATCTTGTCGATCTCATCCTGAGTAAATTCACGCAGTTGGCCGCTCTGTTCGAACTCGGCGATCTCTTCTTCGCTGCACGCCTCCAGCATGGTCAGCGCCTTGGAGTACCCCCCACGCTCGTAAATGAAGGTCTTGAAGGTCGGATGATTCGACATGGCGCGGGAAAAACGCATGTAATTGAAGGCTGCCGCGCGGGAGATTCCTGGAAAATATTGCTCCAAAACCAGTCCAAACGTTTGGACTGCCTCATGCCGCTCCAGCAGGATCAACCCCAAGCCCGCCAGATAGAACCCCTGCGCCCCTTGCCTGAAGCCGTCCTGGGTGCGCTCGATCACCCGCGCCTGGTCGTAGGGCAGGTTCCCCGAGAACTCCTTCAGCTCCTTCTCCAGGGCCTTGATCGCCGCCTGCCGCTCATCGTAGGCCGCGGTTACCTCGCTGATGCTGATGACCTCTGCCTCTCTCGCCTCTTGTGGCATTGCCTTTTCTCCCCTTAAATAACTGAGGCAGGCCCTTACGCCTGCCCGTTAAACTGCGTGATCCTTCCCGCCTCCAGGTCGGACACCACCGGGTTTTCCCCGTGGGCGTTTTTCAGGTGGTGGAAGATCAGGTCTAATAAATAGCAGTCAAACTCGCAGCGCAGGCAGTACCACTGCGGTTTGCTGTGGGCCGGCGGATCGCCGCCCGTATCCACCCGGTAGGCCAGGAGCGCCCCGCTCATGGCGCCACCCGCAACTGCGGCCGGTTATTCAGCCCCAACTCCGCCGCATAGGTCAGCAGGCACTCCTGCGCCGCCAGGGCGTACTGCACCCAGCCCTCGGGGGCCGCCCGGAACCCCTGGCCGTCCTGTCCCCGCCGGGCCAGCCCCAGCTTCACCAGGGTATGCAGCGCCCCGTGGGCCTCGGCCGTGGTCACCCCGGCGGCATCGGCCACCTCCTTTAACGACTTGGGCCTCAGGATGTCGCCCACGCACAGCACGTGCACCACCCTGAGGCCCTTCTCCAGCGCCTGGCTGCCGTAATCCCGCTCCCCGCTTCTTGCCATCTGGTGCTGCTCCCCTTGAGTAGTTTTGCCTAAGTCCGGCATGGCTGTTTTTGACTATCCTGGCGGCCGCAAAAAAGGCCGGGCACCCCGGCCTCCCGGCCTAATGGTCGTTGGCCGCCTTCTCCCCGAACAGCTTCTCCGGCAGCCCGGCCGCGATCAGCGCCGCCACCACCCGGGGCGACGTGGCCAGGCCCTTCGATACCGCGCCGGGCGTAATCCCCAACTCCGCCGCGATGTCTTTACCCTTGATGCCCCGGTCATCCATCGCCCACCTGATCTTGCGCCGGGCCTCCTTGCGCTTTTTGAACTTGTCTTTGCTCATTTTTGCCTCTTATCCCCTCTCCCTTGAGGGGAGAGGGTTAGGGTGAGGGTGAGAGCGCCTACCCTTCCTCGATTTCCTGGCGCAGCCGCCGCGCCTGCTTGGCCAGGCGTTTGCTTTCATCTTCCAGCCGGGCCAGACGCAAACGCTGGGCTTCCTCGGCGTTGATCACCTGGAGCTTCAGGCTGCCGTTCAAGGCCGCCACCGGCAGAACCGACTCCGCCGCCCAGCACAGCGCCGGCAACTCCTCCACCTCCGGCAGGTTGGCCTTGCTCTCCGCCGCCCAGGCGTCCAGCCGGGAGACCGTCACCCGGTTTTTCATGCCCTCGGCGATGAAGGCGGCGTTCATGCGTTCGGCGATCTGAGGCCGGCTGTACCGGCTGTCTGCCAGCATCTGGCGGATGGCCTCTTTCAGACGCGGCCGGGGGTTAAGCGGCGGCCTTGAAAGCCAATCGCCCCCGATCCCCGGCTCCTCAAACAGGTTGCGTTGCCGTTTCCTGCTCATCTGCGCCTCGCGCTGGCCTTCCCGGTCCGAAATGTTTTCTTGAACTTCTCAAGCGCTCGCGGTAATTTGCGGTAAATTATTTACTTGATTATTCCATTTACGATTATTACAATATCTATGTCAAGAAAAAAAAGCGCAAAAGGAATATTTTCGGGAATAGGTTCTCGAATTAGAATTATACGGGGCAAGTTGACTCAGGTTGAATTTGCCGAAGTTTTGGGTATTACACAGGGGACGGTAAATAAGTATGAAAGGGAATTAATTTTTCCCAGCGAAGATATTCTTAATAAGATTACTGATTATGGAAAGGTTAAAATTGAATGGCTTTTACACGGCGAAGCAAAGCCGCGAGTTCAGGAAGAAGTAGAGCGCCTAGAAAAACCCATCCCCGGCGCCTTGGGGCCGCCGGGTTATTTTGCCGCCGTGGACAGCACGGTCTTGGCGCAGATTTTGGGCAGCATCGAGACCACCTTGAAGAAGGAGCGTCGCGAATTATCTCCGACGCGCAAGGCGCACCTGGTTTCTATCCTGTATGATCAGTTTCAGGAGACCGGCCAGGTGCCCGACCGGCAGACCATCCGGGAGGTCCTATCCTCCCGGCTATTTCGGTAAACGGAGGTAATATTATGTTTTCCAGATATCTTTGGGCGATCGGTCTTTTGGTTCTTTCCCTTGCCGCTATCTTTGGCCTGGCGCAAACAGCCAAAGAAAAACCTCAGCAGCTCCCTGCAGTGGCCAATGCCGCGCCCGCTCCTTCCCCCAAAATTCAGCTGCCTCAATCCGAAAAGTATTACCTACAAAAGGCCACCGGCTTCCTTATGGGCAATTATGAGGCCGACAAGGCTATGAACGACTCTATGCAGAAGGCTCAGAATCACACCGCTACTATTCCCGAAATTAGGCGGGTTATTGAGCTTTCCGCTAACCTGCATAAAGACCTTTATGCCAATTACCAAACTACTACGCCGCCTCCAGCTTATAAAGCTATTCACGCCAAAATTACTCGATATGCTAAACTACGTTCCCACGCCTTTAATGAATTATCACGTGGATTTGGCACCAACGGCCTTTTTGTTCCCAAAGAAGGACTACCCCATGTCGAGCGTGGCCGTGATGAATTCATTGAATCAGTGCGCCAGGGCGGCGTGTGTCTGCAAGAATTAAATAAGCAAATGGATAAATTAATAGCCGCTGGCCAACATTAATTTTCCCCTAAAGTCTTTCCCCCTCCCTGCCGATATGCCACGAGGGGGTGACTATGTCTAAATTCTTTCCTTATCTCGGCGGCAAGCGGCTGCTTGCCAAAACCATCATTTCCCTGCTGCCGGAGCACCGCCTCTACTGCGAGCCCTTCGGCGGCTCCGGCACCGTCCTCCTGGAAAAGCCGCCCAGTCCCGCCGAGATCTACAACGATATTAACGGCGGCCTGGTCAACCTCTTCCGCATCCTCAAGTATCATCCGCGGGAATTTCTCGATACCGTGCGCTGGCACCTCCGGAGCCGGGAGGATTTCGAACTCTTTAAAAATATGCCGTCCCAATACCTCACCGATATCCACCGCGCCGCCCAGCTCTATTATCTCCTGCGGGCCGGCTACGGTGGCAAACCTCCCGCCGCTGGTTGTCAATTCGGAGTCTCGCTGGAGCCCCAGGGCAAGCCTCTCTCCATCTACCGCGTCGAAGAGAGCCTCTACGAGATCCATCGCCGCCTGGAAAACGTCACCATCGAGCACCTGCCCTACGCCGACTGCATCCCCCGTTATGACCGCCAAGACGCCTGTTTTTATTTAGACCCGCCTTATTACCATCACGAGGCCGATTACGGCTCCGGGATCTTCAACCGGGATGAATTTGAGAAGATGGCGCTACTCCTTAAATCCATCCGCGGCTCCTTTCTTCTCAGCCTCAATGACCTCCCCGAAGTCCGGCAGATTTTTGCTCCCTTCCAGTTCAAAGAGGTTGCCACCACCTACCATATGGGTACTCGCCACGGCCACGGCAAAAAGGTAAACGAGCTGCTCATCGCCAATTATCCTCTCCACTAATTTTCCGATCCTCGAATTAATAAAGGGGCCTTGAGGCCCCTTCCGAATTTCTCTGCACATGATATCATTTTAAAAAATGCACTTTGCTCTACGCGAACACCTGTTTGAATTTGACCTCTTTCTTCAACCTCACCCCAACCTTTTTTTAACTTTTTTCATATCATTTATCGTGTTTTCCCTTAGTTATTTATCGTATCCCCCCTGTCCAAAGGAACATTCTAGCCCCTTCTACCTCTATTTCTGGGGGGGAGTATCTGGAATGAGAAAGAGAAAGCGCTGATATAGGGAGACGAAAAGGGAACTTTTATGGAACTTTTAAGGACTTAAAGAAAAGAGCAAAATGAGCGTCAAAATGAGAAAACCGGCAGAAAAAAAGTGGGTTCGCATGCGAAACGAGAAAAAGGGAGGGTTCAAAAACCTCCCTTTTTCCGGTCTGAGATTCAATTCTTCTTATTTAAAGAAGTTAGAATTATTCTTTCTTCTCAGCTACGGCCTCTCCAGGGGGCGGGGCCGGAGTAGTAATATTATGGGCCAGCTTCCATTCGGGAAAGGTCATGACCGGCTGAGGCTTGATACCGGACTTTTGCCGTTCCAGATTCAGCTTATCGGCATCGTCCTTATAAGTAGTATAGGTTTGCAGATTTTTGGACTCAGCCTCTTTCTGGGTAGCCTCGTCTTTAGAAGAACTCATTTTGTAGCCCGCATAGCCGATGGCGGCGGCTACGCAACCCTGAATGGAGAAGAAGGCCAGAAGGGAAAGGGTAATCAAGAGAGTGGAAAGTCGGCGGCTGGATAACATCACAAGTCCTCCTGAAGAATTTTAAATTACCCTCACCTTAGTTCTTCAAAAAACATTTTTCAATGGTAATTTTCAGGGAAATTTTGGATAGAGGCACTTCGCACTTACATTTTTGTAAGTGCGAACTGAAGTGCGAACTGGGGAAAGCGGTTCGCACTTGATAAGTTAATGAAATTGCAGAACATAAGATAGTTTTTAGAAAAATGGCCAAAAATGGAAGTGCGAACTGAAAAAATCGTTGGCATCAGATTTGCAAGGGGTGTCGAGGGGTACAAATGATACAAACATATTTATCTACTAAATGGAATCAGCCAAAATCAGGCAATCCGGCGCAAAAAGGCCTCGGCAAGGTCGCGGCCGGGGAGGCGGCCGGTTTTTTGAAACTCGTCATATAACAAGGAAGTCAAGAAAGACTTTTTAATGGACTTGAGCGGTTTTTGCCGCTGGCGTAAAACTTCGTCAACCAGGTCCATGATCCGGGCCAGGGCGTCAACGTCGATGGCGCCGAAGACGTAAGGTTCATGGATCAGGCCGGGGGCCTCGGGCGACTCGATGGTGACCGCTTCCTCCGGCACCGGGAGTTTCGGCTCGGGGGCGGCCTGGTCGCCACGCAAGAGCCAATCAACCGTTACGTTCCCAAACTCTGCAATTTTTTTAAGGGCGTCCGCCGGTGGAATAGTGCCGGATTCATAACGTGAAACGGTAGATTTTGCAACACCCCCTAATATCTTACCAAATTCCTCTTGAGATAATTTACCCCGAACTTTTCTAATACGGTCACCTACCCCAAAAAAAGTCCCGAGATTTTGCAACTTTTTTCTTGACATCGCCCTATGGTTGCGTAAATATAGAACCGTAAATAGAGTTAACACTGGACAACGCATCATAAACGGGAAGAGCCCCGATGGTCAATGACAATCTGCCAAGGAAAACCGGAGGGCAGTTAAGCCTATATGGCGAGAGGTCTTCCCTGGTGGCGGACCCGCTGCCGGCGATGAAAATTGCCATCAAAGAGGCGATTAGGCGCGCGAAGTTGTCCAGGGAGCAGATCGTGGACGCCATGAACCACCTGGCAGTGGTGGCGGGGATCCAGCGGCGGATCAGCAAGGACGTGCTGGACAAATGGACGGCGCCGACGGCGGAAGAAAGGATCATCCACCTGGAGCTGCTGCAGCTCTTCTGCCTGGCCACCGGGGATTACCTGCCGCTGGAGGTGTACGTCAAGGCCTTTCCGGGGGTGCGGCTGGTGAGCGAGGAGCGCTACCGGGTGCTGGAGTGGGCCGAGGCGGAGATCACGGCGCGGCAGGCCAAGAAGACGGCGCAAAAGCGGGCCCGGGAGGTGGGAATTGAATAAGGTGAGAAAAGGTTACAGGGTGGTAGACCGGCGCTTTCTGGAGGTGAAAGAGGAACTACTGGAACTGTTGCAGGACCCGGCGGTCCTGACGCCAGTGCGGCGCTTCTGTCAGATCCTGTGGCAGGGCCTGAAAGGCGATCTAGAAGCGGCGGCAACGTGCAGCGTGATTTTGAAGGTGATTGCCAAAGGGGATTTTCCAGAAAAGCTCCTGGAGGCCAGATCAGCGGCTTATGAAAAAAGGCGGCGGGATAGGGAAGTGCGGCGGCGCTTATTGAAGGCGGTCTAATAATGCAGATCAAAGAAATCCGAAAATGGCTGATCGACAAGGACCTGACGCAGCAGGATATCGCCGCCAAGGCCCGGGTGTCGGGAGCGTATGTGACCATGATCTTTAAAGGCGAGCGCGGGCAGCAAAAAGGGCCCAAGTTCAAGCGGTTAATCCGGGTTTTTAAAAAGCTGGGATGCCCGCAGGAGTTTTTGGAAGCGGCGAATCATTGAGGAGAGGGAGATGACGGATTATCTGACTGAAAAGGAACAACTATACCTGGCAGTGAAGATCGTCAAGGTGCTGAACGGCGTGTCCATCCTCGAGGCTCAACACATCTTGAAAGATGCGGCGAGCCTGGTGATGGACAGTCAATTAGTGGATATCAAAAGCCGCCGCACTTCCCTATCCCGCC
>JAMCQY010000337.1 GCA_023381945.1 Deltaproteobacteria bacterium
GCAAAGACCATGGCCCGGAAAATTTGGCCATCTTGCGCCACCTGGCGACCAACATGCTTAAACGGGAAAACTCCCTAAAGGGGGGCATTCAAACCAAACGCCTCAAGGCCGCCTGGGACCATGCTTATCTGCTCAAAGTTCTTACAACGTAATTTTTACATGCGATTGCCCTGGGGCCGGCCGGTCGGGGCCGCCAAAATTGGGCGTAGCACAGGGGCCCGCTCCAACGGAGCATCGCCTGCTAAACAGGCTAAGAGGCCGAGGGCGGTCCCAATCCCGTTTCCACCGGGAGCGGCGCCACATCCTCGTCGTCGCGTGGAGCGGGATGGCCGAAGAAGCGGACCGTCAGGATAGAAAGTTCATACATCAGATAGATGGGAATGGCGATAGCCATCATGGTGAGCACATCGGCATGGAAGGCGGCTATCACGGCGCTGAGCAAGATGGCCAGGCGCCGCTGGCGTCTCAGAAAATCCACCTCCACAATGCCGACGCGGGCCAAAATTAACAAAATCAGAGGCAATTCAAAGATCAAACCGAACAAGATCAGCAGACGCAAACAAAAGTTGACAAAAGAGGTCAGGTTAAGCATGGAGAAGAGAAATTCACTTTCATACCGCAAGGAAAAGGAGATGACCAGCGGCCACACCAGGTGCAGAAAAAACAGATCCCCCAGGATAAAGGCCACCGTGCCCAGCGGGATGAAAAAGACCACGATCTTTCTTTCCTTGGGATAAAGGGCCGGCGCAAAAAAGAGCCACATCTGGTAGAGGATCAATGGAAAGGCCAGGGCCAGACCGGAGATCAGGGAAATCTTCATCTGGACAAAAAAGGGCTCCAGGGGGGCCATGTAGTTCAACTTGTGGGGGCTGACCTTGGGCGGTTCCGGCTTTTGCAAACCGAAATTTTTGGCGGCGTTGGGAAATTTCCGCAATACGAACGATTCTATGGCAAAATGCCATTTCTGGGTGATGGAGGGCTCATTCAAGGGCCGGGTAATAATTTTTTGTATTGACGGCACCAAGGGCCAGGCAACGCCCATGCAGATCACCACGGCGATGATCGAGATAATCAGGCGCTTGCGCAGTTCTTCCAGATGTTCCAGAAAGGACATCGTGGTCACGGCAATTAAATCCTCCAGGCCCCCCGGGATTGCCAGCTCACCGCTTTAGGACCGCGGCAACGGAAATAACTTCTCGAAAAAACTTATACAACAATTTTAACCCATCCATGAAGTCATGGCAATGCGGGCGGGGGCAATTCCGCCGGGCTCACCGGAAAAGCCTGACAAGGTTTGCTGCGGAAAGGCGATGAAAGGGGAAAACTGCTTATAAGGCGCCGGATTTGCTTACCTTGGCTCTAAAGTCCAGGTGCGGCTTGACCGGCTGATCCGGCCCGGCTTGAACGGCCGCAGGATTAGGGGCGCTGTCTCCTGCCACCAATTGCGAAATGGTGACCAGCCGATAGCCCAGTTCCTGCAAGGCTGGCAAGATCAGTTTCAGGGCCTCCACGGTGGGGGAACGGTCGGCCTTGTCCTTCTCATCGCTGTCATGAAAAATAATGATGGCCCCGGGCTTTACCCGGCTGACCACATTGTTGACAATGGTGTCGCGGTCCAGCCCTTTCCAGTCTCCGGAGTCGATGCTCCACAATACCAGCCGCCCCTGGGTGTGGGCTACGTAATCCTTAAAGCGGGCGTCATAGGCGCTGAAAGGCGGGCGAATCCACCGGGAGGTCCGGTCGCCTAAAAGCTCCAGATCGAGCGCGGTCCGTTCCACTTGGCTCTCCCGGACGGCCTCTGCCGTCGTGGTCAGCCGCGGGTGGTCGAAGGTGTGATTGCCCACTTCGTTACCGGCCTGCAACAAGGCCTGCACCAGATGGGGGTATTGTTCCACCTTCCGTCCCAAGACAAAAAAAGTGGCATGGGCCTGGTACTGTTGCAGAAGAGCCAGAATCTGCGGAGTATAGCGGGGAGAGGGTCCGTCGTCGAAGGTGATGGCCACCTGTCTCACATTGGCTGGCCCGCCCCAGATCACCACCGGGTCGGCTCCCGCCGCGGGCTCCGGCCACGCGGCCAGCAGCAACATAGCCAGCATTAGAAAAGGAATATATTTTTTCGGCGGCATCTTAAAACCCAGTCTCTCTGACAAAATGGTAGTCAAAAGTACGAAATTTATTATCACTACTAACCATTGGCGGTCAAGAATTATTTCGCATTGCTTGCAAAAAATTAGTTATAGAAGTTTAAATAATCATGATATCCCTGGGGCTGCGGGTAAGCCACTGCACCCCGGCCGGAGTGATGACCCCGGTGTCCTCCAGACCCACCATGCCGATTTCCGGCAGAAAGAATTTGGGCTCGAAGGCCACCACCATGTTTTCCGCCAAAGCAAAAGGAAAGCGTGGGCTGATAAAGGGGAATTCATCCAGCTCCAGCCCCACGCCGTGGCCCAGGAAACCAACCCGGTCAGGGCCGGACCCCATGAAATAATCTTGCAAACCCCGGGCCCGCACCAGGTCCCAGAGCCGGTGATATATCTGACCGGGCTTGACCTCAGGCCTGGCCTCCTGCTGAAAATTTTCATGAAGTTCTTGCACTGCCCGGAAGGCTTCCCAGGCTTTTTCCGGCAGGGACCCCAGGGCGTACATCCGGGTCATATCCACCAGGTAACCATCGACGCAGGCCACCAGGTCGATGCTGATGGGCTCATTTGGGGCCAGCTCCTTCAATGACGGTCCCTGGGGAAAGGCGGGGCTGAAACCGCGGCCGCCGCTGGGGGTGTCGGTATAAGCGGGGTGAAGCCCCGCAACCCCGGAGAGCACATGCCCGTAATGGATCTCCAGGTCCCAGTTGCGCACCCGGACCATCCCTTGATGCCCCAGGAGCCGGAGGCGGTACTCCAGGGCAGCGGCCAGCTCCAGTTCAGAAATGCCCGGCTTGAGTATTGCCGGCACCTGCAAGTGTACCTGATCCATAATGGCCGCAGCCCGGCGCACCTTTTCCAGTTCATAGGAACTTTTGATCATCCGCTGCTGCCGGATCAGCATTGCGACGTCCCGGATCGGCTGCTGCGGGAAGACCTGCTCCTTAAGCCTTTGATAAAAGGCGGTGGGCATGACGTCCAACTCCAGGCCCACCGCTCCTTCGGGCTTGAGCCCGGCGCTCTCCAACAGAGCCGGAATCTCTTTGAGATTGTTATAAAAGGCCTGGGGCCAGGGGGGCCTTGCAACCACCCCCCGTGGCCGGCGCAGCAACAGCAAAGGACTGCCTTGAGGGGCTACCGCCAAGAAGCCGTCCACCAGGGTGCCGGTATAATAGAACAGGTCGGCGGCCTGGCGCACCAGGGCCAGATCCAAATTTTGTGCGGCCAGGCCCTTTTGCAAGGCCTGGGCCCGGGAAGTGATTTCTGTGACAGGTACCTGTTCCATCATGCCGTTCTCTCATAGGCGCCCCGCTAAGGAAGCGTAAGTTATTTGGTAGCACAGGCTTTCCAGCCTGTGCCGGCGCAGGCTAAAGCCTGCGCCCACATTTTTTAATCTTCCCGATAAATTACCACGTGGAGCTCCTCCGGCCCATGGGCTCCCAGGACCAGGATCTTTTCAATATCCGCAGTGCGGCTGGGACCGGTAAGCCAGGTGACCATGGGAGCCTGCTGCGCCGTCAGCTTTAGCGCCTGAGCCAGGCTGAGACCGGCCTGGCCTTCGGGTACAATGACCGCCAGCCGCCGCATCCGGAAGGAGAGGGCCGCGGCAGGCCCGGCGGCGGCTTCGATGAGGACGCTGCCCGTCTCCGGGATCGCCCCCAGCCCGATGATGACTGCGGTTTCCCCCAAGGGTCCCCACTCAGTCGAGGCCAAACGCGCCTTCACTCCGTGGTTTGCCAGTTCGCCAGCGGCCAGGCGCAGCCAGGGGTGATCCTGGAGCCAGACGGGCTCCCCCAGCCTTGCCAGCCAATGGCCCAGCTCCACCGGCCCCTGGAGCCGGTGAAAAACTGCGTGCACTTCCGCCAAACTGGCCTCCAAGGCCAAGGTTGGTCTGGCGGCTGGAGCCACTTCTTCCTGGTTTCTACCAGCCTCAGTAGTCTGTCCAGAAAAATCGTGGCCGGTAAGGTCTACGGGGGATGGGGGTTCCGCTGGTTTGCCAGCCTGGGGAGCCTTTCTGGCCCGATGAAAGCTTTCGGAGGCCAGCGTCAGACCTGGAAAACGGCGGGAGGACCCGGCTTGAAGCAGGCGCAGAGCCGGCTCCAGCCCCCGGTACAGCCGCGGCCGGGCCAGGACACGACCGGCGATGCCGGAGATTAGCTTTAGTCCGCGGTAGCGGGAACTGCGGGACCGCGTCAACAGGATTTTCTCCGCCAGATTGATCTGCACCGGGCAGATCTCCTGGCAGGCGCCGCACTGGGTGCAAAGGTCGCTGAGGTCGCCCGGCGGGTTCAGATGCGGGGCCAGCAGGATGCCGATGGCCCCGGGATAGACCCGGCCGTACAGGTGGGCGGCCCGGAGCTGAAAGACCGGGCAGATGTTGAGACAGGCGCCGCAGCGCAGACAATAGAGGGCCTCGCGGAGGTCCGGGTCCCGGGACAATTGCCGTCGGCCGTTATCCAGGATAATCAGGTAAAAGGCCTGAGGTCCGCCCGGCTGGAACTTGCGGCCCTTAATAAAATGCACCAGAGACGTGAGGCGCTGGCCGGTGGCGCTGGCCGGCAGCAGCCGCAGCAGGACCTCCAGGTCCCCCAAGGATGGGATCAGCTTCTCCAGGCCCATGACTGCCACCTGTACCTTCGGCAGGGTGGCGGTGAGCCGCAGGTTGCCTTCATTTTCGAGAAAGACCAGGGTCCCGTCCGGGGTCGCGAAATTGACCCCGGTAATGCCCATCCCGGCCTCCCAGAATCGGGACCTGAGATATTCCGTGGCCCGGCGGGCCAGGGTCTCCGGCTCAGGAGAGCAGGGGCCGCCCAGGTGGCCCTCAAAGATTGCGGCAATCTGGCGGCGATCCAGGTGCAGGGCCGGGGCGGTCAGATGCGCCGGGGGCTGCCCCGCCAACTGGACGATGAACTCCCCCAGATCGGTCTCCCAAGTCCGCACGCCGGCGGCGGCCAGGGCCGGATTGAGGCCGATCTCTTCGGTGGTCATGGACTTGGACTTGGTCACCAACGCGACCCGATGCTCCCGGACCAGCCGCAGGATCAACCCCCTGGTCTCGGCCGCATCCCGGGCCCAAAGCACCTGTCCTCCCCAGGCCTCTACCTCCCGGGCCAGCTGCCCCAGCAACTCGTCCAGCCGGGAGATGGCTGCGGCCTTGATCTCCCGAGCCTGGCGCCGCCAGGCCTCCCAATCAGGATACTCTTCGAGCCTCCGGTCCCGGGCCGTTAGAGCCCGATGGCAGGCAGCCCTCACTGCCGAGAAGGGGCTGGCAGCGGGACTGGTAGCAGAAATCTTGGCAGGGTCCAATGGTTTTAATCGGGGATTTTCGATTTATAAGTCCTGACGCAAGCTTCGAATTTGGCCATCCATTCAGGAAAGTGCAAGTCCTCGGGCCTTTCCGTAGCCAGGAGCAGAAATTCATTGCCCTGTTCCTGAACCCAGGGATGATCGGCAAAATTATCGATCGCCTTTTCGATCACGTCCTTAAAATCCACCGGCATGTTTTCATCGCAGGCGATCTGGCTCTTTAAATAGCCCGCCATGACAGGGATGGTGATCATTTTCTGTTCCACCCCATACTGGCGCAGGGTTATCTTGACATCCTCCCGAACCCGGTCGGTGGCCAGATCATGCAGGAAATGCAAGGGGTTAATGCCGCTGAACAACGAGGACCAGGCATAGCGGAGATAATAGAACCTTTTGCCCAGATGCCAAACATTGTGGATAAATTCATGCTGTGAGGGCTCGCGGGTCATTACCGCCAGGGCGTCCCGGTAGGGCCGTTCCAATCTGGATAGGATCAGATTGTAAAACATGAAAAGGTTGATCACAAACATGCCGAAGACACTGATAGCCGACAAGACCGGACGGATGGCGCTGACCCAAACGAACATCAGGTAAAAGAAAATCAGCACCAGGATGAGGGTTCGAATTATCCGGAAGCCCGAAACTACCAGACGGGGGTCTTTACGAAGGACGAAAAAGGCTATCAGCAAGATAACCAAAATCGCAATTTCAGTGAAGGGACTCATCAGAAAACTGATCAGACTCTGCAGCATGTCTTCTCCTCTCGGACAACTTCGGGTCTGCGCCAACCTCGATGGGCCATCGAGACTATCGGGTTCGAGGCTGAAATTTGTTCATCTTCAAGGATTCATACAAAATATAAGCATAGTCAGGGCCGGATGCCGCCAAAATTTTTTAGGCCACCACCGCCCGGGCGAAATGGGCATGTTCACAGGCACGATAGCCATCCCGGCGCCCGGCAAAGAAACGGTCCTGGATTTCGGCCGGGCCCAGGTCCTCTTCCAGACGCAAGCCCAGCCCAGCAAGGTCAGCGGCCAGGGTGGAGGGCTCGAAACCCGTGATCATGGGCTCACCCATCCGCTGCACCAAGTCCATCATTATCTGCACTCGCCGGGTCACTTTCCCGGGGACGAAAGCCTCCGTATCCAGGTAATCGAAGCACACCCCGCTGCCTGCCGGCGTCATCTCGGCGATGGCTTGCAGTGTGGCAAAGACCGCCTCGCGGCTTAAATAATAGGTGACGCCTAGCCAGCCAAAAAAGCTCAAGGCCTGGGAGTTGAACGCCGAGCGCCTGAGGGCCGCGGCCAGGTTCTCCCGGTCAAAATCCACCGGCACGAAATAGAGCCGGTCCGGAGGGTCCCCATCCATTTGCTGAAGACGATGGCGTTTGAAGGCCTGGGTGGCGGGATGGTCCACCTCGAAGACTTGCAGGTTCGCCAGCAAGTCCGGGCGCCGCCAGGCAAAGGTATCCAGTCCGGCCCCCAGGATCACGTACTGTTTCACTCCCTCTTGCCTGATGGCCTGTTCCAGCAGATCTTCGGCATAGCGCGCCCGGCCGAGAGTGATGGGTTGGGGGGCGCCTGACTGCATCCAGCCGGCCAGGGCGCTGGCCTCATCCGGGCACGCCGCCGCCCGGTCCGGATCAGTCCGACGGAACACCTCGAGGTGGCGAGCTTCAATGATTTGATATTCTTCCGCCTTTATCAGGCGATGCGCCAGGAAATCGTCGAAAATCTTGGGGTGGTCGTGGGCGGCATGGTAGGCGCGCATAAAAG
>JAMCQY010000354.1 GCA_023381945.1 Deltaproteobacteria bacterium
GTGGCAGAGGCCAGGGATATCGTAAACTTCCTTATTATGTCTCCCAGGAGCCACATACTTGTGTGCAGGGAAAGATCAGTGGCCGCATTACCCGTCTACGGCCAGAAACCTTTTCGCAGGACATGGAACCGGGGTTGGCAATGGAAGTGCAGACTCCGGACCGGGGCCTGGTGCATGTCCATTTGGGCCCGCTCTGGTTTCTGGAGCGCCAGGAGACCGATCTGAAATCGGGAGACGAAGTCACCATCCAGGGCTTTTGTTATAAACTGGAGGGCCGGGAAAGACTTATTGCCGGCGAGATCGTCCATAAGGACCACAAACTAGTTTTACGGGATCCCCAAGGCACTCCTTATTGGGAAGCCTGGCGGAAGAAATAAAAAGACATCTGACGGTCCTTCCTATACAGCCGGGGGCGGCTGTTCTCCATGATTTTTGCAGGATGATGTGTCCCAGGAGATTTAAGAATCGAGGGCGGACATCAGGGCGGACACCTGGGTCCGCCCCTACCAAATCATTTTCTGAGGAAAGGCCGGATTACTTGGCCTCTGGGCATTTTTCCAGGGTGATGCCCTGTTCCTGAATCTTCTTCATGAACTTCTCCGGGTCTTTTTTGAACTGGGCTTCGCAGCCCTGACAGCAGAGATAGACGCGTTTTCCCTGATAATCAACATAAATCTGCTTATTGACTTTGCCGCCCAGAACCGGACAGACGGTTTGGGGCTTCGGCTGGCCGGCTGCCAGAGCAGGACCGGCGGCCAGGGCCAGGACCATTAGGGAAATACAAAAAATTTTTGCCATTTTCATGAGAAGCGCTCCTTAATGAGAATTTAGCTTTACTAATATTTTTGGGGATTATCGTCCGATATGTCAATGTCCGATAAGCGCTGAATTCTAAATTGGCCCAGGCTGGAAAGCCTGGGCTACCTTTAGGGTCAGGTCTTGGGGCGGCGGACTGCAGGATAGTGCTCTGGACTTGTGCCGCTGCAGGTGAGGTTTTCACTGATCCAGAGACGCTGTAACTTTTGACCTTCCCGGCGGTCATCGCAAAGCTCACGGCCGCAGATGGGGCATTCCGGATGGGTGCAGGGGTCGGCGTGGATAAGGATGTCGGCCTGGCCTTGAAAATGATCGCTCAGGATCTTCTCCAAATCCTTAATTTCACCGTGGCTAACCTCCAGAGACAGGTCCCGGGGCAGGATGAGGTGAAAATCCATAAAGACGCGCTGACCGGAGCGGCGCGCCCGGAGTTGGTGGACGTCGATCCAGATCTCCCGGCGGTGCCGGGCGATAACTTCGCAGATCTCCACCAAAAGTTCCGGGTCCGACTTATCCAGGAGGGCCGCGGAGGATTGATGGACCAGACGGGCGCCGGTGTACAGGATATTGGCCGCCACCAGGTAGGCGACGGCGCCGTCCAGCCAGGTCCAGCCGGTGAACCAGACACCGATTAGACCTATTACGACCCCGGCAGTGGTAAAGACGTCGGTGAGCACATGCTTGCCGTCGGCCACCAGGACGATGGAACGGGTGCGTTTGCCCACCAGCACCAGGCCCAGACCCAGGATGAGATTAACTATTGCCGCAGCGAGCACCAGAAGGATACCACTGCTCAGGCGAGGAATGGCTTGCGGATGAAATAACCTGGGCCAGGCCTCATAAAAGATTCCCAGGGCCGCCAGGATGATGAGGGCTCCTTCGAAGCCGGCGGAGAAATACTCCATCTTGCCGTGGCCGTACGGGTGATCCGGGTCGGGGCTGCGGGCCGCAAAGATGATGCTCCAGAGGGCGAAGCTCGCGGCCGCCACATTGATGATGGTCTCCAGGGCATCGGAAAGGATGGCGGCGGAGTCGGTCAAAAAGAAGGCGAAAAACTTTACCGCCATCAATCCGGCGCCGACCGCCAGGGAGACCGAGATGGCGATGAGATGAGACTTGATGTTGGTGGTTGCCGGGGAGTTCATGCGCACCTATCGGAAACTGCACGAATGTTCATTGTATTCATTATGAATATAATTTTTTACTGGGGAGTATCAAGATCAATAGATAAGTGGCGCATCATAGGAAAACTTGTAAAGGCCACCAATTTATCCAGGTCTATTCATATTGCTCCCGCAGGTGAATGAAAAAAGTCTCCCGCAGGAACTTGCTCATCAAAATAATGCCCCCGCCCTCTTGTGATTCGTAGGGCTTCAGGTCGAACTCCTCATCCGGGAACCAGTCCGTAGCGAATACCAGCCCGGCCTCGGTGCGGCGGATGGTGATCCGGGCCTCATCGGCCACATCCTGGGGCCAGGACAGATAGACGCTGAAGCTCAAGCAATCTTCCGAGCGTTCAATGCTGATCTTTTTGCTGTCCCAGATTTCATATTTGGCCTCGGCAAAGCCGGACAGCCAATACAGGGTAATATAGTTCAGACCGTCAAACATAGGATGGGGAAGCCTGGGAAAAGAGAATTTGTGAAAATAGGTGCAAAACCAATTGTAAAGTTATTTTAGGGAAGCACCAAAGTCAAATGGAAAATCACCAAGAGGGGCGCAGGACCGCCAGGGTCAGGATGATGGCGGCCACGATCAGGCGGTAGACTGCGAAGGGAATGAAGGTATGGCGCTGCAAGAAACGCAGGAGGTACTTAATGGTGAGATAGCTGGAAATTACTGCGGCCAGGAAGCCCAGTACCGCGGGCAATAGGGTCAGCTCGCCGCTGTTGCCTTCTTTGAACCATTTCGGGAGGTGGTACAGCCCGGCCCCGGCTATGATGGGGGTAGCCAGCAGAAAGGAGAAATGGGCGGCTGAGCGCCGGTTGAGGCCCAGGAAGAGGCCGGTGGTCATGGTAATGCCGCTCCGGGAAACGCCGGGCATGATGGCGAGGGCCTGGGAGAGGCCGATATAGAGGGCGTCCTTGAAGGTGATCTGGTCCATATGACGGACGTGCCGGGCGATTTTCTCCGCCAGGATCAAGAGGAGCCCCACACCGCCCATGAGCAGGGCGATGCGGGCCGGCTCCCGGAAGACGGTTTCAGCCTTGTGTTCCAGGAGCACTCCGGCTATCGCTCCAGGGATAACGGCGATGATCAGAAAGAAGAGCAGGCGCCGCTCCGGCCGGTTATAGCGGGTCGGGAAAATGAAGGCATGGCCCATCTCCAGCCAGTCCTGATAAAAGTAGCCCAAGAGAGCCGCCAGGGTGCCGACATGCAGGAGGATGTCAAAGCTCAGGCCGCCGCCGGAGACGTGAAAGTAGTGCTCCAGCAGGGCCAGATGCGCGGAGCTGGAAATGGGCAGAAATTCGGTGATACCCTGAACCAATCCGAGTAGGAGAGCCGCTAAGGGGTGCATGGTGCCAAAATTTATCACATGGCCCAGGTACAGGCAACTCGAAACAGATCCTGGTCAGGGGGTTTTTACAGGGAGGCAGGTGACCGAGTCCGGGTGGAGCCGCACCAGGTCGACTCCCTGGGGCAGGCTGACGGAGACCTCGAGGCGCGAACGTCCGCGCCCCAGACTGCGGGTATCCACCGTGGCCTGGAGGTCGCCGGGCTTCAGGTCCTTCACCAGAGGCCAGGGGCCGCGGACCGTGACGGTCACTTGGGTCGGCCGCAGTTTGGCAGGACCAGGCTCCGGCATCACTGGAATCTCATGAATGGTGCGCATCACGATTTTGGGCCGGATGTCCACTTCGGCCAGGATGGAGATCTGATTTTTCAAGGAAAGATGCAGGCTCTTAAAATCGAGGTCCGTGGGCAGGACTGTCGTTTCCGTCAAGCGGCGCAGGTCAATGGGGTGGGTGGGGATGGATTTGAGGTCAGCGAGCTCGTCTTCCGGGCCCGTGACGGTGACTCGCTCCGGCTGGCTCTTGACGCCGACCACTTCATAGCCTTCCGGAGGGTGGCCGATCAGCACCGGTTTGATGGGCAGCGTGGCGGTGGTTGTGGGCTCCAGATTGATATTGATGAGATTGGGCTGAATTCGGGTAACTATTATACCCCGGGGGAAAGAAAAGCTGTTAGGCCCTAAATAAAAGTTATAGGGGCCGTTCTTTAACCCGGCCAGGTCAACGACGTAAGACTGGCGCGATTGTGAAAGTTTATTGACGATGGAGCGCGGGCCGCTGATTCCCACCTCCAATTCTGCCGGAACTTCACTGACATTCACCATATGGGTAGGGCGATTGACAACTTCCACCACCACGTGCAGGCTGGTTTCGGTGCGCTCTTCACCGCTGACGGCAAACCATAAGGCCAGCGCCAGGAGCAGCGACAGGAGCTTGAGGCCCTTATGACGACTTAAAGAAGCGAACCAACCTTTCAATCCAGGTTCCTTTCCCTTCACCAGGAGTTTCCATCATACTTTTCAAGACCCGGCGCATCTCCTCTGGACGAAGGCCTTGGCGCAGCTTGCCCCCCCACGCCACAGAGATCTGTCCGGTGGACTCTGAAACCACCAGAACCACGGCGTCAGTGTTTTCAGAGAGGCCCACCGCGGCCCGGTGGCGCGTGCCCAAGGTAGGGTCCAGGTTGGGGTTTTTAGACAGAGGCAACAGGCAGCCGGCGGCGCCCGCCCGGTCCCCCTGGATAATAACCGCACCGTCATGGGTAGGATTATGGGGCCAGAAAAGGGAGATGAGCAGTTCCCGGGTGACCAGGGCGTCCAGCTTAATGGCCCCCTCCAGATATTCCGAAAGACCGATATGACGCTCCAAGGCAACCAGGGCGCCGATATGGCGTCCAGCCAGGGTTTCGGCGGCGGCGCAGATCTCTTCTCCCGCCGCTGGTGAATGGACCCCACTCCGTGCCAGGGCTTTTTTCCCCACCCGGCTTAACACCCGCCGGATATCAGACTGGAACAGGATGATGACAATGAGGACGAAACTCTTGACGATAATGTCCAGGAGCCATTCCAGGGTGAAGAGCTCCAGCTGGCGGGCCACCAGGTAGGCCAGAAATAGGAGGAAGAGACCGGCCAGAACCTGAACGGCCTGGGTTCCCCTGAGGGCCAGGACCACCTGATAAATGATGATGGCCACCAGGATGATGTCAGCCAGATCTTGCCATCGCAGGTTGAGGAAAAAGTGCATTATAAGTTTCGAGTTTCGTGTTTGGGGTTTCGTTAATAATAAAAAAACCGGGACCTACACATTAAACACACTCAGCCTGGGAAATCGCCTCCCAAACCGCGAAAAATTGCCGCGCATAGGCGACGTTATGAGTGCGGACGATCCTGGCGCCATGCTGCACTGCGGCCAGCAGGGCGGCCAGGGTGCCCACATCCCGCTCCGGTCCTGCAGGTTCGCCGGTGAGATGGCCGATGAAGGCCTTGCGCGACGGTCCCACGAGTAAAGGGCAGCCCAATTCCAGAAAGATCTCCAGCCGCCGGAGAATCTCCAGGTTATGGTCCCGGGTTTTACCGAAGCCGAGGCCGGGGTCCAGAACGAGCAATTCTTGAGCGATCCCCCGGCCGATGGCGAATTCCAGGCGTTCCCGGAAAAAGGCGGTGATCTCCCCCATCAAGTCATCGTAATGAGGGTCCCGCTGCATGTCCCGGGGGCTGCCCTGCATATGCATCAGGATCACCGGCGCTTTAGCGCTCGCGGCCAGGGAGGCCATATCCGGGTCAAAGCGGAGGGCGCTGATATCGTTGATAATGACGGCGCCGACCGCCAGAGCGGCTTGGGCTACCGGGGCCTTGTAGGTGTCGATGGAGATGGGGATGCCGATCTCCGGAGCAATGGCTTCGATGACCGGTATGACCCGGCGCAGTTCTTCTTCCAAAGGCACCGGTTCGGCATAAGGGCGGGTAGACTCACCGCCGATGTCCAAAATATCGGCGCCGGCGGCCACCAACTCCCGGGCATGGGCCAGGGCCGCCTTCTGATCGAAATGGGCGCCGTGGTCGGCAAAAGAATCCGGCGTGACGTTGAGGATGCCCATGATGAGAGGCCGGGATTGTTGGTCAGAAGCCAACAGCGCGGTCCAAGATTCACGGCTAACTGGTTTTTTATTGGCCGCCAAGGATTGATTTGCTTCGGTCATCTGGTCTTAAACAGCTCCCATTGCACCAAGCCCTCTCCTCTGGGGAGAGGGGAGAAATGCAAGAAAATGGCAGGCGAGATGCTCACCCCAGCGCAGGCTAGAAGCCTGCGCTACCCAGCGATAAAAAAGGGCAGGCCCGAAGACCTGCCCCCTAGGTTATCAGATTAAGGCCGCGATTGCCAGGCTCAGGCTTCCTGCGCCTTGAGCAATTGGTCAGGCTCCTGGGTGTCCGTGGGTCCTGAAGGTGGCTCAAGCTGGCCGATGATCTTGTCGATCTCGACGCTATCCAGGGTTTCCTTATCCAGCAGGCCCTGGGCCAGGGCCTCCAGTTTAGACCGATGGTTGGTGAGCAAATCCAATGCCCGGTTGGAGGCGCTGAGGACCAGGTTTTTGATGGCGATGTCGATCAGGCGGGAGGTCTCTTCGCTGAAATCCTTGGATTGGGCGAATTCCCGGCCTAAAAAGATGTGTTCTTCCCGTTTCCCGAAGGTGACGGGTCCCAGTTCTTCGCTCATGCCCCAGTTGCATACCATCTTCCGGGCCAGATCGGTGGCCCGCTCCAGGTCATTGCCGGCCCCGGTGGTGAACTGCTGGAATATCAGTTCCTCGGCGGCCCGGCCGCCCAGGAGAACGGTAAGGGTGGACACCAGATAATCTTTGGGATAAGTGTGGCGCTCGTCCAGGGGCAACTGCTGGGTAAGACCCAGAGCCCGGCCCCGGGGAATGATGGTGACCTTGTGAATGGGGTCGGTGCCCGGGGTGAGCCTGGCGACCAGAGTGTGGCCCGCTTCGTGATAGGCGGTATTGCGCCGCTCCCGCTCGGTCAGGATGAGGCTGCGGCGTTCGGTGCCCATGAGGACCTTGTCCTTGGCCTGCTCAAAGTCATTCATGTGCACCAGATCGCTGCCGCGACGAGCCGCAAACAAGGCGGCTTCGTTGGCCAGGTTCTCCAGATCGGCCCCGGAAAACCCCGGGGTGCCCCGGGCCAGGATGGAGAGATCCACGGATTCGGCCAGGGGGGTGCGCCGGGTGTGCACCTTGAGGATGGCTTCCCGGCCTTTGAGGTCCGGAACCGGCACCACTACCTGCCGGTCGAAGCGGCCGGGCCGCAGCAGGGCCGGGTCCAGAACGTCGGGCCGGTTGGTGGCGGCGATGAGAATGACCCCCTCGTTGGCCTCAAAGCCATCCATCTCCACCA
>JAMCQY010000130.1 GCA_023381945.1 Deltaproteobacteria bacterium
GGCAGGTAAAAGAATAACAACCAGAAAATTAAAAAGATGCTGAGGCCGGAGATGAAAAAAGTCGGGATGAAGCCGAGCCCTTGGGCTAAGAAGCCGCCCACGGCCGGCCCCAGAGTCATGCCGGCATAGATGGCGGTGGTATACCAGCCGTAAGACCGCCCCAGGTGGGTGGGCGGAGATATGTTGGCCACAAAAGCCATCATGGTGGGCCCGAAGGCAGCCAGCCCCACGCCGGAAAAGAGATAAATCCAAATGAGTTGCCCCGGGGAGTGGCTGATGCAGACCAAAAAAGAGGAAGCGGCTAAAATCAGCACCCCGGCGGCCGCGGTGAGCTTAGTGCCCAGGCGGTCCGAAGCCAATCCCAGGGGCACCGACAGGACTCCGGCCATGAGCAGAAAGGCGGCGTTGATCAAACCCACTTCCACCGTGTCCGCCCCCAGGGTCACGGCATAGAGCGGCACCACCGGCAGGCGCATATAAGTGCCGAAGTAGCACCCGAAGACCACGACGCAGCAGGTGCAAAGGAGGGTTAGATAGGCCCGGGGGGTTAAATCAGCGCTCATAACAGTAGCTGGGGAGCAGGAGATGCCGAAGAAATGAAACCGGATACGGACGAACCGGGTAAATTAACGTCATGAAAAGGCAGGCGCGGTTATGGAAGTTGTCGGGCAAGGGGTTCGGGAGGCCTGCCAATCTCGATAAGCGTAGGCTGCAAAAAATGTCTGTGGACACTTTTCACCCGGTGGCCGCCTAATCCTTTCCGCCTTTCTTCAAGAGGGCCGTGTGGGACCGGAAGATTTTGGGATGGTCGATGACCTTCAGTCCATTTTGTCCGGCCGCATCGAGGCTTGCTTCGAAATCCCGCAATGGCACATGACCTTTGGGTTCTGCCATCAAACAATAAGCCTCGGGCTTCAAAACCCTCCAAATTTCAGCGAACAAGCCCTGGACCTCGGGAACCTCATGCACCACGGCGAAGGCCAGGGCAAAATCGACCCGCTGCTCCCAATCGTCCAAACCGAGAGAAGTTGGCCCACTGAGGCGGGTGACGATCCGGTCCGAAAGTTCTGCTGCCCGAGCCCGCTTTCGGAGAGCAGCCAGCATCTTTTCTTGGACATCCACCGCGATGACTTTACCATCGGGGCCGACCATCCGGGCCATGGGCAAGGTAAAGTAGCCCATGGCGGAGCCGATGTCCAGAACCGTCATGCCGCGGGAAACGAAGGGGGCCAGGATTTTGTCAGGGTTGTGTATGAGACGCCGTAGCGGGTTGATTAAAACATAACCTATCCAATAAGGGCAGACTCGCTGAGCCATGTTTTAACGTTCACCCTTTTGCAAGGCTGGGCCAAGACCAGGTCCTATAAGGCCCACGCCCCCTTTATGCGCCGCTGCGGTTTTCGCTCACCTTGGTGCGCAGGCGCTTCACCAGGTCCTCATAAGAAGACTCACTGATTATCCGGCCGAATTGGGTGCGGTAGTTGCCTACCAGGCTGACTCCTTCGATACTCACGTCATAAACCTTCCAGGTTCCAGCCTCATTGAGGAGACGGTAAGAAATAGGGATCCGGTCATTGGGCCGCACCACCACGGTGCGCACCTCGGCATAGTTGCCGTCCTGAGTCTGACCGGTGTAATCGATCCTGACGCGCTTGGCGTAGCGGTCGATCTTATCGGCGTAAGAGGCCTCGAGGAGTTCTGCAAAGAGACGGACGAACTCGTCCTTCTGGCTGCTGCTGATTTTATTCCAGGTGGGACCAAGGCTGCGTTTGGCCATTTCCCGATAGTCGAAATGTTGGTCAACAAGTTGCTTCACCTTCGAGAACCGGCGATTCTTCAGGGCCGGGCCGGCCAGGTTGGGATCGTTGAGAATATCCAACGCCTTGTCAATGACTTGTTTGGTCACCTCAGCGGGCGCGGCGGCCATGGCCCCCGGCACGGCCAGGGCCAGAGTGAAGATCGTAAGAAGGATAAAGATTTTATTGATTAGTTTGAACATAGGCTGCTCCTTTCCATACAGGCCGGAATCGCGGCCCCAGCAGTCAAAAAGCCGGCGGGGTTGCTATCCTGGCCCGCGGCGAGTCGAATCTCGGATTTAAATGCCTGTCGCAGTGCGACTCCCGGTGCGGCCCAGACAGCCCTGGACCGCATACTATTTGATAATATCGGGATTATTTATATCAGGTTAAATCTTCAGGAGTCAATCCGGGCTTAAACTTTGCCGTGAATGTAGCTGCTTATCAGTTCTTCCAGATCGATGGCCGACTCGGTGTCCCGGATAGTGCCGCCCGGTGGAATAATCTTTCCCGAGCTCCCCGGCGAAAGTTTAACGAACTTGTCGCCGATGATTCCTTTGGTGCGGATGGAGGCAATGGCGTCATCATTCAACTTGAGCCCCGGCTCCACTCTAAAGATCAACTGGGCCCGGTCTCCCGGCGAAAGGCGAATGGATTCCACCCGGCCGACGTCGACCCCGGCCACCTCCACGGCCGCGCCTTCCTTGAGACCAGAGACGTTGTCAAAAGTGGCATTCACCTTGTAACCGCTCCCGACGACTTCCATCTTGCCCAGATGGATGGCCAGGTATGCCAGGCAAGCCAGGCCCGCCAGGACGAAGATCCCCACCATCAACTCAAGATTGCCTCTCTTCATAGTCTCTGCCTATCCTTACTGAAAATCGACTTCACCGTGAAGAAAACTCTGGACCACCGGATCCGGGTGGCTCTGGATTTCCGCAGGGGTGCCGCAGGCTACGATGCGGCCCTGGTGGAGCATGGCCACCTGGTCGGCAATGGAAAAAACTTCCGGGATGTCATGGGCCACTACCAGGGCCGTGTACGGGCTGTCCTGGTGGGTCTGCTTGATCAGATGGAACACGGTATTGGTCATGGGCGGGTCCAGTCCGGTTACCGGTTCATCGAACAGGATGATCTCCGGCTCCTGGATCATGGCCCGGGCCAGCGCCACCCGTTTCTTCATGCCGCCGCTCAATTCGTCCGGGAACTTGGCCTCTACTTCGGCAGAAAGATGCATCTGCTCCAGACGAAGCCGCACCCGCTTAGAAATCTCGGCCTCCGACAACCTGGTCTTCTCCCGCAACGGAAAGGCGATATTCTCGAAGACGTTGAGGGAATCGAACAACGCTCCACCCTGAAAGAGCACGGCGAAATGTTTCTTGAATTCCCGCAGGCTGCGGCCGCGCAGAGTGCTGATATCCACCTCGTCCACCAGGATCTGACCGCTATCCGGCTTCAGGAGGCCGATGATATGTTTCAGCAGGACGCTTTTGCCCACCCCGCTCTTGCCGATGACCACCGTAATCTGGCCCGTGGGAATGGTCAGGTTGGCGCCGTCCAGCACCCTCTGGCCGTTGAAGGATTTATGTAAGTCAATGAGTTTTATCATTGGTTGGTAGCCAGTAGCCAGTAGCCAGAAAAAAATCTTTGCGCCTTTGCATGAGCTATATCTTTTTACATGAAAAACGACGTCAGAATATAATCCCACGCCAACACCAGCACCGCGGACAGGACTACGGTCTGATTGGTGGCCTTGCTGACGCCTTCGGCCCCGTGTTCGGTATAGTAGCCCTTGTAACAGGCTACCAGGATGATAGTGAGACCGAAGACCAGGGACTTGACGATGCCGCCGTTGACGTCCAGGGCCACCACGCTCTGCACCATGCCGGAGAAGTAGATGCCGGGGCTCACTCCCAGGAGGACGACCCCGACCAGATAGCCCCCCAGGATGCCGGTCACGTCAAAGATGGCGGTGAGCAGGGGCACGGCGATGAGCCCGGCCAGCAGCTTGGGCATCACCACGTATTGCATGGGGTTGACGGCCATGGTGTCCAGGGCGTCCAGTTGTTCGGTGATCCGCATGATGCCGATCTCGGCGGTGACCGCCGAACCGGCCCGGGCCGAAACCATGATGCCGGTGAGCACCGGGCCCATCTCCCGGATGAGACTGAGGGCCACCATCGACCCCAGAGCCCCTTCGGAACCGTATTTCTTCAAGGTATAGTAGCCCTGCAAGCCGATCACCATGCCGGTGAAGGCCGCAGTCAACAGGATGATCAGGGTGGATTTGACCCCGATGAGCTGGATCTCCTGTAGGAGCCGGCGGGGGCGAAAAGGCGGCACGAAGGCCAGCGCCAGACCCTCTATGAGGAAGAGCACCATGCTTCCCGCTTCTTGCACCAGGCCCAGGGTCCCGCTGCCCAACTTTCTGATAACACTGACCATAAATTTATTTGTAAATGCATAAATGAAATCCAGAGAAAATGCAACCCGAAATAGCTGACTGCCGGCGGCAAAGGTTAGCCGCTTTTTTGGAAAATTTCCGGCTCGGGACAAATTTGTTGACGGCCCTAAAAACTCTGATTAACATTAAGGGCGGCTATCAGGCCGCAAAGTTCGGCGCGGCCCCCTACCTTCAGGAAGCGCATCCGCTGGCCGGCAACCTCACGGCCTGCGAGCCCACTGTCAGAGCAGATTACAGGAGTTACCGGTGAAATACATCGATGAAGTGGATATCAAGGGAAAGACCGTCTTTATTCGAGTAGATTTTAATGTGCCTCTGGATCAGAACCTCAACATTACCGATGACACTCGCATCCGGGCGGTGTTGCCCACCGTGCATTTTTGTCTGGAGGCCGACGCCAAGGTGATCCTCGCCTCCCATATGGGGCGACCTAAAGGAAAGCGGGTCGAGGCCCTGTCCCTGGCCCCGGTGGCCCGGCGCCTGGCCTACCGCCTGCACAAGAAGGTGGTGCTGGCCCCGGATTGCATCGGGCCTGAAGTGATGAAGCTGAAGGAGGAGATGAAGCCCGGGGATGTCCTCCTGCTGGAGAATCTCAGGTTTCATGCCGAAGAGGAACAGAATGACCCCAAGTTCTCCAAGGAGCTGATGCAAGGCGTGGATATCTATGTGGATGACGCCTTCGCGGTGGCGCACCGGGCCCATGCCTCAGTGGAGGGGGTGACCAGGCACGCTCCCATTTGCGTGGCCGGCTTCCTGATGCGCGATGAGGTTCACTATTTCCACAAGTCCATGGAGGACCCGGCCCGGCCCCTGGCTGCGGTCATCGGCGGCGCCAAGATCTCCAGCAAGCTCACTGCCCTGAAGAACATGTTGAAGAACGTCGACAAACTCATCGTTGGCGGCGCCATGGCCAACACCTTCCTCAAGGCCCAGGGCTACGAGGTGGGCCAATCCCTGGTGGAGGACTCGCTCCTGGCGGATGCCCGGGATATCATGGCCGCGGCCCTGAAGAAAAAAGTGAAATTCTATCTGCCGGTGGATTGCGTCGTGGCGGACAAACTGGCCAAATCCGCCGAAACCAAGATTACCCCGGTGCAGGAAGTTCCCAAAGATTGGCTTATCGTCGATATCGGCCCGGCCACGGTGACCCTGTTCGGCGAGGCCCTGCAAAACGCCAAGACCATCATCTGGAACGGGCCCATGGGGGCCTTCGAATATGACGCTTTCAGCCGGGGCACCATGGCCATGGTCTCGAAGGTGGCGGATTCTTACGCCCTGACCATCGTCGGCGGCGGTGACACTGACGTGGCCCTGCACAAGGCCGGAGAGAATCAGAAATTTTCCTATGTCTCCACCGGCGGCGGCGCCTTCATCGAACTCCTGGAGGGTAAAAAGCTGCCGGGCATCACCGCCCTGGAAAAGTGGGCCAAGAGCCACTCTGACCCTGAAGAGGCAGGTCAGTAGTCAGTTTCGAGTTGCCTGGCCTTTAAAGTCCCCCTTTGAAAAAGGGGGATTTAGGGGGATTTCCATATTGGTGGGGCAGGCGTCTCTGCCTGCCATCCTTATAATTCTTGCGCCTTTCTTTGCGCCTTTGCGTCTTTGCGAGAAACAGACTTTTAACTTTTCGGAGCAGACATCATGAGCGCACGCAGGACACTCATTGCGGCCAATTGGAAGATGAATAAAACCCAGGAAGAGGCCAGGACCCTGACCCGGGAAGTGCGCCGGGGACTGACCTGGGGGCTCAAGGCCGAAGTAGCCCTGGCCCCGCCTTTTACCGCTTTGTCCGCAGTGGCCGAGGAAATCGCCGGCTCCGATATCCGCCTCAGCGGCCAGGATACCTACTGGGAGCGGCAAGGGGCCTATACCGGGGCCATCTCCCCGGTAATGCTCAAAGATGTGGGCTGCCATTATGTCATTGTCGGTCATTCCGAACGCCGCCAGTATTTCGGCGAAACCGACCAGACCGTCAACCGCAAGCTCAAGGCCGCCCTGGACGCGGGCCTTTGCCCCATCTGCTGCATCGGCGAGACCATTGATCAGCGCAAGGCGGAGCAGACCCTGGCGGTAGTGGGCAAGCAACTGGAGGAGGGATTGGCGGAGCTAAATTCCCTCACCGGGGAGCAACTGGTCCTGGCCTATGAGCCGGTGTGGGCCATCGGCACCGGCCTGACGGCGACCCCGGCGCAGGCCCAGGAGGTGCACGCCTTCATCCGCAGCCGCCTGCGGGAGATCGTGGGCGCCGCAGCCGAAGACGTCCGCATCCTCTACGGCGGCAGCGTCACTCCGGACAACGCCAAATCATTGCTGGCCGAAGCCGATATCGACGGCGCCCTGGTGGGCGGGGCCTCTCTGAAAGCAGCTTCGTTCCTGGGCATCATCACCGCGGCCGGCTAGGATGGCGGCAACAGGCTTTCCAGCCTGTGCGATTTATTTCTTTGAAATATCAACTTATTTGGTTAGATCATTTGCCTGGAAGCTACCGGTTTTGGACCTGCCAGGACTTGGATGCATGTCCGGTCATACGCTCGACCTTGGCGGCTTTTTTCTTTCTTTGCTCTTTTATGAATTCTTCATCTTCCTTGGCTTTTTGGGCCTCCAGGGCCTTCTGTTTTTCTTCTTTCTTTTGCTTGAGATATTCAGGGGTTACGAGTATCAAAGTCCCGTCGGGCTGGTCTCCCTTAGGCTTGGCTCCCTGGGCGTAAGCGGAGGAACCTAACATGAGCAGGCACATCAGCAGCACAATTCCCATGAATGAGATTTTCATAGTCCCCTCCGTAACTTTATTAATTATAGGGGTATCCGGTTGACTCCCGTACCCACTATATCTTGTGTTTCATTTTTGGGGATATCCTCCCCGGAAATTATCTCCCATAACAGGAGGGACACTGACGGCCTGTTGTACCAGACGATAAAAGAG
>JAMCQY010000090.1 GCA_023381945.1 Deltaproteobacteria bacterium
CCAGGGGTCGGCCGAAGAACTCGTCCGGGTTCTTGATGAAATACTGGTCCAGGGCATCGGCCTGGGCCACCAGGACGATGAGGGAGTCGCGGCCCTGGCGGCCCACCCGGCCGGCCCGCTGCCGGGTGGTGACCATGGTGCCGGGGTAGCCCACCAGGAGGCAGACGTCCAGGCCGCCAATATCGATGCCCATTTCCAAGGCGCTGGTGGAGATCACCCCCCGCATCTTCCCCGCGGCCATGGCCCGTTCGATCTCCCGGCGCTCCTCCGGCAGGAAGCCGGCCCGGTAGGAACTGATGTAGCGCTTCATCTCCGGCACCAGACGCAGCGACCAGACGTGGATCAGTTCCGTGAGCTTGCGGGACTGGGTAAAGCAGATGGTATTGAAGCCTTCCCGCACGGCCCGGGAGAAGATCTGGGCCGCCACGGAGGGCGCTCCGGAGGGCGGGTTGAGAAAGAGAAAATGCCGGCCGGGCTGGGGCGCACCGCTCTCGGCAATCGTTTCTACATCAAGGCCGGTTAATTGCCGGACAAAAGCCTCGGGCTGGGCGATGGTGGCGGAAGACAGGATAAACTGCGGATTGGCGCCGTAGTGGGCGCAGAGGCGCCGCAGACGCCGGAGCACCTGGGCCATGTGGCTGCCCATGATGCCCCGGTAGGTGTGGACCTCGTCGATGACCACGAACTTGAGGCGGGCAAAGAAGCCGGACCACGAGGCGTGAAACGGCATTAAGCCCATATGCAGCATGTCCGGGTTGCTGATCAGCACGTGGGGCGGCTGCGCTTTGATGGCCTGACGGTTGGAGGGCGGCGTATCGCCGTCATAAATGGCGGTCTGCAGGAAAGGGGAGGGCAGGGCCGCGTCCAGTTCCTTCAAGGCCTTGAGCTGGTCCTGCTCCAATGCCTTCAGGGGGAAGAGATACAAGGCATGGCCGCCGTCGTCCTTGATGAGCGACTCCAGCACCGGCAGATTATAGATCAGGGTCTTGCCGCTGGCCGTGGGGGTGGCCACCAGCAGGCTTTTGCCAGCCCGGATGTGCGCCAGCGCCTCAGCCTGATGGCGGTACAGGCGGGGAATCCCCAGGCGTGCCAGGGCCGTGCTCAGCGCCGGCGGCAGCCCAAGATCATCCGGGCCGTACTCCGCCACCTTCTCGGGCAAATAGCGGTAATGACTGACAATATCCCGATGATCAGCGGAGTCTTTCAGTTGGGCGATGAAGTCTTTTAACACGGTTTTCAGTTTTCAGCGGAAATGGTGGGCAGTGCCCACCCTACTACATCAAAATGCAGGTGGTACAGGCGTCTCGCCTGTGCTCACACAGGCTAAAGCCCGCGGCTACAAAAAACCTTTAAGGATGGCGGGCGAGACGCCCGCCCCACCATTAGACTCGAAACTCGGAACTAAAAACTGGCCACTGGCTACTGACTACTGCCTCACTTCGTGCCCACGTCCACGTGCTCCCAATCGGTATTATAGCCTTCGTAGGTCCATTCCTGGGGAATCCGCATGCCTTGCCATTTAGCGGCCTTATAGACCCAGTTGGGCATTTGCCGGGCGTCGAGTTTGTGCATGGCATCGCGATTGAATTGCCGGATGGAGCGGCTGATGGGATTTGGGCAGCCGTCAGTTACCCCGGGGTAATTGAAGTCGTTGAGATCAAGGGCCAGGCCCATGCGGTGATTGGAGACAGGGGCGTGATGGCCGTGAAAGATATCGGCCAAATTATCGTAACGGCAGACGACTACGGTGGCCGCCAGGGAATCGCCCTCGCTGTCCGGGAAACTGAGGCATTCCGCGGCTACCGGGACACCGCGGCAGCTTACCGCATAGGTGTCTTCGCCGCCGTGCACCGACATCAGGGGCACTCGTTTGGCCGGATCGTAGTAGCCCTCCCGGAAAATGTACTCCAGGAAAATGCCCGCCAGCGGAGCGAACTTGCTGTTCACTTCCAGCCGGATGGTCTCGGCCCGGTAAGCCGCTTTATTGTTTATATCGGACATGGAAGGATCGAACCAGACGCAGCCGGATTTCCGGGGCGTAGTTTCGGCTACGATCTGCCATTTTTTTTCAAAGGCGCAATAAAGCTGGAGCTTCCGGGCCCGGGCCGGCACCCAGACCGGCACAGTCAGAGTGACGCCCACCCGGTCGCCATGAGGGTAATGCCGGGTGCGCAGGTATTCCCAGCTGATTTCTTGGCCGGAAGGCATCAGAGCCATAGTCTGCCGGCGCAATTCCACCAGCCGCCGTACGTCCAGCAACCGCTTGGCCAGGGCGATCTTCCGGAGGCAGTCCCGGTCCCGATCAGCCGCGGACATTTCCGGAGCATAGCTCAAGCCTGCCTGGAGTAGAATCCGGGCGGCCCGGGGGGCCTGAGCAGCCTCGAGAATTTGGGGATGCGGCGGGGTAGGGGGGGCGGCTCCTTCAGAGCCGTTGGCGGCCGGTAATCCGCCGGAAAAGATCAGCGCCAGACCAAGCACCACGAGCAAAGACTTCAGGGCGTACTTAAATTGCATGTCATTAATTGTATGTGAGCCGGGGAGGGTAGTCAATTTGAGAATGAAAGAGTTTGACTGGTGTCGCTTACCGGGGGCCTGCACATGCATATATTATTTTTTTAACAAATTCCAACGACAATCAAATTCTAACAAGAATAAAACCTTTCAAAAATATTGGAATCCTATGATGTCCCTGTTTAGCGAAAAATTCTTGATAGGGGGAGCAGTACATGGGATTGCAATCATCCAAAGCAGGTTTTTTTACCAGGAGGAATCCAGGAATCTTGGCCATGGTGATGCTGGGATGCCTGGCTCTGGCGAATATCTGGACCTCCACCCCGGCCTGGGCCTTGAACGCCGACGAACTCCTGGACCTCATGGTGAGTGAGAAGGCTATCACCCCGGAAAAGGCCGAGAAAATCAAACAAAAGGCCCGGAAAATCGACCGGGTGAAAAAAGCCGAAGAAGAGGCCAAACGGGCCCGGGAGTTGGAGCAGGTTAAGCAGGAGGCCAAAGCCGAGGCCAAGGCTGAAGCCAAAACCGAGGCAGCCAAAGAAGTCGCGCTGGCCGAAAAGAGGGTGGAAAAGAAGGCTTCCAGATGGATTCCCGAGAATTTGCCCGAGCCTTTGAAAGGGTTAAAAGTCGGGGTGCTGGCTTACCTCCATTATAACGTGGGGAATTCGCCCCGAGCTGCAGATGGTCATGTCAGCTTGAACCAGTTTTCTATCGAGCGAGGTTACCTGAACATTACCAAAAAAATTACTCCCTGGCTTTATGCCCGGTACACTCCGGATCTCACCCAGGATAGCACCGGAGATTGGAAGCTCAGACAGAAATATCTCTATGCTGACCTGCTGCCACCCAATGCGGGCAAAGTGCTGACTCAAATACACGGCGAAATCGGCTTGAGTCATACGCCCTGGCAGGATTTTGAAGAAAGCATCATGCCTTACCGCAGCCAAGGAACCGTGGCCATTGAACGGGCGACGAATCTTCCTTCCGCCGATCTGGGCGTGAACATACGGGGTAATTTCGGCGGTAAGCTGGCCGATGCGAAACATGTAATTGGCCAGGATCATTATGACGGCCGCTATGGCTCCTGGCAGTTGGGGGTTTACAACGGCACTGGTTACCATGCGTTTGAGAATAATGACAACAAAACGGTGGAATACCGGCTCACTTTGCGCCCTTTGCCTGACTTTTTGCCCGGCTTCCAGGCCACCTACAACGGCCTCTATGGCAAAAGCAATTCCTCCAGCGCCAGCAATTTTGGTGGGCCTTTCTTACAATTCTTTCCGGACTGGATTGTTCATCAAGGCTTCTTGAGCTACCAGAACCCCTGGGTCATTCTCACCGCCCAAACCTGGGCCAGTAAAGGCAACCAGGCCGGCACCTGGACCACCACGCCGGGTATCCCAGGCATGCCCATCGGTCGCCGCGCCGACTCCCTTTGGACCCAGGGATATTCGGTGTTCGGTGATGTGAAGGTTCCGGTCACCCTCTCTATTCCCTTCTGGAAGGGAGGTCCGCGGTACCCTCTGCACGCCTTCATCCGCACGGACTGGTTCAATGCCGACCCGCAGCACGTGATTGTCAAATCTGGCAAGTATACCAAGTTAATTACCGGGGTGGCCTACCATCTTTACAAGAACAACCTCATTTTGTTGTCTTATGAGAGGACCTGGTATGGGCGGGATTATGGGACCGCTACCGGTTTTAACGGCTCCAATAACCGGGTAGTTTCACCAGCCCTCAATGGTACCAATCTGGGGACGGATAACCGGTTTACAACCGTCTTTCAAATCAGCTATTGATCATCCAAAGAGCAGTCAGGAACAACCCCACTTGCAATTAAGCATCAACTCTATCTAACCGAACCTGGACGATAAGTCTAAGAATGGAAGAGGGCCTAAGGAGTCGTGCCGGACCTGCAAAAGCGACTCAGCCCTCTTCCATTGCTCCAAGCCGTCAAACAACCTCTAAAATAAGGCATTTGAGATAAAGGCTCTCCGGCAGGGACAGTAGGGCCGGGTGATCTGCCGCGGCGCCCCGGCGCTCGATGAGCCTGGCCTGGCGCTGGGCGTCGGCCGCAGCTTCCCGGACGATCCCCAGGAAATCGCCCTCACTGAGGTTGTAGGAGCAGGAGCAGGTGACCAGGACTCCGCCGGGATTAAGGAGCTGGAAGGCCCGCCGGTTGATCTCCCGGTAGCCCCTGGCGGCCGCGGCCCGCTCGCCCCGGCTTTTGGCAAAGGCCGGAGGATCCAGGACGATGCCGTCGAAACGCTGGCCCGCGGCCACCGCAGACTTCAGGTAGGCAAAGACATTTTCCCGGACAAATTCAAGATTGCTGAGATTATTAAGCTGGCCGTTGGCCCTGGCCATTTCCAGGGCTGCCGCGGAGGTGTCCACCAGAGTGACGTGATCGGCCCGGGACGCCAGGTGCATGGCAAAGGACCCCTGGTAGGCGAAGGCATCCAGAACCCGGCCCCGAACCAGCGCGGCCGCCACAGCCCGGTTCTCCCGCTGATCCAGAAAAAGCCCGGTCTTCTGGCCGCCCCGGATATCCACCCAGAAGCGCACCCCGCTGCTTTGCACCTCCATCCTCTCCGGCAATTTTCCTGAGACTACCTTGACCTCGCGAGGAAGCCCCTCAAGAATGCGCACCTCGGCATCGTGGCGCAGGGTAATGGACCGGGGGGACAGGTGACGCTCCAACAGCTTAATAATCTCAGGCAGAAGGCGCTCCATCCCGGGATGCAGGGTTTGCAGGACCAGATGGCCGGCGTAGGAATCCGCCACCAGACCCGGAAAACCGTCCGATTCGGAATAAATCAGGCGGAAGGCGTCGCTGTCTTGGACCACCTTCCGGCGGAAATCCAGGGCGCACCGAAGGCGCTGCTCCCAAAAAGCCGCGTCCACAGCTTCATCTGCGTAAGTGACGAAGCGCAGGGCAATGCGGGAGTGCGCGCTATAAAAGGCCTGGCCCAGGAAGCGGTCCTGCGGTCCCACCACCGCGGCGAGTTCCCCGGAGGGCAGCTTGACGTCGCCGGCTAGGTCGTCCCGGTAAAGCCAGGGGTGGCCGGTGCGTTGCCAACGCATGCCTTTGGCAGTGATTCGCGCTACGGGCAGCCGTCGTTCTCCAGCAGTCCAATATTCCATGTTGGTTTCGAGTTTCTATTTTTGAGTTTTTAAAAAAAATTAGTTCCAAGGCCCAACTTGGCAACCAAACAAATTGGGGACCCGATCTAACCCCTTGCCTGCCTCAAAATCGCGCCGCTACGGGCCTTATATGCAGTCGGCCTCTGAAACCCGCGCCATTATTGGGTCTTAGTGCGATACCAGCGTTGTCTTTCCTGAAATTCGGCGTAGCGTTTACGAATCAAACGGCGGGCAAATTCTGGATGGCCATAATAAGAAGGCGCCAGAGCCAGGAACCTGGCCTCCATTTCTTTCAGAGTGGCCTCAAACTCCCGGGCGTCGATGAAGTTGCGTTCATCGCGTTGAGAAAAAGTGATCTCGGGTCCCAGGGCCTTGACGACATCGGCCTGCTGGTCCAGCAAATCCGGCGGCAAGTTTGCGGCGTTGATGGGGATGTTGATCCGGAGTTCCAATGTGATTATCCAGCGGTCGCCGATCATGGGCCGTGACAGGTCCCAGAACTCCAGGGTCAAACCGTTATTCAGGGGGTGGCGGGAGAACAATTTTTCCGTTGTCATGGCCTCGATTCTCTCTTCGAGTTATAGTATATCTAAATCATCGTTAATGCCAAGCTCGCAGAGGATTTACTATGCGCCGCCGTACTTTGATAATCGTACTGATCGCCGCGCTGGCCGCCGCGCTGTTGGCAGGCGGAGCCTACTGGCGCTGGACCAATTCGCCGCGCTACGCCTTGCAGCGCATGGCCCTGGCCATCAAGACCAAAAACATGCCCGAAGTATTTAAGTACCTTGATTTAAAGGCAATTTTGAATAATTTCATCGATGCAGCCAGCCGTGAACCAGCAAACCCGGAGTGCGGCAAGGAGGACGAATGGACCCGCATGAGCCGCAGTCTGGGGGGCAAATTCGCCCGGATGATCTTGCCACAACTGTTCGACAGCTTCGAAAAAGAGATCAAACGGGGGATGGAGAAATACCTGCAGAATCTGGATAATACTCAAATCCTGGCGATCGCCGCCGCGGCCACCACGGCGCAGATCGAGATGCAGGGGGATGAAGCCAAGGTTACCTTGGTTGATCCCAAGAGCAAAAAGCCGCTGCGCTTCCAGATGTTGCGACAGCCCGAGACCGGAACCTGGCAGGTCGTGTCGATTAACTATCAGGATTTAAAGAGTTTAGCCAAAGGGAAGTTTTAGGGGCCTGAATAAAACGTCTGATAATATATATTATGTAAACTACCATATGCCAAGCGAAGAAAAATGTCCTAAATGCGGGGCTGTCCTGCGGCGCCATCGAAATCCACTACCAACGGTGGATATCATCATCGAAATCCCCGATCAAGGCCTAGTTTTGATCCAACGGGCCAATCCGCCGTATGGCTGGGCCTTGCCCGGAGGCTTCGTGGACTACGGCGAGTCACTCGAAGACGCCGCCCGCCGCGAGGCCCGGGAGGAAACGGGCTTGGCCGTGGTTCTTCTGGGGCAGTTTCATACTTATTCGGACCCGAAGCGTG
>JAMCQY010000234.1 GCA_023381945.1 Deltaproteobacteria bacterium
CTCATCCGCCCCGGCCTTGCCAATGGCGCCCTGGCGGCCAAACGGCATGTCAAGTTGAGCGCGGGGACGGTCACCAATCCGGCCCAGGTGGAATATGCCGGAGCCGGGGAAAACGGCATCGGCATCACCCAATATGCCGCGGCCGACGGCGAGCCGGTGGCGGTCAAACTCTGGGGCGACGGCGGCACGCACGAAGTCACCGCCAGCAAGGCCATTGCCGAAGGCGCCACGGTTTACGCCGCGGCCAGCGGCAAGGTCTCCGATGCGGCGGTGGGCACCGCCCTGGGCGTGGCCCTGGAAGTGGGGGCGGCCGACTCCATCATGGAGATGGTCAAATCCCCCTACATTGCCACCACCGCGGCCACGGTCTCGGTGGCCGACGCCGGCAACCTGATCGACGGCGCCACGGTGGAAGCCGCCCTGGCCGAAATCATGCAGGGGATCAAGACGGCGCAATACGCCATCCAGCCCCTGGGAATCACCCTGGAAACGGGGGCACCCACCGTGGTCTTTGCCGATGGCGCCGCCGACGGCTTCACCCAATTGACCAACAAGGAAGTGGGGCTGCGCTGGAACAACGGCGCCAATCCCACCAAGATGGCGGCCCGGTTCCTGATCCCGCCGGATCTGGATCCCGCCGCCGACATCTTGGTGCATTTCCTCGGGGCCATTGTCAAGGCCGGGGCGGATGAGGCTGATTCACCCACCATCACCGCCGAGGCGTATTTTGCCGCGGCCGGGGCCGCCATGCTGGCCGACGCCGATTGCGGCGGGGTCTCGGGCGAATTTGTCACGGCTCAGGATGACAAATACCAGGAAAAGACCCTGACCATCGACGCGGCGGATATCCCGGCGGCGGCCTCGATCCTGACCCTGGTCTTCAACCCGACCGATGGCGAACTGCCGGCGGATGATTTTGTCCTGGCCGGCCTCTGGCTGGAAGTCACCCGCAAATGCCTGACCTCCTAACGGGGGCTAAATCAGGGCAAAGGAGGAAATGAGTCATGCCGAGACCTACTGCTGCAACCGTAATCCAACGCCCCGATTTGGGAGTCCTGGCCTATGAGACCATGTTCGCCCCCGGGGATTATATCGCCGATCAGATCTTCCCGGTCTTTCCGACCGATCTGGCCACCGGCGATTATCCCATCATCCCCATCGAGTCCTTTTTGAAAAACAAGGACACCCGGCGGGCCCCGCGCAGCGCCTATGCCCGGGATGATTATGAATTCACCACCGGCACCTTCGCCTGCCGGGATCATGGCCGGGAAGAACCGCTGGACGATGTGGAAGCCGCCATGTACCGCCGCTTCTTCGATGGCGAGGTGGTGGCGGTCAACCGGGGGGTGCATAAGATGCGCCAGGCCCGGGAAGTGCGGGTGGCGGCCCAGGTGTTCAATACCGCCAATATCACCCTGACCGCGGCGGCCGCGGCGGCCTGGGATGTGGCGGCCACCGCCACCCCCAAGGCGGACGTGGACGATGCCATCGAGGCCCTGCGCCTCAACCGGGGCATCATGCCCAACACCGTGGTGCTGGCCTATGACGTCTTCAAAAACGTCCTGCGCTGCAAGGAACTGAAGGAGTACCTGCAATACACCAGCCCGCACCTGATCGAAACCGAGCAGGCGCAGCGGGACATGCTGGCCAAGTATTTCGGGGTGCAGCAGGTGCTGGTGGCCAAGGCCATCTATGACACCGCCGCCAAGGGCAAGGCCGCCTCCCTGGGCAATATCTGGAGCCACGATTATGTCGGGGTCTTCCGGCTGGCCCAGCAGGTGCAGGACCTGCAGGAGCCCTGCCTGGGGCGGACCTTCCTGTGGACCGAAGACAGCCCCGAGCTGCTGGTGACCGAGCAGTATCGCGAAGAGAACAAGCGCTCCTGGATCTACCGGGTGCGCAACAACCTGGATGAGCGTTTCGTCTTCACCGGCGCCGGCTACCTGATCAGCGGCGTCACCACCTAAAGGGGAAGGCTGATGACCCTGCGGGAGGACATTCTCACCGAGGCGCCGGCCGCCTGGTTCGACACCGACGGCCTGGCGCAGCCGGTGACTTACAAGACGGCGGCCGGCGTCGAAATCGCCACCGCCGCCGCCCTGCAGTTCGGCAGCGACTCCGCCGAGCAGGGCCGTTACCTGGTGGAGGAGATGACTGCCCTGGTGCCGGCGGCCGACATTGCGGTCCCGCAGAACGGCGACAGCGTTACCCTGGTGGACGGCTCGGTGTGGACGGTGCGCAAGACCAAGGCCGGCGACGCCCTGGGAATTGCCTGGCAATTGGGCTTGACCCGGGGCGAGCGGCCCACGCAACGCAAGGTGGAGAGCTGATGGGAGCCGATATTTTCCCAAGCCTATTGAAAGGCATGCTGGACCTGAAGATTCATGATCAGGGCCTTGAGGTCCCGAAACAACGGCTCGTTTCGGTAGCCAAGGCCCATGGCGCTGCCATTTTGTCGGCGGGTTATCAGCTCATGCGGCTGGCGAAAGCCGGCGTCAAAGGGCGTGCTCCAGGTGACGTGATCTGGCCGAAATTGCATACCTGGTCCGGTTCTAAAACGTTGGGAGGCCGCAAGAAATCCCGGCGGCGCCGGGTTACGGAAAGCTCCGGCGGGGCGTTTTTCAGCCGAAATGAGGCGGTCTGGCCGATTTTAAGCCGGGCCATAAAATACCGGGCAGTTAACGCTGGTGGCTATGGCGTTTCCCTACGGGCCCGGCAGGCCGGAGAGCAATTCATCAGGGTGCAAACCGGTTTTATCAGTGGGGTGCGAACCAGAAGATACGCGGCCGCCATTGCCGAGGGGCAAACCATTACCGTCACTCCCAAAATGCGGCGGTTTTTTTTCGCCCACGGCATTCCGTTGACGGCGCAAAAGCTGGTTTTCCCGGCCCGGCCCCATATGGAACCGGTGGAACGCCGTTATCATGGGCGGCTATTGGATTTTATCGATCAACGGGTCAAGGCGGCCGCCTCCGGTCTGGATCCCCGTTCAATTAAATCGATGTTTTGAGATAACCCATGCCCTTGACCCTGACCGCCATCAATCAGAAGATCTTCGAGGCCCTGCGGGATGCCGCGGCCCTGAAGGCGGAATGCCAGGCCCGCTTCGGCAAGCTGCCGGCGGTCTTCTCCGGGTTTACCGGCGAAATGGCCCCCATGCCGGAGAAGATGCCCTATTTCCAGCTTTTCCCGGCGGTGAAGCAGCGGGGCGAGGAAGAAGACAAGCTGCTGTTTACGGTCAGCCTGGAGCTGGCCCTGCAGGACAGCGCAGTAACCGAGGCCACCGTTGACGGGGTTTACACCGCCATGTACCGCGGCCCCGCCTCCCTGGAGGCCCTGCTGGACCTGGCGATGGCGGCGATTCAGGAGATTTCGCCCGATTTGGAGTTTGACCAGGAGCACAGTTTCTATGACCCCCTGGAATATTATCCCCTGTTCGTGGGGGTTTTGACCCTGACCATCAGCTTCCCGAACCTCATCGGGGGCTTTGAACCCACACTTTAGGAGGGCCGGCACATGACGCAGGCAAAAGGCTCGGCTTCTCAGGTCCTGCTGGACTTCGAGACCGCTTATGGACAACCCCCGGCGGCGGCGGCGGCACTGGTGATGCCGTTCTTTTACACCTTCGGCCTGGGCGGCGAGGAGCCGCTGAAGTCGGCGGACATCCACCGCAACGACCGCAACGCCGCCCAGCCTTATTACGACAATCATGACGTCAAGGGCTCGATCAGCGTGCCCATCGACGTGCTCAATTTCGGCTACTGGCTGCGGCTGCTGCTGGGGGCGCCGGTCACCACCCGGCCCACGGCCCTGGCCCTGGATAATGGCCCGGCGGTGGATGTGGGCGGCGGCGTCGTGGGTTTGCCCTGCACCGGCCACGCCCTGGCGGCGGGCACGCCCCTGCAGGTGGCCAACACCGTGCATTACAACGGCCATTATACAGTGCTCGCCTCTTCCACCGCCAACCAGATCAATATCACGGCCACCTATGTGGCGGAAACCTTTAGCGACGCCATCAATCTCGACAGCGGCGAGGCGGCGGTGGACGTAGGCGGCGGCGTCGTGGGCCTGCCCTGCACCGGCCACGGCCTGCTGGCAGGCACGGCGATCACCATCGCCAACACCGTCAATTATGACGGCGATTATCTGGTGCTGGCCTCCTCCGGCGCCGATCAGATTAACATCACCGCCGCCTACCAGGCGGAAACCTTCGGCTTGGACGACACCGCGACTCCGGCCTCGCAGGTGCAATCCGACCTCTATACCCATGTCTTCAAGCCCGCGGCCTCGCTGGAATCGGCGCTGATCGACAAGGGCTTCACCAACATCAACCAATATTTTCTCTACAAAGGCATCAAGGTCAACAAATTGGGTTTTGCCGTGGAGGGCAAGGGCGGGCCGCTGACGGCCACGATTGACCTGCTGGGGGCCAAGGAGACCTTGGGCGGCGTCGCTTATGATGCCAATCCCACCGAATACGCCCTGACCAATTTTCAGATGCGCCAGGCCACCATCAAGGAGGGCGGCGCCACCGTGGCCACGGTAAAAACGGTGTCATTGGATATCGACAACAGCCTGGACGGCGACACCTTCGTGGTGGGCGACGGCGGCGTGCGGGGGGCGCTGAACGAGGGCGACTGCCTGCCCAGCGGCAAGCTCAAGGTGATGTTTGAAAACGACACCCTATATAACAAGGCGGTGGCCGGCACCGAGTCCAGCCTGGAGATTATTCTGGCCAGCGGCCTTTATTCCCTCACCTTCCTGGTGCCGGAATTGCTCTACAGCCGCAAAAGCCCCGAGATCACCAAGGGCGGCGTCTGGCTGGAGACCGATTTTCAGGGTTATTACCAGGACAGCGCCGAGGCCGCCGGCATCGTGGCCACCCTGGTCAACACTCACCCGGCCTACGCCTAAGAGAGGAGATTTATGCTGACCTTCGATCCGCAAAGTCTAGCGGCGCAAACCTATAGCGTGGAAGTGGCGGGCCAGACCTTGAAGTTCACCCTGGACCCCGGCGAACTGGGCGACGTCCTGGCGAGCTACGACTGGGGGGTGGAGCAGGGTTTCCTCGACCCGGAATCGGGCCAGGCCTCCGGCCGCATGGCCGCCGCCGCCCTGGGCAATTTCGCCCTGCTGCGGCGAATTGAGGCCTGGGAGGGGATCACCGACCCCCAGGGACAGCCGGTGCCCTGCACCGAAACCAACAAGCTGGCCTTTTTCGGCAGATATCCCGCCGCCCTGTTCGCACTGGGGCAACAGGTGCGGGAGCGGGAAGAGGCCGAAGCAAAAAACTCCGGGGCCTCGGCGGCTGGCTGAAACGGCCCCAGGCCCGATGGCGGGCCTGCCAGGACTGCGCCGAGGCGAATCCGGAGATTGATTGCGGCGATTGCGAGCACCGGCAGCCGGAGATCCTGCCGGGCAACCAGGGAACCTGGTGGGTTTTCCTGCAACTGCAAGGCTCGCTGTTTAACGGTATGGGCGGCCTAAACAGCGGCAATATCGCCGCCGGTTTCAAGTGGCTGCGGGTGCCGGAAGCACAGCAATATGTGATTTACCCCAAACTATTGCTCCTGGCAGGGGAAATCCTGCGACGCGAGGCGGCCGATGGCAAATGACGGCAAAGTAGTCATCGAACTGGTGGGCAAGGACAGCGCCACCCAGGTGTTCGTCAAGACTTTCCAGGACATGCAGCAGGCCTTCCACCGCCTGGAGGGCCAGAACGCCTCCCTGGCCCGTTCCATGGCCGGGACCGAATCCTCCCTCAGTTTTCTAAGCGGCCTGCCCGGCCTCTTTCTGAAGATCGCCGGCAGCATCGTCAGCGCCTACGGGGCCTGGAACCTCTTCAAAAAAGGGCTGGAATCAGCTGACCAATTCCGGGTCTCCACCATTGGCATCGGCGCCGCCCTGACCAATATGGCCGCCCCCGGCCAGGGCTCTTTCGAGCAGTTGTTCCAGCGCAATCTGGACTACGCCAAGCAGATGTATGCCGCCATTGAAGAGGAGGCGGCCAAACATTTCGCCGGCCCCGAAGACATCATGCGGGGCTACAACCAGTTGGTGCAGCAGGGCTATAACGTCCGCATGGAGGAAGTCGGGGCCCTGGGGTTGCTGGTGGACAAGATCAAGCTGGCCACCCAGGGACAAAATACCGAAGTGCAGATCAACCAGGAGATCCGGGCCCTGATGGAAGGGCAGGCCAACGCCCATTCCGCCATCGCCCGGGAATTGCAGACCCGCCTGGGGCCGGCCTGGAAGGATATTGTCCAGCAGCACAAGGAGTCCGGCGATCTCCTGCAATACCTCGCCTCCCTCTGGCCCGGCATCAGCGCCGCCACCAAAGAGGTGCAAGACACCCTGACCTCCCAGAAGACCACCCTCATGGGCCACCTGGCCTTCCTGGGCCGGGAAGGTCTGGGCGGGGCCTATGACGATATCGTCGGCCTGATGAAGGAGATTAACGGCTATCTCAAGGAGCATGGCCATGAACTGGCGGGGGAGATCGCCGCCGGCTGGCAAGATGTGAAAACCCTGATTTCTGAGGCTTACAATTTTGTTTATGGAATTAAGGAAATTACCAAGGAAGCAATCCGGGTAGAGGTACAGGTTTTTACTACCTGGGTCGGAGACCCGATCGCTCAATGGTTTATTAAAAACCACCTTCCCAATCTCCAAAAATCAGATTTTGGCAAATCCTGGAACAATTTTCGCAATCTCCCCGGCGGGCCTGGTGATCCCAATCATACCGATACCGGCTGGATCAATGATTTTAGCGGCTATGAACAGCCCATGCCGAAAGATTTTTGGAATGCTCGTTCGGGTCCGCCGCCTAAGACTATTGCCCCGGCGCATGATGACGGCGGCAAGGGGGCCAAGGGGGCAGCCGATGACCTGCAAAAGGAACTGGACAAGCTCCGGAAGGAGGCCGAAACCTCCCGCAAAGACGCTCTTGATACCCTGAATGAAAGTTATCGGGTAGTTTTCGAGGTGGGTTCGAGTTTTGCCAAACTCCGGGAGGACCAGATTAAATTAGTCCAGGAGGCCACCAAAGAAACCTCTACCCTCTGGCAAGCCGTCATGGGTGACGAGAGGTTATCCTATCAGGAAAGGCTATCGGCGGCGAATAATTACAAGGATGCCCATATCAAGGTCATTAATGAT
>JAMCQY010000252.1 GCA_023381945.1 Deltaproteobacteria bacterium
TCCCAGGTGCGACCAATAGGTGAATTTTCGGGGTTTCGGCCCCTGCCAGGCATGGCTGTCCACCAGGTGATCGAAAACATGTCTCGGTATGAGTTGTAGTAATTGACCCATGAGTGTGCTACAATGTGCCATAAGCCCCATAACTCCTTTCAATGTTTAGGTTTTTGCCAAACCCATTATAGCATTGATCGGCTGTGTTGGGGCTGTTTTACTTGCTATCCTAAGTAATTTCTACCGGACAGCAGTGGTAATTGATATAAATTAGTGGTTATTTTTTACTCAAAAAAGAGAAGGCGTCAGCATGTCTCAATGGCACGACCTGACCATGCCGGAGTTCGAGGCCGCCCGGGATCAGAGCCGGACGGTAATCCTGCCGGTGGGCTCGGTTGAGGAGCACGGGCCGCATTTGCCCTTGGGGACCGACACGTTTCATGCCATAGAGGTGGCCAGGCGAGCCGCGGCGCTGCGGCCGGTCCTGGTGGCGCCGCCGGTTTTTTACGGCATCTGCCGCTCCACCCGGGAACACCCCGGCACCATCAGCCTCAGCGGCGATACCTTGCGGGGTTTGATCCGGGACCTGGGAAGGGAATTTTACCGGCAAGGCCTGCGGCGCCTGATTTTCATCAGCGGCCACGCCGGCGGCACCCATATGTGCGCCCTGGTGGAGGCCGGCGAAAGCTTGCTTACGGAATTTGCCGATATTCGGCTGGCAGTGGTGAATATTCTGGATTTGCTGCGGGAGGTGTTGGCGGATAAACCGCACCTGGTAGCCACCCGGGGCGACTCCCACGCCGGGGATGTGGAAACCTCTATCATGCTGGCTGCTTATCCGCAACTGGTCAAAGGCAGGGCGCCGGCGGAATGGCCCAACTTTCCAAAATTCGAATTGGTGCGGGATAAACGAAGCTTTTGGCCGGGCGGGGTCTGGGGGGACCCGGGACAGGCAAGTGCCGAGAAAGGCGAAGCAATTCTGGCGGCGGAGGCACAAAGGCTGGCGGAGTTAATCGATGCTCTGGCGCCTTGATGCCACAATAATTGCTTCAGGGAAATCCCTGAGTATTTTTACCTTGACATGAATTTCATTCCAATGTTACAAGAGAACTTGACCGATTTCGTCCGAAGAAAACAGGAAAACCTACCTATGATCGCGGAATCCATCGAGCTCTTGGCCGAACGAGTATTGGCCTTTGATGAAACTGACCTCACCGCCCTGCTTAATCACTTTAAAACCCGTATGGAACAATGTGACCCATCCCCGGAGTGGGAACGGGCAGTGATTGCCTATTTTCTCATCAACGGGGTGCGGGTGAAAAACGCTCTGAAACACGGCAAGAATCATTGCCGCGACCGCAGCTCGGGAAGACCTCCCGCACTGCGGGTAGTTAAATAACCCGGTTCCATGCGGTAAGCAGCATTCTGAATCTTCCAAATTTTTTTCCTAAGTTATTGCAAGTCAAAACTACAGGTGTCTCGGGCATGTTGCATAATGCAACAGTGGGAGGCGTATTGAAATTCGGCGATAATCCCTTCCAACAAACCAGAAGATGTCATTAAAAAAAGATGATGGAGAGCAGGCGCCCTCGCCTGCAATGTACACAGCCGGGGGGCTGATCTCCATGATTTTTTGCAGCGGTCTCGCCCTGTCAAAAGCCGCTTTGCGGTTTCCTCTTTAAGAACCGAAGAGCTCCAGTTGGGAAATCGTTAATCCCCATTGAATAGGGGGCGGCTGGCCTGGGAAATCCCGCCTCCGTTATCTGGTCTGGCTTTTGCGTCCTTTGAGGAAGAGGCGCACCGGAGCGTGGGGGATGCCCAGGCGCTCCCGCAGCTGCTTCACCAGGAAGCGGCGGTAGGAGTCGGGCACGGCCTGGGGCTGGTTGACGAAGGCGATGAAGGTGGGGGGATGCACCTCGGCCTGAGTCAGGTAGAAGAATTTCACCGGGCGGTGATGATGCATGGGCGGTGGCACCCGGGAAGTGAACTCGCCAAGCAGTTCGTTGAGTTCGCTGGTGCTCGCCCGGCGGCCGTCCTGGTCATGGAGATCGTTGATCAGAGGGAAGACCTTTCTCAAGTTAAAACCGGTCAGGACGGAAACCGGCAGCACCGGGACATAGGCCATGAATTCCAGGGAATCCTTTACGCGCGTCAAGGTCTTTTGTCTTACGTCCTTGGACAACAGGTCCCATTTATTCATGAGGACGAGACAGGCCTTGGCTTGATCCAGGATGAGTCCGGCAATACGCAGGTCTTGTCCGGTAAGGCCCTCCTGGGCGTCCAGCAACAGTAAGGCCACTTCGGCCCGGGACAGGGCCTTGATGGTCTTCAGGACCATCTGGCGCTCCAGGCCCTCACGACCCACCTGGCTGGGGCGGCGCAGGCCCGCAGTATCCACCAGGACATAATCGGCGCCCTCCAGATTCAGGGGGGTGTCGATGGCGTCCCGGGTGGTGCCGGGAAGGTGGCTCACCAACAGGCGTTCCTCCCCCAGGAAATGGTTGATGAATGAGGATTTACCGACATTGGGCCGGCCCAATACGGCCACCCGGATGCCGGGGGCCGGGGCCGGAAGCTCGGCCACCGGGGGGAGATGTACGACGACGGCCTCGAGCAGGGAGCCTACCCCAAGGCCTTGAGCAGCGGAGACTGGATAGATCGGGTCTAGGCCGAAGCGATAGAAGTCGGCGACATGGGCTTCGAGTCCCGGATGGTCGATCTTATTCACCGCCAGGAGCACGGTCTTACCAGTCCGGCGCAAGAATTCCACCACCTGGAAGTCGCCTTCCTGGGGACCTTCCCGGCCGTCGACCACCAGGAGGATGACGTCAGCTTCGGCCACGGCTTCCTCGGCTTGGCGGCGCACGAGGGAGCCCAACTCGTCTTCGCCCCCCACCAAACCGCCGGTGTCCACCAGAAGAAAGGCCTGGTCATCAAAGGTGAGGCTGCCATAATGACGGTCCCGGGTGACCCCGGGAATATCGGCCACCAGGGCCTGGGAAGAGCGGGTTAGACGATTGAACAGGGTGGATTTGCCCACGTTGGCCCGGCCGATGATCGCCACCAAGCGCTCCGGGCGTGGAGGGGTGAGGTTTTCTGTTTTCCCTTTTCCGTGAGAAGAAAGTGACATATCAAAACCCGTATGCGCCGGTCATTTGGCAGGGTCTTTAGTAGTTAATAATATTACAATAAAAGTAAGGTCTGAGAAGCTGAAAGGGTAGTGCCGAGTCGAGAGATTTGAGGAAAAATCGCCTTATCTCCCCTTAAAAATAGGGGGAATGATTAGTCATTCCCCCCAATAATCTCAGATGTACTTTGTGCCTTCTATGGAAAACGGAAAAGTGCCTTAGGGCTGCGCGGCGCCAGCTTTGGGCTGTTGTTTCGCCAGGACCTTAGGCGGCCACTGATTCAGCAGTTCCACGGCCCGTTTCAATTGCGGGTCCTTATCCAATTCCGCCGCGCCGATAGGCTCGCTCCAGGGCTTATCCGTCAAACCTTCCTTGCGAATATGGCGCTCCATGGCCTCGTCCCTCAGCTTCTCCAGCGATTTGTTGGGAGGCAGAGGTTTTTCATCGACCACCACGTCGGGCACGATTCCCTTTTCGTTGATGGTGATGCCGCTGGGGGTGTAATACAGGGCCGTAGTGAGGCGCAGGGCCGAGCCGTCATCCATGGGGAGGATGGTTTGTACGGAACCTTTGCCAAAGCTCTTGGTGCCAACAATCAGCGCCCGTTTCTGGTCCTTGAGAGCCCCGGCGACGATCTCGGAGGCGGAGGCGCTGCCTTCATTGATCAACACCACCATGGGCACGGAGGTGAATTTATCGGCTCCGGAGGTGGCGTAAAAACGTCCGGTCTGCTGGCGATTACGGCCTTCCGTGTAGACAATGAGACCGCCTTTGAGAAATTCATCGGAAACTCGTACGGCCTGTTCCAACAGGCCCCCTGGATCATTGCGTAAATCAAGCACCAGTCCCTTGAAAGGCACCAATTTCTGCCGCATCTTCTGCAGATAATTATGGAGGTCGGCATCGGTCTGGTCCTGGAAGTTGGCTAGCCGGACATAGCCAATGCCGCCATCGATCACGCGGGCCTTGACACTGCGGATGGGGATAATCTCCCGGGTGATGGCAAAATCCTTGGGATGAGGGAAGCCCTCCCGGTTAATGGTGAGGGTTACCTTGCTCCCTTTGGGGCCGCGGATCAGCTTCACGGCGTCCGTTAAGCTGAGGCCCTTGGTGGGGGTGCCGTTGATTTTGACGATCTGGTCGCCGGCATGAATGCCCATTTGATAGGCAGGGGTGCCTTCGATGGGCGAGACCACCATGAGAATCTGATCTTTCATGGTGATTTCAATGCCGATGCCGCTGAATTTACCCTTGGTTTCAATTTGCAGTTCTTTAAATTCATCCGGAGTCATGAAGGAGGAATGGGGATCAAGAGTGCCCACGGCGCCGTGGATGGCGCCATAAACCAGGGTCTTGGTGGTTTTGGGCTCGGCGTATTGCTCCTCAATGGTAGCCAGAGCCTGGGCGAAAACCTTCAATTTGGCGCTCACAGTGGCAGAGTCCGTGGGTCGAGTGGCAGCCAGGCTGGCGTAGAGGCCGCTCCCCGCGGCGGCCCCATCCGTGGCGTGCAGAGCCCAGACCCCGCCGAGACCGAGCCCCAGCAGCAAAGCCGCGATACCCAAAAACCGGGTTCTAAGTAACATGATTTTTCCTTGTGCACCGATTAGTCATAGATGACATAACTAAATTATCTGTCGAAGAAAGCCTTTTAAAGCCCCATTTCAGGCCTTTTTGCCGCCTTTTAAGACTTCCACGGCTTGCAGGACCCAGGGATCCTGATCCGGGGTGGGAGTCTTTTTGGACTCTTCGACCGCCGGCTTTTTCTCTTTTTCTTTTTCATTCGGCTTTTGGCCTTGGATGTTGGGCTCCAATCCTTTGCCTTGAATCTTCTGACCGCCGGGGGTATAGCATTGGGCTACGGTCATCACCAGGGCAGAACCGTCCTGAAGAGGCATGGTCTTAGTAAGGCCGCACAAGCCAAAGGTTTTGGCGCCCAGCAGGGTGGCCTGGTATTGATCATGCAAGGCCGCAGCCAAGATCTCTGCGGCCCGGGCAGTGCCTTGATCAATCAAGACCACGGTGGGAATGGGGACCTTAGTAATCAGGTCTCGCTCCTTGCCCCGGAAAATCTGCTGGCTATTAGCCACGCGGCCTTTAGCGGTGACGACTTCCTTATTTCCCAGAAGCAGGGAAGCAGTTCGCACCGCCTGCTCCATGGACCCCCTGGCGTTATTGCGCAGGTCCAGGATCAGGCCCTTGGCGCCCTGGCTCTGGAGCGATTTCAAGGCGAATCCAAACTCTTTCGGGGTGGCGTCGTTGAAATACCGGACCCGCATATAGGCCATGGAATCTTTTACCATCTGGGAGGTCACGGTATTTTCCGTCAGCGGGGCAAAGGTCACTGTGACATCGATCGGTTTGAGGACTCCGTTCCGGATTACCTGCAATTTTAGGCTGCTGCCGGGGGTGCCCCGAAAGCGGCGGGCAACTTCCTGGGTTGTTTGGTTGCGCACCATTTGGCCGTCAATCTTGAGGACATGGTCTCCCGGTTTCAAACCGGCTGCAGCCGCGGGGCTACCGTCGATCACCGAGGTCAGAGCGGCAAGATTGTCCTTGATGATCACCTCCACCCCGGCCTCTGCGGCTTGTCCATCCGTCCCGCGGAGATGGCTCTGATATTCCTGGGGAGTGAGAAAAGAGGAGTCAGGGTCCAGGGAGTTCATCATGCCTCGCAGGGACCCGTAAATCATATCCTCTTCGCTCTTGGGATAGACGTACTTGTGGGAGATTTCAAAAAGGGCCTCGGTGAACAGGCGCAGCGAATCATAACTCGAAGGCGTTTCTGCCGACAGCAGCGGCCTGCCTGCCATAATGGCCAGAACTAAAAGCAGTAAAAATAAGAGGGTGTATCGGGTCCATCGCTTTTGGCCGGCACCCTTTTGGCTCAAACGGAGATTTTTCACCTTGCCAAGTTCTCCCCAGAAAAATGCAATAGTAAGAATCTGAAGCTAGTACCCTACCAGTGGCATTTTACCAATGGACATCTATAATTATACTCTAAACTATTTTCCATGCAAAACAAGCTTTGCCGATGGAAATTTTCCCGATCGGCGGGCTCCGGGTAAAAGCCCTTGATTTCTCTCATCAAGCAACTATTGGAAAGATCGTGACCTCAGGCGGCTATTTCCCGGACATCACCTGCCGGGCCGCGGCGGCGACATCGGCTGCGGTGAGACCATAGTGCTGTAAAAGGAGGTCGGGTTTGCCGGAGATGCCGAAGGTGTCCCGGAGGCCGACTCGCTTGACCGGGACCGGGTAGTGCTCGCCCAGTACTTCGCAGACAGCCGCGCCCAGGCCGCCGGTAACCATATGTTCTTCGGCAGTGACCACGGCGCCGGTCTCCCGGGCACAGGCTACCACCAGTTCCCAATCCAGGGGTTTGAGACAGGCTAGGTTGACCACCTGGGCGGAGACGCCCTCCTGGGCCAGCAGGCTGGCGGCCTCGAGTGCGGCGTGCACCATGACGCCTAAGGCCATGAGGGTGACGTCGCTCCCATCACGCAAAACGGAACCCTTGCCCAATTCGAAGCGGTAAGTGTCGTCATAAATAACCGGCAGGCTCATGCGGCCGGTGCGCATATAGACCGGGCCCTGGTAGGCGGCGGCCCAACGGGTCATGGCCCGGGTCTCGGGGCCGTCGGCCGGGGCCAGGACCACCATATTAGGCAGGATGCGCATCAGGGCCAGGTCTTCTATGGCCTGATGGGAGCCGCCGTCTTCGCCGACGGTGATGCCGCCGTGGGAGGCGACAATCTTGACGTTGAGGTTGCCGTAGGCGATGGTCTGGCGGATCTGCTCCCAGGCCCGGCCGGTGGCAAACATGGCGAAGGTGCTGGCAAAGGGGATCTTGCCGCCCAGGGCCAGGCCGGCGGCGGTGCCCATGAGGTCCTGTTCGGCGATGCCCATGTTGAA
>JAMCQY010000373.1 GCA_023381945.1 Deltaproteobacteria bacterium
TGGCCATGTAGGCCTCCCCCCGGGGAATCTTGGCGCCGCGGGTGACGTTGATGAAATGATGAATCAGGGTCTCGATGTCCGTCAGGGTCTCTTCCTTGGGCGGAATGATGTAACGGTAGTCGTCGCTGAGCCAGCGCCCCGGCGGCATCCGGTTGGCAGCCTGCTCGATGATCCTGACACTCTGGCGCATCTCCTCCACCCGCACCAGATACCGGGCATAGCAATCGCCGCCCGTGGCGTAGGGAATGTCAAAGTCAAAGGCCTCATAGCCCGAATAAGGCATTTGCTTGCGCAAATCCCATTCCAGGCCGCTGGCCCTGAGGTTGGGCCCGGTGACTCCCCATTCCATGGCGTTCTGCCTGGAAAGATAACCCACGTCCCGGGTCCGGGCTTCGAAAATAGGGTTCCTGGTGATCAGGGCTTCAAATTCCTTGATGCGCCTGGGGAAAACCTTGACGAAATCATCCACCAGTTCCTTCCAGCCCTCGGGCAGGTCCATGGCCACGCCGCCCAGCCGGAACCAGGAGGGATGGAGGCGCCCTCCGGTAATCAACTCGACGATGTCCATGATCTTCTCCCGCTCGGCGAAGCAGTAGAAGTTGGGGGTCATGGCGCCGGTGTCGTGGGTATAGGTGGAGAACCACACCAGGTGGTTGCTGAGGCGGAAGAATTCGGTGAGCATCACCCGGATGACCTGGGCCCGGTCCGGCACCGGGATGCCCGCCAGCTTCTCCACCGCCAGCAGGTAGGTGAGGTTGTTGGCCACCCCGGTGAGATAATCCACCCGGTCGGTATAAGGGATGTATTGGTGCCAGGACTGGCGCTCGCCGATCTTCTCCGCCGCCCGGTGGTGATAGCCGATATCCGTGTCGAGGGCGGTGATCTCCTCGCCCCTTAGGGCCAGGATAAAACGGATCAGGCCGTGGGTGCTGATGTGGTGCGGTCCGATATTCAGTACATACTGGTCTTCGGTCAGCTGCCCGGCAAAATATTCGCCACCGTCACGGGGTTGGTGCTTCTGGGCATCGTAATGAGTGTATGGCGGCATGTCGGTGGCCCGGTCCGGATAGCTTTTTCTGAGTGGATGCCCTTCCCAATCGTGAGGCATGAGAATGCGCCACAGGCGGGGGTGGCCCTCGAAATGAATGCCGAACATATCAAAGGTCTCGCGCTCGTACCAATTAGCCGAGGGCCAGAGGTCGGTGATGGTGCGGATGGCCGGCCTTGGCCCGGGAAGCGGCACCTTCAGGCGCACCCGCGTGGCCGATTCGAAGGAAAGTAACTGGTAGTTCAGGGTGAAATCCGGGTACTTCTCCCGCTCCCGCCGGGCGGTTTCGTCCACCGCGGTCAGGTCGTCCAGGCGCAGGAATTTTGGTTCAGACTCGGTCTTTAAAAAGCGCAGCACTTCTTTGACCCGTTCTGCTTCCACCTGAAAGGTCAGCATGTCCGAGGTATTTTCTGCCTGGGCCACCGCGTCCCCGAATTTTTCTGTTAAGGTCTTGGCCAGGGATTGATCCGTCTCCTTTAGTTCGATCCAATGGGGTGGCGGAGTCCACATCTGGTCGGACCGGGAATCGAAAAACCTGGGCGGGGTCTCCTCGGAGCCCCGGGGCGGGGTGCCGTAATAGCCGGGGCCCCGGCAATCCCTGGACTTGGTCAGGCCGTCCACCAGGATGGGAATCTGCGTCCCCTGGCTGCCGCCGGTCAGGTGCAAGAGTTTTCGAGCCGGCCGCTCGGACATGACCTTCTCCTGGAGCAGCACGATGGACTGCAACACTGCCTCGGGCCGGGGCGGGCAGCCGGGGATATAGATATCCACCGGCAGGATCTGGTCGATGCCCTGGACCACGCTGTAGCAGTCGTACATGCCGCCGCAGTTGGCGCAGGAGCCCATGGAGATGACCCATTTCGGTTCGGTCATCTGCTCATAGAGCCTGAGGACCACGGGGGCGATCTTCTTGAAAACCGTGCCGGAGATGATCAACAGATCCGACTGCCGGGGCGAGCCCCTGAGAACCTCGGCCCCGAACCGGGAGATGTCAAAGCGCGGCGTCCAGGCGGTGATCTCTTCGATAAAACAGCAGGACAGCCCGAAAAAGAGCGGCCAGAAGCTGTAGGCCCGGCACCAGTTGACCAGGAAATCCAGGGCGTGCTCCATCCGCCCGCCGGGGTGTTCCCCGCTTTTAAACCGCGGCCGGTTCAGATATTCCAGGCCGCGGATTATTTCCGGAGTGGTGACGCCTTTCGAAGTAACCGGGGCTGCCAATCGAGCCCTCCTTTGAGCCACAGGTAAACCAGGCTGAGGAGCAGGATGATGATGAAAAAGCTGATCTGCAGCCAGCCGCGCCAACTGAGGTCTTCGATGGCCACCGCCCAGGAAAAGATCAGGGCGGTTTCCACGTCGAAGATGAGAAAGAAAACCGCCACCAGGTAAAAGGGCACCGGATAGCGGAAACGGGCCCAGCCGGTGGGAATCACCCCGCATTCGTAGGGCCGTTCCTTTTCATAGTCGGGCTTCTGTTCCCCCAACCACCGGGTCAGGAACAACAGCAACCCCAGCAGGACCAGGACAATGCCGGTATAGAGGGCCAGACTGAGCAATCCAGGGGACCAGGGGCTCAAGATGGCGGGACTTACCGGCTGCATAAAGTTCCCTGAAAATAACTCTGTAAATGCCTTGATTGGGGAAGACTATAGGTTAAAAGGGTAATCATTATTAATAGTTATTCCTAAGGCTTGCGAGGTAACTACCTACTAAACCTAAGAACCGCGCTCCCACCTGTCAAGGCTCAACCCGGGGAGCCGCCAATGGGCTTTCGGCCTGCCCCAAAATTATGAAAAAGTTGGTGGGGCTGGCGTCTCCCCGCCTACATTCTTGCGTCTTGGCGTGAGGCCGATCTTCTCAGGGCAGACCCCGAAAAGAAAAACCGAATCAGGAAGGCCGCCCAGAGTAATCCCAGGTAATAAGAAATAATCACGTCGCTGGGCCAGTGTGCCCCCAGGGCGATACGGGCCACCCCGCCCAGGATGAGGATAGCTAGGCAGCCAAGCAGCATACAGGTGCGCCGCCAACCGGAAGTCTTAACCGCGGCCAGAATCGCCAGGAAGCCGAAAGTTGCAGCAAACACCAGGACGGATAGAGAAGGAAAGCCATAACCCGAAAATGGCCGAAAGACCCGCACCAGGTCCGGAGAAGGCCGCTGCCGGGCAATAACCGGGCTGAGGATATAGTTTCCCAGGACCATTATCCCTACCAGGCTGATCACCGAGGCCACTGCGCCGCGCCAGCCGGCCATGTTCCAGGACAGAGCCAGGACTAGCGCCAATATCAGCAGGACCCAGGGAAATTGGGCCGTCCTTGAGACGCCTGCCGCCCAACCCAGGTCTTGGGGGACCAGGGATTGCACCCACCTCGCCACCGCCACGTCCCCTGGAAACACGGGGAAATAGTGCGCGGCCAGGGTAGCGCTGATGGCAATGACCACCAATCCGATCCATAAGGCGTAGTTAGGGCGCATAGTTTACTCGTTTCGATAATTTGGACATAAAATTAGCACTTCAATGTGTACTTTCAAGGGTGCGCAGTCTGCACCAGTGATGCTTGACAGCCCAGGCTGCCGCCTTATCTTAAGTGAGCAGTTAGCAGTGAATAGTGGATAGCGAATCGTGAATAGTTAATGACCAGTAAAGACGAAAATTATTACTGAAGGCTGACCGCTGAAAGCTGAGAGCTATATCCCCAGAGCCATGAGCGACCATCCTATTCTGAAAGCTGAAACGAACCCGTCCGCCATGGAGTTCGGCCTCTCCCGTTTCAAGCTCTTCCTGGCCCTGTCCCGCACCCCTCACGGCCTCCTCGACCTGGCAGCCCCGGCCCTGGCGGCGCTTCTCGCACTTGGGACCTTCCCGCCCCCGGGGGTCATCGCCCTGGGCCTGCTCACCGTCTTTGCCGGCTATACCGCGGTTTACGCCCTGAACGACGTGGTGGACTGCCGGGTGGACCAGGAAAAATTTCTCATGCAGGGGGCCCCCAAGGCGGACCATTATCTGGACGACGTGTTCGTGCGCCACCCCATGGCCGCAGGCTGGATGAGCTTCCGCGAGGGGCTGCTCTGGACCGGGGGCTGGGCCTTCGTAGCCCTACTGGGCGCTTACACCCTCAACCCGGTGTGCGCCTTGATCTTTCTTCTGGGCTGCATTCTTGAGGCCGTCTATTGCCTGCTCCTCAAGGTCAGCCATCTGCGTCTGCTGGTGGCCGGCGTGGTCAAGAGCCTGGGCGCCGCGGCCGCGGTCTTCGCCGTAGACTCACAGCCCTCGCCGGTCTTCCTGGCGGTACTTTTTCTCTGGATCTTTCTCTGGGAAGTCGGCGGCCAAAATATCCCGGCCGACTGGCATGATGTCGAACCTGACCGCCGCCTTAAGGCGAAGACGATCCCAGTGGTCTTCGGCCTGAGAAAGGCCGGGGCCCTGTCACTGGCTGCTTTGGCCGGCAGCCTCATCCTCAGCCTGGCCATCCTGCGGTTGGGTCCGGTCACTTTCCCCCTCTCGCATCACCTCCTGATCTTGGGGTTGGGGGTCTACCTGTTGTTGCTGCCTGCCTGGCGGCTTTACCGGAATCATGATTGCGCCGCGGCCCTGTTTAACCGGGCCAGCTACTATCCCCTGGCGGTGCTGGCCGTGGTCCTGGCGAACCTTTGGGCCAGTCCAGGATTGGCGGCTTGGTGGTGATGGCAACCAGACGCCTGCCGGGAAAGGCAGAACCGGACGGGTTATGGATGGCTGACCTGGCGGCCCGCTACCCCTATCTGCAACGCCACCCCCATCCGGCAATGGCTCATTTTCCCATCGTCTTCATGCTGTCCGCCAGCTTTTTCACGCTGCTTTATCTGCTGACCGGCGTGGCGTCCTTTGAGACTACGGCCTTTCACTGCCTGGGAGGCGGGATGCTGACCACTCCAGGGGCCATTATCACCGGGGTCTTCACCCAAAGGTTGAACTATCCGCACCCCGAACCTACTCTGGCCCAGGAAAGGCGCCTGTCATATCTACTGTGGGCCATGGTCACTGCGGCCTTTGTCTGGCGGTGGCTCGATCCATTGGTGCTGCGGGACCTCCAAGGCTGGAATTTTGTCTATCTCCTGCTGGTTCTGGCACTGACGCCGTTGGTGACGGTGATCAGCTTTCACGGCGGCATGATTACTTTTCCTCTTGAAGAAAATTCTGCTGACGGGGCGGCGGTTCGGCCGTTCACAATCGTAGGGGCGGGTTTAAAACCCGCCCCTACACCAAGGGAAAAAATTGGCTGAAGAATTAAAAGAATTTACCGTTGAAGACCTGGCCGAATTCAACGGCGCCGATGGCAAGCCTGTCTATATCGCCTACCAGGGCCGGGTCTACGATGTCAGCGGCAGCGAACTGTGGGCCGGAGGGGAACACATGACGGGCCACGCCGCCGGGGCCGACCTCAGCGCCGAGTTGCCCGAAGCCCCCCACGGTGAAGAGGTCTTTGAGCGCTACCCCCTGGTGGGGATACTAAAAGCGAGCCCCGAGTCCACCGCCCCGCAGGCAGAGACCGCCAGAAAGCCGCGGCCGGGATTTTGGGCCCGGTTTCTTAAGCGTTTTCCCCTGTTCCGGCGCCACCCTCACCCCATGACGGTGCACTTCCCTATCGTTTTCTTTATCTCCGCGCCGGTCTTTGCGCTCCTTTATCTGCTCACCAGCAATGCCGCCTTTGAGACCACTGCCTGGCATTGCTTGGGAGGAGGGGTGCTGTTCACCCCGGTGGCCCTGATTACCGGGCTGCTCACCTGGTGGCTCAACTACGAATTGCGGCCCCTACGGCCGGTCATCATCAAGCTGACCCTGACTCCCATCCTGCTGACCGTGGGGACCGGGACCTTTATCTGGCGCTGGCTGAACCCGGGAATTCTCGCCGCTCTGGACCATTGGACCGGCAAGGTCTTTCTGGTCCTGATCTTTTCCCTGCTGCCTTTGGTGAGTCTCGTCGGCTGGTATGGCGCCACCCTGACTTTTCCCCTGCATGAAGAATGAACTTGTGTGGGGCAAATTCAGGGCTACATACCGATATCCGACTTTGAAACTTGCAAACCTGACCTTTAGTTCTTAATTTTAATTTCTAGCCGAAGAAAACAGCCTTTCCGCCAAGCAATCTACCGTCCGGGAGGACCCGTTTATGGCAGAAAAAGAACAGCTGGAAAAACTGGCCAAGATCGCCGCCTGGATGCGCTTTTACATTCTCAATATGACCACCCAGGCTGGCAGCGGTCACCCCACTTCGGCGCTTTCCGGGGTGGAGCTGATGGCTGCTCTCTTCTTCGGAGGTATCTTCCGCTACGACCTGAAGAATCCCAAACACCCCAATAACGACCGCCTGATTTTTTCTAAGGGCCACGCCACCCCCCTGTTCTATACCCTTTGGGCTGTGGCCGGCGGCCTGACCGTTGACGAGTTGATGACCTATCGTCATTTCGGCAGCCCACTGGAAGGCCACCCCACGATGGCCTTCCGCTTCACCGCGTCGGCAATCCCGCCTTCGGGCCAGGGACTCTCCATCGGGGTGGGCCAGGCCCTGAACGGCAAGTACCTGGACAAGGTGCCCTATACGACTTACGTGCTCCTGGGCGACAGCGAAATGGGCGAAGGCTCGCAGTGGGAAGCTTTGCAGCTTGCGGCCCACTACAAATTGGACAACCTGGTGGGCGTTCTTGACGTCAACCGCCTGGGCCAGCGGGGCGAGACCATGTACGGCTGGGACCTGATGGCCTATGAAGACCGGATCGCCTCCTTCGGCTGGGAAACCATCCTGATTCAAAACGGCCACTCCTTCCCCGAGGTCCTGGAGGCTTATCGCCAAGCCGCCCTGGTGACCGACAAACCCGTCATGCTCATTGCCAAGACCATCAAGGGCAAAGGCGTGTCGTTCGTAGAAAACCAAAATGGCTGGCACGGCAAGCC
>JAMCQY010000241.1 GCA_023381945.1 Deltaproteobacteria bacterium
TATAGCGATTGCCAAAAATAATTTCTTGTAGGGGCGCACCCGCGTGTGCGCCCTCCTGCGGGCGGACACATGGGTCCGCCCCTACAATCCATCGGGTTATCGGAAAAAACTTTTGGCAACCGCTATAAAGTGAAAAATGTAGCCGCAGGCTTTTGCCTGCGCTTTCTCAGCTTCCATTGCAAAACCTCATTTTGATAAAATTGTCATTCTGAGCGTAGCGAAGAATCTATTTTTTTCAATTACCTAGATCCTTCGCTTCGCTCAGGGTGACAGAAAAAGATGGTTTGGCAATGGCTCCTAGTCTCGCTGTTGTCACTAAAGGAATTATTCTTTGCTCGGCAGCCGCTATTGCATTTTTAAATTTCTCACTTAATGTAAAAGCCAAAAAAATTTCTTTTATTACTTCTCGATTTTTTAGTATTATTGCGCAAAAGATTTCTAGGTTGACTGGCTCAGGCGCCTGTCTTGAGCAGTAAGGGCTGTCCATAATCGGGGGAGGTTTCGGATGGCCGTTAAATGTTGGCGCACGTTCACGTTCGCCTCTGTTCTGGCGTTGGCCGGCTTGCTAATCGGCTGCGCCGGTCCCTCTATTCCTCCGCCGCCCCCGCCCCGGGCCTCCATCGGCCCGCTGCCCCAAGGTCATCGCGGCCCCCAGGAGGTCGCACTGGAGCAAGCCCTGGGTGACTTTTATGGAGCCCCCTACCACTCCGGCGGCACTACCCCCCAGGGAGTGGATTGCTCCGGTCTGATTCAAGCTCTATTCCAGCGGGCCGGCGTCATGCTGCCCCGCACCGTGGCCCAGCAGTATAACGCCGGCCGCCCGGTGGACCTTAGAGAGCTGCGCTTCGGAGACGTGGTCTTCTTCAACCGCTACTGCCAAACCCGGGGCCGGGACGTTTATCTGGCCGGCTTCCTGCCGTCTTTCAAAGCTGAAGAAATCTGCCACGACGGCATTTATCTGGGGGAGGGCCGCTTTATCCATGCCTCCCCCCGGGGCGTCGCGGTCAGCCGTCTGGATGCTGAAACCTGGCGCGTCTCCTTCAGAGGTGCCCGCCGCTACCTACCCTGAATACGAGGGAGACCGGAGACCGGAGCCCAGGTCCCCGGTCTGCCCCCTGACGACTGCTCCCTGGCTACTGACTACTGGCTACTGACTACTGTTTTTTTAAAATCCAGCTTCGCTTTTTCCACCTGATGCTTTAAAATTAGAACATTGACTTAAGCGCTTAAGTAAAACCGCCAACCACCTGGAAAAAAATGGAGATTCGTCATGCGCAGAAATCGTCGCTCTCTGGTTTGGCTGGGATTGGCAGGGCTAATCATCTTGACCGTCGGCATCACTCCGGCCGGAGCTCAAAAACGCTTCCTGGACCGCACCTGGGGCGACTACCAATGGGGGGTCTACGGCGGTGACCGCGAGGCCAGCCGCCTGGGCCGCGAGGATCTGGTGGCTCGGGAGAACTACTGCTCCACCAGCGGCTGCGTCCTGCGCCTGGACAGCGTCGAAGTGCGGCCAGATAAGGCCAAAGCCGGCCAGGCTATGGTCCTGGCCACCACCTATACGATCCTCACCCCGGATGCCGTAGCCATTCCGGTGGCCATCACCCGGGATATCTCTTTTCAGGGGAAATCTCTGGGCAGGACCAAGAGTACCGATATGCGCAAGCTCAACGGCACCTGGCTCCAGGAGGTGGACTTCACCTTGCCGGCCGACGCCAGGCCCGGCACTTATACCCTGAAAACCAAGGTCAGCACCGGTTATGCCATGAACCAAAAAGAGGTTCAGTTTCAGGTGCAGTAGGAAAGGCAGTAATGAGTACTGAGGACTGAGGACTGAGAAATAAGAATGGGTAAGGTAGAAAAGTTTGAAGATTTGATCGCTTGGCAGAAAGCCAGGGAATTGACGAAGGAGATTTATGAAATCAGTTGCCAAGAGCCTTTTAATAAGGATGTTGGCTTAAGGAATCAGATTCAGCGAGCCGCCGTCTCCATCATGGCAAATCTGGCGGAAGGATTCGAACGAGGCAAACTGACGGAATTTCACCAATTCATTTCCATTGCCAAATCTTCTTGCGCTGAAGTTCGCTTCATTTGTATGTTGCTTTGGATGCCAGATATTTGGCAAGCCATCAGTTTGATCAAACTATGGCCAAAGCCAAAGAACTTTCCCTGATTCTGGGAGGGCTGAGAGTTTCCGTGGCCAAATCTAAAGAAGCGCAAATTCAATCCTCAGTCGTCAAGAAACAACTGTAATGAGTGCTGAAAAAACTAAGAAAACGAGGACAGACTCAGTACTCAGCACTCAGCACTCCTTCTATTAAGTGAGTTAACCTTGCCCAACGCCATCAACTACCTGCGCATCTCCATCACTGACCGCTGCAATCTGCGCTGCGCTTACTGCACCCCCTGGGGGGGCTGGGAGAAGCTGCCGTGCCGGGAAATCATGCGCTATGAAGAACTGCTCCGCTTGGCCAGGGCGGCAGCCAAGGTGGGCATTCGCAAGATCCGGGTCACCGGCGGCGAACCCCTGGTGCGCAAAGGCGCGGTGGAGTTCATCCGCCGCCTGCATCAGGTTTCCGGCCTGGAAGAAATCTGCCTCACCACCAACGGCGTGCTGCTCCGGGAACTGGGCCAAGAGCTTTATGCTGCCGGGCTGCGCCACCTCAACCTGAGCCTGGACAGCCTCCGCCGGGAGCGCTACCGGGAACTGACCGGCGGTGACCACCTGGACGAAGTTCTGGCTGGTTTAGAGACTGCCCTGAGCCTGGGATTCAACCCCCTAAAGATCAACTGCGTTCTGTTAAAGAGCCTCAATGAAGATGAATTGTTGGAGTTCGCCAGGCTGACGAAGGCCCACCCCTTCCAGGTGCGGTTTATCGAATTCATGCCCACGGTGGATCAAAATCTCTGGGATAAACATTTCCTGCCCATAGCAATGGTGCGCCAGCGGCTGCAGGTGCTGGGGCCTTTGGAGCCCGTGCGCCAGTCTGCCACCGCCGGCCCGGCCCGGATCTTCCGAATCCCGGGGTTCCAGGGCGAGTTAGGCTTCATCAGCTCGGTTAGCGATCACCACTGCCCCGCCTGCAACCGCCTGCGCCTCACTGCCGCCGGGCTGCTGCGGCCCTGTCTCTTCTCCCCGGTGGAGCTTGACCTGAAGTCTCCCCTGCGCCAGGGAGCCGACGACGAAACCCTGGGCCGTCTCTTCCGGGAGGCTATCCAGTGGAAAAATTCCGCCGCCCGCGCCAATGCCGCAGCTATCCCCCTTCCCGGCCGCGCGATGGTGAGCATCGGCGGCTGAGCCCTCCCTAATTAGATATATTTAATTCCTCTACTCGCCAACCCTGGCTGGATTTCCAACTTTAATCATTCTGATCATACCCCACTATAAACACCCGCTCTCTTCATAACTAATTGATATCTTAACATATTCAACCTGATCCGCTTACTCAAATCCCGCTATGGCCATAATGACCACGCATATAGGTGATTTTACCGTGATAGATTAGGCACTTTTACTAGCTTTCCTTCAGATTGAAAATCATTAGATTCAGTCAAAACTCACCAGTGATCCAGGCCCTCCAGAGGCAGTCGGAAAAGAGCCGCAGCACGGATTGCTGCATCCTGCTCTCAGCGCGGCTTTGGGGAAAGGATGACCCGCCTTGCTGGACCAACGGTTCAGCAAGGTTACTCCAAGGATGGCATGATGCTGGGTAATCCTCAATTTTCCAAATTTTCAACGGGGGGCATCATGGAGAAGAGCTTTAGGTTTGTCTTGGCACTGTTGGTTTTGGCTTTCCTGCCGATGTTGTTTCTGCCTGCGGGGGTTGGGGCTGCCCCGAATGATCTAGCTACCATCCAAAAGGGCATCAAGGACAAGGGTGCTCACTGGGTCGCCGGGGAGACCTCCATTTCCAAGCTATCCCCGGAGGCTAAGAAAAGACGTGTGGCCTTGCTGAAGGCACCCCTCTCCGACGATGACCACCAGGCCGCCGCTGCGGAGCAATCATTTCTCACGACCTTAACCGTGCCCGCCAGATTCGACTGGCGCGCCGCCAGCGGCGCCTATGCCGGCAATTACGTTACCCCCATCCGGGACCAGGGCGACTGCGGCAGTTGTTGGGCCTTTGCCACTGCCGGAGCCCTGGAGTCGCAAGTTTTGCTGGGGGAAAACTCCCCGGGGATGGACGTTAATTTATCTGAGCAGACCCTGGTTTCCTGCAGCACCGCCGGAAATTGCAGCGGCGGCTATGTCAATACCGCCTCCGACTTCGTCCGGGACATCGGCCTCCCCCTGGAATCTTGCTTCCCTTACACCGCCACCAATAGCACTTGCGCCAGTGCCTGCGCCAATTGGTCAACCGCCGACTACCGTTCTGCGGGCTGGCACTGGGTGGCCACCACCGCTCCCACCGTGGAGAGCTTGAAAAGCGCCATCACCACCTATGGTCCGGTGGTCACCACCATGGAGGTATATTCGGACTTCTATTCTTATGTCAGCGGCGTTTACAGCTATGTCTCCGGCACTTACCAGGGGGGACATGCCGTGGTGATTGTCGGCTATGACGACCCAGGGCAGTACTTCATTGTCAAAAATAGCTGGGGCACCGGCTGGGGCATGTCCGGTTACTTCCTTATTGCCTACAGCCAACTTACTAGTGTAGTCAATTTCGGCCAGTATACCATTGCCGATGAAGGCTACAGCCCGGTTGGCCCGCCGCCGGCCTGCACCTTCGCACTATCCCCCACCAGTAAGACTTTCCGTTCCACCGGGGGATCTGGAACCGTTACCGTCTCCAGCCAGGACAACTGCAGTTGGACCGCAGTCAGCAACGTCAGCTGGGTTACTATCAAAGCCGGCAATACGGGCAGCGGCAATGGCTCGGTCAATTATTCAGTGGCCGCTAATCCCTACCGGACTCAACGGACCGGCACCCTGACCATCGCCGGACAGACCTTCACGGTAATTCAAAATAGGGTCGGTAAATAATCATTGCTTCAATACCAAGAAGATGGGCCGGCCTTTGAAGGCCGCCCATCTTCTCGATTGCTTTCCCCCATTTTTCCAAAGTCCTTGATCCCGTCTTAGATTCCCGGAATAAAAAGTCTCCCCCTTTCCCAGGTTAAGTTATATAATTATTGATTATTCTTAGGAGTTGAGACTTATATGAAACTGAGCATCGTTATTCCGGTATACAACGAAAAAGACACCTTGGAAGAGATCTTCCGCCTGGTGCAACTCACCCCCTACACCAAAGAAATCATCGCGGTGGACGACGCCTCCAGCGATGGCTCACGGGACATCCTGCGCCGCCTGGCCGGGGAGTATGAGGACGTCAAGGTCTTCTATCATGACCGCAACCAGGGCAAGGGCGCAGCCTTGCGCACCGGCTTTGCCCAGGTGACCGGCGATGTGGTCATCATCCAGGACGCCGACCTGGAATACCGCCCGATGGATTATCCGGCCCTGCTGGCGCCCCTTGAACAGAACCTGGCGGACGTGGTCTACGGCAGCCGGATGATTGGCGGCGGCCCCCACCGGGTGCTGTTTTTCTGGCATTATATGGGCAATCGCTGCGTCACTACCTTGTCCAACATGTTCACCAACCTGAATCTCTCCGACATGGAGGTGGGCTACAAGGTCTTCAAGGCCGAGGTTCTCAAAGGCTTGCAGATAAAGTGCAACCGCTTTGGAGTGGAGCCGGAGCTTACCGCCAAGATCGCCAAAGCCGGCTGGCGCATCTACGAGGTCCCTATCCAGTACCATGGCCGGGACTACGCCCACGGCAAGAAGATCACCTGGCGGGACGGCCTCGCTGCGGTCTGCCACATCATCCGCTTCCGCTTCTGGGACTAAAAGATTGGGGGAGAAAAGGGCAATAGGGAATTCCTTACTGAAACCCCAACGAAAATCTCGTTTTTTTCCTTTTCTCCTCTTTCCCTTTTCCCCTTTTACCCCATTCCCCAACATATGTTAAGAAATTGGAAATTTCTTCTGACCCAGGTCATTTTAATACTCTGGGGCCTGCAAATAATCTGGCTTTTCTGGCATTTCGGCCCGGAAGCCGCGGACCTGGTCCGCCGCACCGCCCGTCAGGACGTAGGCGCCGCCATCCGCCAGGAAAACCCTTTATACCCGTGGGCCAAAGCCTTGTCCGCCATCATCCCGCCCGACGCCACTTACCTCTTCCTGGATAATTATGAGGCCGGCAAGGAGATCGAGGTGCGCTATTTTCTGGCCCCCCGACGCCATATCCTGATGGCGCCGGAGGCACCGGCGCCGTTTCTGTTTTATGCCCTGCACCAGGACCGGGCCTCCTTCCTGCTCATCCGGGACCGCACCCAGCCCTTGGGGCCGGGGGTCAGGGCAGCCCTTCGTTCCGGGGCGCTGGAGCCGGTGGACCTCACGGGCCCGGGCCGGGTTTACCGGGTCGATTACACCCGCCTCCGCTGGGGCTTCTATGATTGACACGGCCCTCAGTCTGTTGCGCTTCCTGGGGGGGCTGGGATTGCTGGTCTTCCTGGGTTATGCCCTGCTGGCGGCAGCATTGCCCCGGCCTCGGGAGTTCCGGCCCCTGGAGCGCCTGGCCTTTAGTTTCGGGACAGGCGTGGTTCTCCTGACCTTCTGGATGCTGGCCCTCACCTGGCGGGGCCACCCTTACGATCTCGCACTGATCATCGGCCCCTTAATGGCCTTGACAGTGGTCCTGCTCCTCCTTCCCCGGGGCCGCCGGGCCTGCCGCGCAGATTTAGATCAATTGATAGGAGTTTTTTCCTCTCCTCCCCTCTCCTCCCAGCGGGGGGAGAGGGCTAGGATGAGGGGGGCCTTCAGCCTCCAGGGCTGGGACTGGCTGTTCCTCGGCCTGCTGGCGCTAATCCTGCTCTATGCCCTCCTCCGGGCTGTCTTGTACCCGATGTGGGCCTGGGACGCTATCGCCACCTGGGGCTGCAAGGC
>JAMCQY010000079.1 GCA_023381945.1 Deltaproteobacteria bacterium
TATCTACGGCAGTCCTCTTCCGTAGCAAACCTTTGTTCGAATTCAAGGATGGTTCGGGGATAATCTTCAACTGTCATCAACCCCTTTACTACATATAGTAGCAGGGAGAGTCAACCGGATACCCCTATTAAATAGTTATCTTATCCACGACATTATGCACCTGGATGCCGTGGATCAGGGTGGCTCCGCCCCGGATGGCCGCGGCCACATGAATGGCTTCGGTCATTTCGTCCATATTGGAGCCGGCCTCCAGGGAGGCCCGGGTATAGGCGTCGATGCAGTAAGGACACTGCACCGAATGGGCCACCGCCAGGGCGATCAGGGCCTTCTCCCGCACCGTCAGGGCCCCGGCCGCCATGACCCCCTGGTAGTAGTTCATAAAGAAATCGAAGAGTTCCGGGCGATGCTTGCCGATTTCGCTAAACCTCTCCAGGTCTTCTTCCTCATAATAATGCGACATGAATCCTCCCATAGCACTAATTTATCAAAAAGGTAGTTAAAAAAAGGGCGGGTTTCCACCCGCCCCCTGAATTTTCCTGAATAATCAGCGGCCCCTAAAACCTGGTAAACCCGGCGAAGCTGTACATGTCGCCCATCATCTCCTCGTATTCGCCCTTGAGCTTCTGATACATGCGGGCGTTTTCCATGGCCAGGGCCGCCTGTTCGGCCAGGGATGAGATGAAAGTGATCTCGTCATCGGTGAAATCCCGCGGTTCGGCGGTGTAGATGCGCATAACGCCAATGATGTTGCCCTTCAGGGTGATGGGCACCGACAGGATGGACTTGATGCCTTCTTCCGCCGACTCCTTGGGAAAGGTGGCCCGTTCATCGCTGGCGACATCATAGATAGAGACCGCTTTGCCCATCATGGCTTCGGCAATGGACTTATCGGTGGTCACGGTGCCCTTGTTGATGTAACGGTCACTGAGGCCGTAGGAAGCCACCAGTTCCATCTTCTGGCGCTTTTCATCCAGCAGGCGCACCGCCGCGGCCTTGATATCCAGGGAGGTAACTGCGGTCTTAACCAGGAGATGCAAGACCTTTTTGACGTCCAGGGTGGAATTCACTGCCTTGGCGACTTCCAGCAGGCCCTTGAGAAAATTGAGTTCCCGGACCCGCGCCTCGAAGATACGGGCATTGCTGATCAGTTGGGCGCCGAGTTCGGCCACGGCGCTGGCAAAATCCACTTCGTCCAGGGTGAACTCCCGCGGTTCGGCGGTGACCAGACGCATCACTCCAATGACCTTGCCCTTAAACATCATGGGGATGGCCGCCAGACTGGCGATCCCTTCTTCCTGGGCCTCTTTGGGATACTGCATGCGGGGATCGGTAGTGGCATCGAAAATGGCCACGGGGCGGCCGGTCAGGGCCTCGGTAACGCTTTTATCCAAACCCACTGGGCCTTTATGGAGGTACTTTTCACTCAGCCCCGTCGAGGCAACCAATTCCAGGGTGTTGGTTTTCGGGTTGACCAGGCGGATCGTCGCACCTTTGAGATTCATGGTCTGGGTGATTTCCCGCACAATAGTCTCCAGTACGTCGTTCACCCCCAGGTGAGAACTCAAGGCCTTAGCGATCTCCTGAAAACTTTGCAGATACATCCTTTCTTTCGATGACGCCATGACCGCCCCTCCTTTGCTAGCTTTAACGGATGGGAACCTATCTTTGCGACCAGTAACAGTGGTGAATGTTATACCAGATACGCCGGCAGAGGAACAGTTTCTTTAGAAGTTTCCCTCGCAAATGCAAAAATAAGTCTTCTTTCGCCCAAGAGCAATAGCTATCTTTAAAAAGCTGTTGGCTTTCAGCGGTCAGCGATCAGCAAAGACATTTTCCTCGCCGGCTTGGCATCTGATGTGCGACACGTCTTGTAAGGGTTAGTTTTCGAGCTCGCACTGAAGATTTTCTCTCCTCCCGCCAAACGCATTGGCAATTTTGGCCAGCCGGTAGAGCCGGCCTCTGTGCCCCACCTGCTTTTTACTTATGGCGCAGGCGTCTCGCCTGCGCCATAAGTAGTCTGAGCACCCCAGCAGTAAAATTATTCACCTCCTTTTTTGCGCCTTTGCGTCTCTGCGTCTAGACGTGAGGACTGCTTTGTTGGTGGAATTCTCGAGCCGCCCTGGCTGTAATTCCCAAAGCTGTTTCAAAATGTTTTGGTTTTTTCGTAGGGGCGGACCCATGTGTCCGCCCTATTTGAGGGGGCACACGCTGGTGCGCCCCCATTCATACCTGATATACATACCACCGGTAGCTACTCGATTCTCTTGTAATCCTTTGTCGTTACCCTATTCTTGCAGTATAATGTCATTCATGGGAGACAAACTCAAATTCGAGCCCCTCTATTTCGGCGACAAATTGACCATCATCAATCCCTACGGCTCCATCGGCGTAGTCACCCTCTGGTCCAAGGTGGATTATGTCATCGACCGTTTCCGTCAGGCCGGCGTGAACCTGGACCCGGATTCCAGCCCCATCGCGGTCTTCGGCAACCTCTACGGGAACGGGCTGAGGGAGATGCTGCGGAATCTGCTGTATAATCCGCAGATTAGAGTTATTTTAATTTGTGGATATGAGCGGTCCGGGTCGGCAAAAGAATTGGTCAATTTTTTTGAATTGGGTACAGAACCAGTATCTAATGCTCTTATTAGGTTTATTACGTCATTCGCACCATCAGCTCAAAATAGCGGTCGCATAGGCTACAAATCACATCCAGTCCACTTCATGGAGTTTGAGTATAAATTTGGCGATGTTCCACTTAGAATAAAACAAACACAAAGAATTATCGATCCTTGGGTTACGAGGGAGACCTTCGAAAAACTTGAAAATAACGTTATTTTGGAACGATTAGGGGATCCGCATAAGGATGAAACAGTTGATGAAATTAGAAAATTTTTTGCCTCATTTGAACCTCCACCAATACCAAAAATTTATCATCTGACAAAGGTGCCTTTGCCCGAAGTGGAAGTGCAATACTTCCCCAGTAACCCTCGCGGCCATGTGGTAGTGCAGGATTCCATACTCGAAGCCTGGAAGGACGTCCTCCATCTGCTAACCCGCTTTGGCCATCGGGTGACACTAAAAAAAGGCGAGCGCCTGGAATTGCAGCACGTAAAAGTAGTAGTTGAAAAACCTCATTTCGAGTCTGCCGACAAGCTTCAGGTAGTCAATCTCGATCCTTCAAAATTAAAACGTTATCAAGAAGAAATTCTTTCGGGCGAAATTCGCCCCGATGAGACTTATAACTACGGCCATCGCCTGCGTAGTTACTTCAATATAGACACCCTGGCGGCTTGCGCCGAAAGGCTGAAACGCGACCCCGAAGACCGCAAATCCTATGTGACCTTGTGGGACAATACCCGCGACCTGGGCCGGGTAGAAGGCCGCCCCTGCCTGGTGTCGCTGTATTTTCGCAAGTTCGAAGGCAAATTGACCCTGAGCGCTACCTTTCGCACCCACAACGCCATGGACGCCTATCCCATGAACCTGTACGGCCTCATGGCTATTCAGCAATGGGTGGCAAAGGAGGCGGAACTTACGCCCGGCGCCCTGGTGATCATCAGCCATTCTCTCGGCCTCGACCCCAAAGAGCTGGACCGGGCCATGCTGATCATCGGCAAGCGGCCCTTTAAGGTGCGCCTGGACCCCATGGGCTATTTCCGCATCACCCTGGACGGCAAGGACATCCTGGTGGAGCATCGCTTCGAGGATGTCACATTAAAGGAATACCGCGGCAGAAAAGCCGAACGCCTGCAGCACGAAATCGCCCGGGACGTGGCCCTGTCCGATATCAACCACGCCATCTACCTGGGTCGCCAACTGGCCCGGGCCGAAATCGCCCTGAAGGAAGGCCGGGAGTTCGTGCAGGAGTAGGGGCGGGTTTTAAACCCGCCCTTACTGCGCGGCACAGCTATCAGGGCGGCCTGTGGCCGCCATAATTCGACGGGCACAGCCCTCCCTATATTTTGATGATATGTTTGAGTCAGCCTCACAATTGGCAAACCAATTCCAATCAAACCTCCTTCTCATCGGCACGGTCCATAGCGATCCCTTGGGCTATGAACGCGCTGTAAAGTTGCTGCAGCACTTTCAACCGGATTTAATCACCGTGGAGGTGAGCCATTTCTCCCTGCGCTACCGCCAGCGCCAGGAGGCGAACTGGCGGCGCTTGTTAAACCAGACCCTGGAGGACCTGCCTGCCAAAGCCCGAAACCACCTGGCCATCCGGCGGCTCATGGCCCAGGCGGCCCTGCCCTTTGAGGCGCGGGCGGCCCGCGACTATTCCCGGCAATACGGCATTCCCTGGCGGCCTGTGGATCTTGGCGCCATCTCCCGGCGGCATCTGCCCCGCTATGCCCGGGAACTGATGTCTCCGGAAAATTTAAAGACCTTGCTGACGACGGAGGATGAGCCCCTGGAAGACTTTGTGGCCCGGGAATACCGCCGGGCCCGTTTATCCTGCCGGCGGCCCGCCTGGCGGCTGCCGGGGGTCGATCCCGAAACCCGGCGCCGGGAGCGCCTTCAGGTCCGGCGGCTGCGGTATTATTTGGCCCGTTATGACCGCCTGGCCCATTTGGGGGGCTGGGAACACCTGGCACCCTGGCGGGACGGCGACGGTATGTGGCAGAAATTGGCAGACTACAGGCCCTTACGAGTGTTACTGGATGAGGCAGATAACGAAAAATAAACCTGGCCCGCGAAAAAATGCTAGAAATAATGGAGAACAGCCGCCCCCGGCTGTTTTTTCCTAAGAAAATGGTGGGCAATGCCCTCCCTGCACCCGGGCTGACAGCTAATAGCCATTAGACACCGGGAAAATTTCGTGCTAAATTAAAAAGTTAGTTTTTTCTGAAAGGATACCATGGAGCTAAGACCCTTAACCCTACCCACCGGCGGCGGCCGAATCGTCCGAGCCGTCCTGGGAGTGCCCCGCACCACCACCATGGCCGCCATCCTGGTGCTGGCCCACGGGGCCAACAATGATATGGAATATCCTCTGATCGCCGGGCTCCACGAAAAATTGGCCCGCCAGGGGCTGGTCACGGTGCGCTTCAATTTTCCTTACTCCGAAGAAGGACGTAAACGGCCCGATCCGGACGCCACCCTGGAGGGCGTCTATCGGTTGGTCCTGGAGCACGTGGCCGAACTGGATGAGTTCAAAGGGCTGGCCCTCTACCTAGGGGGCAAATCCATGGGGGCCCGCCTGGCGGCCCAACTGGTGGCCCAGGAGGTCGGCGCCAGCGGACTGGTGTTTTTGGGCTACCCCCTGCACCCGCCTGGGCGGCCGGAACAGCTGCGGGACAAGCCGCTCTATCTGCTGCCTTGCCCCAGCCTGTTCATCGAAGGGGCTCGGGACCCCTTCTGCCGCCTGGACCTGCTGGCGCAGGTCCTGGGAAAAATGCCGGTGCGCACCGACCTCCACCTGATTCCGGGCGCGGGCCATTCCTTTGAGTCGGGCCATGGCGTCGTGGCTCCGGAGGTAATGGACGAAATCTGCCGGGTGATCCTGGGCTGGCTGGATAGTTTATAGGGGTTAGGGGCCAGGGGCTAGGGATTAGCATATTCAGGTAATTTTAATCTGACCCCTAATCCCTCACCCCTGGCCCCTGAGGATATTAGTAGTAAGATGGCTAAATAACTATGAGCGTAATTTTAGTAGTAGACGACGACGCCCCCACCCGGGAGGCGCTGGCCACCGGCCTGAAGAAGCTGGGGCATGAGATTTTGGTAGCGGCCACCGGGGCTGCGGCCCTGGACGAGGTGCGGCGGCACGAAGTGGATCTGGCCATCATTGACCTGAGGCTCCCGGATATGGTGGGCACTGAGCTTTTCGGGGCGCTCCGCATCCTGCGCCCCGAGGCCATCGCCATCATGATCTCCGGCCACGCCACCGTGGATGAAGCAGTGTCTGCCATCAAGCGGGGCATCTACGATTTCATCACCAAAGACTTTCGCATGGGCGAGCTGCGCAAGGTGGTGAGCAAGGCCCTGGAGACCCAGGAGCTCATCGTCGAAAACCAGCGGCTGCGCCAGGCCTTGCAGGACCGGGGCCCCACCGGCCGCATCATCGGCCGGGGGCCGGCGCTCCTCAAAGTCATCCATATGGTGAACCAGGTCGCCCCTCTGAAGAGCACCGTGCTGCTCTCCGGGGAATCCGGGGTGGGCAAGGAACTTATCGCCGAAGCCATCCATTACCAGAGTCCCCGCAGGCCCAAGCCCTTCGTCAAGGTTAATTGCGGGGCGCTGCCCGAAGGCCTCATCGAATCGGAACTCTTCGGCCACGAAAAAGGCGCCTTTACCGGGGCCACCCAGCAGCGCAAAGGCCGCTTTGAACTGGCCGACGGCGGCTCCCTCTTCCTGGATGAAATCAGCGAAATGCCCCTGGCCACCCAGGTTAAGCTGCTGCGGGTGCTACAGGAAGGTGAGTTCGAAAGGGTAGGGGGGACCCAGACCCTGAAGGTGGATGTCCGGCTGATCGCCGCCACCAACGTTGACCTGGAGGCCGCGGTGGCTGAGGGCCGCTTTCGCAAGGACCTGTTCTACCGCCTCAACGTCATTCACCTCACCATCCCGCCCTTGCGGGAGCGGTCGGAGGACATTCCTCTGCTGGCCCTGCATTTCCTGGATAAATTCTGCCTGGAAAACGACCGGCCGGCCATGGGCTTCAGCCCCGAGGCCATGCGGGCCCTGAAAAGCTATTCCTGGCCGGGCAACGTCCGGGAGCTGCAAAACGCGGTGGAGCGGGCCGTGGCCCTGACCACCGGCGCCATTGTGGAGTTCGAGGACTTGCCGGACGATATCCGCCGCCATTCCCCGGAGGACGACAAGATCGTGCTGCCGGTGGGGGCCACCATGGAGGAGATCGAGCGTCTGGCTATTCTCCAAACCCTGAAAAAGACCGGCGGTGACAAAGA
>JAMCQY010000064.1 GCA_023381945.1 Deltaproteobacteria bacterium
CCAGGGTGATCACTTTCCCCACCAGGGCGTAACCATATTTCAAAGGAAAGGAAAAGTCGCCGGCCAGAGACGCGATAGTCTCGTCCCGGGCCATATCCTGGGGGGCCTGGCCCCGGTAAATGAGGCCCTCGGTGCCGGGGCTGATGGCCGAGATAACGGTTTGCACCAGCACCTGGCCGAAGGCGGGAGCGGAAATAGCCTCACGGCGCAGGGCTACCTGCCGGGGTCCGGTGAAATATAGGGCTCGCCTATACATTCCCTAAGCCTGCCATTCGGGTTCGCCCATGAGGACCAAGTCCTCTCCCAAACGTTGATAAGTAAGGTTGCTCAGGCGTGGGAAACGTCCACGCCCCAGGCTGTCCACCACCCGCAGGCCGCCCACCAGCAAGGGGGCGATGGTCAGAATGATCTGGTCCACCAGGCGCGCAGCCAGGAAGCTGGTGATGATCTGGGCGCCGCCTTCCACCATGATGCTGTTGATGTCCATCTCCCCCAGTTGTTGAAGAAGGGTTTCAAGGTTCACCAGGCCGTTGGCGGCGGGCAGGCAAAAAACCCGGGCCCCCATGGCCTCCAGGGCCTCCCGGCGCTCGGGGTCGGCGCCTTCATTGGCTACAATCCACGGGGTGCGGCCATTGCGCAACAGGTTGGCGTAAGGCGGGAACCGCAGGCGGCTGTCGACGATCACCGGTTGCGGACTCTCTCCGGCCACCAGCCGCACGTTGAGACGGGGGTTGTCGGCCAGCACCGTGCCGATCCCCACCAGGATGGCGTCATGAGAAGCGCGCAATCCGTGAGTCAGAATCATGCCTTGTGAGCCGCTCAGGGAGAGTGGCCGGCCGGGACGATCGGCAATGCTGCCGTCCAGACTCTGGGCATAACTCAAGGTGACCAGAGGCCGGCCGGTGCGCCTCCGGTGTTCCGAAGCTCCCTTCAGAACAGACTGGATTCGATCAATGATACCGTTCTTCCGGGGTGAGGCCTTCCTGACCACCGTGTCGCTATCCTGGCCAGACATACCTGTTTCTCCTGGGCGGGCACGTCTTCTCAAGGGAGCAAGCCTTACATCCGTTCGCACCGCGACCTTTAGTTACAATGCAGGTAACAGTAAAATGGGGCTGGCATGTGCCGTTGTCAAGTTGGGGCTAAGTGGGTGGGGCAAGGAGAAGGGGACATTTATCACATTAACACAAGCAGGATCACGGAGTAAAGTTACTGTTGCTAAGAAGGATTATTGCAGGGGAATTTGGGGATAAAAATCTGTTTTAAATAATTTGTCATGCTGAGCGAAGCGAAGCATCTCGTATTTAGAGATTCTTCGGTCGCTTCGCTCCCTCAGAATGACAGAAAAAAATATCTTACACCCGCTCTAACGCATTAAAAAAGAAGGCAATCTCGATGGCGGCGTTTTCCGGGGAATCGGAGCCGTGGACGATGTTGGCCTCGATCTCGCGGGCATAGTCAGCCCGGATGGTGCCCGGAGCGGCCTTGCGATAGTCGGTGGCGCCCATGAGGTCCCGGTTTACCTGGATGGCATTCTCGCCTTCCAAAATCAGCGCCACGATGGGGCCGGAACTCATGAAGGTGGTGAGGCTGTCGTAAAAAGGCCGCTCCCTATGCACCTCGTAAAATTGCTGGGCCTGGGATTTGCGAAGCTGCAGCATCTTCATGGCGCGGATTTTCAGGCCGGCTTTCTCAAAGCGGCCCAGAACTTCGCCGATGAGCCCGCGGGCCACGCCGTCGGGCTTGATCATGGATAAAGTTTGTTCTACAGCCATTGAATATATCTCCTTCCACTGAATGTAGTCGCCCCGATAAAAGTTGGTGGGGCGGGCGTCCCCGCCCGCCTACAGATTTCCAGGAATCAGGGCGACCCGCAGATCACTCCTGCAAAATTGCCTCCTGAGGTGAATCAAACGGCTTGGCGGCCACAGGCCGCCATAGATCTATTGCCGCTTTGCCAACGCCGCCAGATAATCTGCCTCATCTTTCAGATGCTGCTGCAAGTCCCCTGCCGTAGGGGCCGTCTGCGCCCGTTCCAGCCAAAATGCCTTGAGCGCCGCGTTGATTTGGTCTTTTTCAAAATCCATCTCCGCACACTCCCGCTTGAATTCTAAAAAAGCCACGATGGCCGCGGCCTCTTCACGGGTGAAGACCGACAGGCGATAGCGGGCATAATCATTAAAGGTCATGGCGCCGTAACGCCGCGGGTTCAACAATTTCGATTTGCCGGTTTTCAGCAGAAAGATCCGCTCGTTTACAGAAGACTCTACGGTTAGATCGTAAAATCCGTGGGTCAGGTGAAAAACCGGGTCCGCCGTGAGCAATTGGCCGTGAAGATCGGCAATCAGATAGGCCGGCAGAAAGAACCAGAAGCCCGCCTCGGAAAAAAAGCTGAGCGCGGTGTAATGCCCATCGAGAAACTCGGGCTCAATCTCCTGCCAGTTACGGCGGCCCTCAAAAGGGCCGACCTCCTCAAACGGTTCGCAGCCTTCCCGGCTGCCTTGCAGATAGCCATCGCCGGGGTACTCGTTGCCGCCGAAGGTTTGGCGGATTTGTTCAATGATGGTTTCTTTATCGCTCATGCAGGCTTAAGTATCCGACAGATCGGCGGCCACAGGCGCCCTGATATTTGCTATATTTGGTGCTGAAAGCTTACAGCTTCCGGGCGACCCAGCGGGTCGCCCCTACTCCCGCCGCTCTACAAAACCGTAATGGTCGAACTGGAGCGTAAAGGTCCCCCGGCCCTGGGTAAGGGAGCGGAGGTTGGTGGAGTAGCCGAACATCTCGGCGAGCGGGGCAGTGCCGGTGATGAGGCGCACCACGCCCTTGGCCATGAGTTGCTCCACTTTGCCCTTGCGGGCGGCGAAGTCGCCCATGACCTCGCCGGTGAATTCCTCCGGCGCGATGATCTCCACCTTCATGATAGGTTCGAGCAGTTGGGGCTGGGCCTGGGCGAATCCCTGTTTCAGGGCGGTCATGGCGGCGATCCGGAAGGCCATCTCGGAGGACAGGCCCTCTTTGGCGACGGCATCAACCAAGGCTACAGCCACGTCCACCGCCGGATGGCCATAGATCACCCCGCCCTCCAATGCCTCCTGTACGGCCTGGCCGATGATGCCCACGAAATTTTGGGCCGGATGCTCTTCAGACAGCAAAGAGACAAAAGAGTTGCCGGAGCCCCGGGGCCGCGGCGAGAGGCTGAGACGCACCTCCGCAAAATGGTGTTTGCCGGCCAGCTCCCGGTCGAAGCTGCCGGTTTCTTCGGCCGCGGCGGCAATGCTTTCGCGGTAAACCACCTGCGGGCGGCCGGCCCGGATGTGGGCGTGAAATTCCCGCTCCAGGCGGTGCTGGACCACTTCCAGGTGCAACTCGCCCATGCCGGACAACAGGATTTGGCCGGTGTCTTCGTCGGTGGTGACCGAAAGACTCGGGTCTTCTTCCGAAACCCGGGCCAAGGCCGGGCCCAGCTTCTCCTGATCCTCCCGGGTCACGGGTTCGATGGCCAGGGAGATCACCGGCACATAAGAGGAAATCGGCTCCAGGATGATGGGCTTATCCCGGTTGCACAGGGTGTCGCCGGTGCTGGTGGTTTTCAAACCCAGGAGGGCCACGATACTGCCGGCGTGCGCCGCGTCCAGCGGTTCCCGCTTGTTGGCGTGCATCCTGAGGATGCGGGCCACTTTTTCCGAAATGCCCTTGACCGGATTATAGACCTCCTGGCCCGATTTCAGCGTGCCGGAGTAAAGGCGGGCGTAAGTGAGGCGCTGGCCCTGGTCCACCATGATCTTAAAGGCCAGGGCGGCCAGAGGGGCATCGTCTTTGGGCGGCCGGGATTCCTCGGCGCCGGTCGCGGGATGCTGGCCGACGATGGCCGGCACTTCCGTGGGGTTGGGCAGAAAATCCTTGATGCCGTCCAGCAGGGGCTGGACGCCTTTGTTGCGCAGGGCGGAGCCGCAGTAGGTGGGCACGCCCTTGAGGGCCAGGGTGGCGCGGTGCAGGCCGGCCTTGAGTTCCTCCAGCGACGGCTGGCGCTCGGCCAGGTAAGCCTCCATCACTTCGTCGTCCACTTCCGCCAAATCTTCTATCAAGGCCTCCCGGGCTGCCGCGGCCGCGGCTTTAAGTTCCTCGGGAATCTCCAACTCATCAAAGAAGACTCCCAGGGTCGCATCCTGCCACTTGATGGCTTTCAGGCTCAGGAGATCGATGACTCCCTGGAAGCGGTCTTCTTCGCCCCAGGGGATGGTGAGCACAAGGGGATGGGCGCCCAATTTCTCCTTCATGGACGCGACCGAGGCCCGGAAATCGGCGCCCAGGCGGTCCATCTTGTTGATGAAGGCCATCTTGGGAACCCGGTATTTATCGGCCTGATGCCAGACGGTCTCGGATTGGGGCTCCACGCCGCTCACCGCGTCGAAGACCCCGATTGCGCCGTCCAGCACCCTAAGGGACCGTTCCACTTCGATGGTGAAATCCACGTGGCCCGGCGTATCAATAATATTGATGGTGGCGCCCTTCCACTGGCAGGTGGTCACCGCCGCGGTGATGGTGATGCCGCGCTCCTGCTCTTCGGGCATCCAGTCCATGACGGCCGCGCCGTTGTGCACCTCGCCCATCTTGTGGGTGCGCCCGCTGTAATAGAGGATGCGCTCCGTCAGGGTGGTCTTCCCGGCGTCGATATGGGCGATGATGCCGATATTGCGCACATTTGCAAGCCTGGGGGTGGTCACGCATTTTTCTCCGAAAATAAAGGGCCAACGAACTTTGTAAACGAATTTACCGCCACTTTCAACCTTTAAAAGACGGTTTTCGGTTTTCAGTTTTCGGTTTTCGGTCTATAGTAGCGAAAGATCATGGCTAATTGGGATTTGCCACTCTGGGCGAGGGAGAATCCATGAAACTCCGGAAAGATGTGGTTCTGGCAATTTTATTGGCGACATGCATATTGGCGTGCACCAGCCGCGATGAGACGGAGCCCAAGGATGCACAAGAGTACTTGGATCGAGGCAATTCTCTTCTTCAAAAAGGGAATCTGGATCAGGCCATTGCTGCGTACAACAAGGCCCTGAAAATCAACCCCAGGTATCCTGAAGCTTACGGCAAACGGGGGTTTGTTTATGGATGTAAAGGTCAATATGATCAAGCCATTGCCGATTACAACCGGGTCTTGGAAATCGACCCCAAGAATGATAAGGCATACGGTGGTCGCGGGGAGGCCTATAGCCAAAAAGGCCAGTATGACAAGGCTATTTCGGACTTCACCCAAGCCTTGGAAATTAATCCCGAGGATGATAAAGCCTACAACAGTCGGGGAGTAGCCTATTCAAAAAACGGCCAATATGATCAGGCCATGACTAATTTCATAAGGGCCATAGAGATCAACCCGAGTTACGTTGTGGCCTACTACAACCGAGGGAATGCCTACGCACGTAAAGGCCAGTATGACCAAGCTATTATCGACTACAACCGGGCCCTGGAAATCCACCCTGGGGTTGCTCTGTTCCACAATGCCCGGGGAAATGCCTATGCAAATAAAGGCCATTATGACCAGGCTATCACCGATTTCACCAATGCACTGAAAATTAATCCTGGCCTTGCTCTGGCTTACCATGGCCGAGGCGGAGCTTTTGCGAACAAGGGCGAATATAACTATGCCATTGCCGACCTAAACCAATGTCTGGAGCTAAATCCCAAAGATACGCAGGCTTATTTTTTAAAGGGTCGACTCCTGGAATGGGCTGGCAAACAGAAGGAGGCTCTGGAAGCTTATCAGAGCTTGATTAAATATACCTCCCCACAAGAAACAAGCCTTATTCAGCAAGCCCAAGAAAGAATCAAGGCCCTGGAAACTCAAACTAAAAACTAAAAACTCGAAACTTGGAACTCGGAACTCGCAACTCGCAACTCGCAACCCGGAACTCCCATGTCCTGCAATCCTCCTGCCTATCGTTTCTGCCCCTGCTGTGGCGGGGAATTGCTGCCGCAAGCCCGCCATGGCCATGACCGCCTGGTCTGCCGGGCCTGCAAACGGGTGATGTATGTCAACCCCGCGGTGGGCGTGGCGGTGGTGGTGCGCCGGGGTGAGGAAATTCTGTGGGGCAAGCGCCGCGGCGGGCCTTACCGGGACGCCTGGTGCATCCCCTGCGGCTACGTGGAATGGGGTGAGGACGTCCGGCTTGCAGCAGCCCGGGAATTCCAGGAGGAGACCGGCCTTGAGGTGGAGCTGGGGGAGGTGCTGGCGGTGCACTCCAATTTTCACGACCCGGAGAGCCTCACCGTGGGCATCTGGTTTGCGGGCCGGGTGATGGGGGGCAGGCTGGCGGCCGGGGACGACCTTAGTGAAGCTGCTTTTTTCCCTCTGAACTCTCCGCCCGAGCCCCTGGCTTTTCCAACGGATGAACTGGTGTTGGTGAAACTCAGGGCCGGAAAGGCGGCACTAGTGCCCGAGTCGGTTTTCCAAACGTAGGGCGGGAAAGCGCAGCGCATCCCGCCATTCGCATTATCTCAATTACAGAAGGCGGGATGCGCTGCGCTTTCCCGCCCTACAAATCTACCCGGATTCCGCCGGGAAAAGCTCCACCTCATCCAACGCGTCCAGGTCCCGCAGCGACACCATGGCCAGCCGGGAGGCCTCCAGGTCCAGCACCGCAAAACTGAAAGCGGGGTAACGCTCTTCCTCTAACGTGAAGGCCCCGGGGACAATGAGGTAGACGGTGTCCGGCGAAAGATCCAGGCAGGCCTGGCGCGGCTGGAACTCCCGGGGCCGCACCGCATCATTGCTATAAAGAATGCGGCTGAAGGGCGGGGCAAAGCGGGTGACGCTGGGCACGTGCGTGTGCCCGTGGCAGAGCAGCAACGGGGGACGATAACTGCGAGTCCCGCGGCTATACGCCCGCACCCGCTCATTGTAATGGGTCCAGATCAGGGCCCGGGTGTGGGCCAGGAAGATCCGTCCGGCCAATTCCTGGGCCACCCCATTAGTAGTGGCGGTCGGCAATTGCGGGCCGAAGACATCGTAAATCCAATAGAGCCGGTTTTCGGGGTCCATTTCCAGCCAGGGGCGGAATGGTCCGGGCTGGCAGTCCCCTAGACAGGCCAGGTGGCGCAGACCCTGACGCTGAAAAAAGGCCAGAAGTAAAGGCAGGCCGGCCCTGTAGGTGTGGGTGTCAGCTACCAGAGCCAGCCTGTGCATAACTGCGGATAGGTTTTATGCAGGTAAGGGACTATCTGATGGGCCCGGGAGTGCAGGCGTGGCTTTCAGTGCCCTTGATCTCCTGTATCAGCTTAGCCAGAAACTTGAGGGCCTCCTCCTTATCTTTATCAATTACGATGGCCTCAATCTCCTGCTGCTCCTGGTCCGTAAAGACGATCGACTTGTTTGCCATGGTCATCCTCATCTGGAAAGTGAAACCAGCCAGCGGGCCGGCATGCCGTTAATTGAGCGGTTCGTTTTTTAAAAGCAGATTTGATCAACCCTGGCCCGGAGGTCCTTCCGCCGCCTTGGGCCCGCAAGCATGGCCGTAATGCGGCTTGCAGCGGTCTACCAGCTCCGCCAGGTAACGTAAGGCCTCCTCCCCGTCTTTATCGATGACGATGGCCTCGATCTTCATCTGCTCCTGATCCGAAAAGACGATGGTTTTATCAGCCATTACTGCCTCTCCTTTTATACTTCAAGGTGAAGACAATTTAAGCCTGGATACGGGCAGTGTCAATAGAATCGGCAGATAATTGCCGAAACTGAAAAAATGAGGGATAATGACAATAAATGGCCGGACGGCCGGTCCTTTGGGCCAAGAAAATCTTTTGAGAGGGTTTAACATGCCGAAATTGTTAATTGACCGCACCCGGCCGGCGCGCTGCCCTTTTTGCGGCGCAGAGGTGCTGCGGCCGGTAGAGTTGGAAGGAGGCCGGTGGTACGATTTTGCCGGAGGCTTCTGCGATTGCGGCGCGGTATTCGCTCTTGATCCCACGGCGCGCAATGGCGGCGCCGTTTTCCTCCAGACCCTGGTGGTGGCCAGCGACGGCGATATGGACCGGGCCATGAGTCTGGGGGAAGGTAAAGACTATGATGTCGGCTACGTGGAACATTACGACAGCCAGCAGCATCGTGTTGACCCCAACTCCTTCGGAACCTTGTATTTCGTCAAGCTGCGGGCCGGGATCGACGATTAAACGAAGGACACCGGTTTTTGCGGCTTTGAGAAAATGATTGACAGGTTCACTTAAGCCAAATATATAAATGGCTGAGTTATGATCAGGCGCCAGCCACCCAGACTCAACTGGGCGGCTTTTTTTATTTTGGTGGGGACTTGCGAGCGCCTCATACCAAGTTGCGCTCATACAGGTAACATTCTTTTGTAGGGGCGGACCCATGTGTCCGCCCTAGGATGAGGGCGCACACGCGGGTGCGCCCCTACGGGAAGAAACTTTCTTACTTCTATGACGCAACTTGGTATCACACGAAATGTTTTTGCTTTACGGAAAGCGGGAAACGGAAAACGGAAAACTTAGATGCGGCTGCTGATGATCGACAATTATGACTCGTTTACTTATAACCTGGTGCAACTGTTCTACGAGTTCGACCTGGAGGTCCTGGTTTACCGTCACGACGCCATCACCCTGGCGGAGATCGAGGTTTTGGGACCCGACTGGATTTGCATCTCCCCCGGCCCCAAGGCCCCGGCCCAGGCCGGAATCAGCAAGGCGGTGATTGCCCATTTTTATCGGCAGATTCCTATCCTGGGGGTGTGCCTGGGCCACCAGGCCATCAACGAAGTCTTCGGCGGCGCTACGGTGGCGGCCCCGGTGCCGGTACACGGCAAGCAATCCCAAGTCTTTCACCACGGCCAGGGCTTGTTCGCCGGCCTGCCATCGCCCTTTGCTGCGGCCCGTTACCACTCTCTCATGGCCGCGCCCGCTTCCCCGGACCTGGAGGTCACCGCCAGGAGCGACGACGGGGTGATCATGGGCCTGAGTCACCGCCATCTCCCCCTGCATGGGGTTCAGTTTCACCCGGAATCCTTTCTCACCAGCTTTGGTCCGGAACTGGCGGCGAATTTTTTAAGCTTGCATTCGAAGTTCAAGGTCTAAGATTAAAATTGCCTTTCTGTCCTTGAACTTTGAGCATTGAACTTTGAACTATGTTTGGACGAATCGTCGATATAAAGGTCAAACCTTTCTTGCCGCCGCCAGGGGTTCAAGACCTGGCCGACCTGTTCACCGCCATCCGGCAGCGGCCTTACGCCATGCTGCTGTTAAGCGGCGGCATGCTGGATTGCGCCGGCTATTCCATCATGGGCTGGGACCCCTTCCTCGTTTTGCGCAGCCGGGGCGGCCAGGTCAGTCTGCAAAGAGATAAGGGCTTCAAGGTCTGCCGAGGCAACCCCTTTAAGGTCCTGGAAGACTTGCTGGGAGCGCTGGATCTGCCGGGGGAGACGCCGCTTCAGCCCCTGGCTGCCGGCGGTCTGGGATTTTTGGCTTATGACCTGAAGAATCATCTGGAAAAATTGCCGCAGACCGCAATGGATGACCTCAACCTCCCGGAACTGGTCCTGGCTTTTCCCCGGCGCCTGGTGGTGCATGATCGGAAGGAAGGGAGATTTTGGCAGGTACGCGTCACTTACGAGGACGCCCAAGGTCGCGGCACTATCCCGGAGGAGACCGAGATCTGGCCCCCTGAGGTGCCCTTGGGCGCTTACCGGGTCGGCCCCCCACAGAGCAATTTTACTCGGGAGGCCTATCTCCAGGCCCTTAGCCGTATCCGGGAATATATCCGCCAGGGTGACGTCTACCAGGTGAATCTGACCCAACGCTTTTCTTTCCCGCTTTCCGTAAAGCACTATTATCTATTTAAGCGGCTTTTTGAGCTGAACCCGGCGCCATTCTATGCCTACCTGAACTGCGGTGATTTTCAGATACTTTCCACTTCAATGGAGCGGTTCCTCTATCGCTCGGGGGATTATCTGGAGACTCGGCCCATCAAGGGCACCCGCCCCCGGGGGGCAACCATGGCCGCGGATGCGGTCCTGCGACAGGAATTGGCCGAGAGCCGGAAAGATGATGCCGAACTCTCCATGATCGTCGATCTCTTGCGCAATGACCTGGGCAAGGTCTGCCTGCCCCGGACCGTGCGGGTTCAAGAGCACAAGCGCCTGGAGGCCTATCAGAACGTTTATCACCTGGTGTCCATCGTTGCCGGACAAACGCGGCCGGATTGCAACGCCGCGGACATCCTGCGGTCCACTTTTCCCGGCGGCTCCATCACCGGCTGCCCCAAAATCCGGGCCATGGAGATCATCGACGAGCTGGAGCCCCACGTACGCCATGTCTATTGCGGGGCCATCGGCTACCTGGGGCTGCACCGCAACCTGGACCTCAACGTGGCTATCCGCACCGCCATCATCGCGGGCGGCCGGGCGCATTTTGCCGTGGGCGGCGGCGTGGTCTACGATTCCCGGGAAGAAGACGAATACGAGGAGACCCTGCACAAGGCGGCTACCCTGTTTCGGATTATCGAAGGCGACTTATAATGAGTCTCGAGTTTTGGTGTCTCTCTCGTTCCCAAGTTGTACTTGGGAACGCAATTGAATGCCAAGCTCAGCTTGGCCCGGAAGAAAGCTCCCAAGCTCAGCTTGGGAGCCAGCCATTCATGTTCCAAGGGAACACCCAAGACCATGAAAATGTAGAACCGCCGCCCTCGGCGGTTCTGTAGCCGCAGGCTTCAGCCTGCGCTTGCACAGGCGAGACGCCTGTGCCACCGACCCACTTTCAGAATTATGAGGCTAAAAGTTCAGTGAAAGAATTTGTCTGGCTCAATAATGAACTGATCCCCCTGGGCCAGGCCCGGGTGTCGGTGAATGACCGGGGCTTCCAGTATGGCGACGGCCTGTTTGAAACCCTGCGGGCCGAGGCCGGGATAATTTTCTTCTTAATGGAACACCTGGCTCGCTTACAGAAATCGGCAGAGGTATTTCGCCTGATTTTTCCGGCAGGTTTTCCTTGGGAGGAGCGCCTTAAAAGGTTATTGGCGGCTAATAACCTGGAGCATTGCCCGGCTCGGGTAAAGATTCTCTTAAGCCGGGGAGAGGTCCCCGGTTTAGGGTTGCCCGAGGCTGGCCGTCCCACCCTGGTGATTTGGGCCCAGCCTTATGCGCCGCCGCCATCCTCGGAGTACGCCAGCGGCTGGCGGGTGGCGGTCTTTCCGGAGCGGCGGACAGGCTTCGTCGGCCGCCATAAAAGCCTCAATTATCTCTTCTATCTGGCGGCCCGGCAGTATGCCCTGGACCGCGGGGCGAGGGAGGCCATCATCCTGGAGGCTGACGGTCTGGTGTCGGAAGGCTCCGCCGCCAGCCTGATTTATCTAAGACAAGGGCAGTATTTTACTCCAGCCGCGACCAGCGCCCTGCCTGGGGTGACCGTGGCGGCTTTAAGCCGGGGACTGAGCCGCCGGTCCATTTCCTTAGTTGCAACGCCCACCACCTTGGAACAACTTCAGAATGCCGAAGGCCTCTGGCTGGCCAATGCCCTGATGGGCTTGATGCCGGTGGCGGCCATCGATGCTCAAAAAATCCCCCTTGCCGAACAATCTGCTTTCTTGCAGGAAGTTTTGTGGGCTGAGGCCCGGCGGGAGTTGTAGGACAGCCGCCCCCGGCTGTCCAGGGACAGGCGAGGGCGCCTGTCCTACATAGCCTGTATGGCCTGGCGCAACTGTTCCGCCGTCTTCTCCATGTCCCCGGTAAGGTAGCTTTCCTGAGGGAAGAGTTTGAGGCCGTCCCCAACATAGCGGGGAATGACGTGGACATGGGCGTGAAAGACTTCCTGGCCTGCGGCGGGGAAGTTATTCATGCTGATGTTGAAGCCTTGGGCCTCGAGGCTTGATTGAATGGCCTGGGCGACCCGACGGCAAACCTGGCCGATCTCCTGCCAGAGTTCATCCGGTAAATCCAGGAGGTTCTGATGATGAGCCTTGGGGATAACCAGGGTGTGGCCATAATGCACCGGAGCAATATCCAGAAAGGCCAGGACATTTTTGGTCTCCAGGACCCGCGCGGCGGGCAATTGGCCGGCGACGATGCGGCAAAAGATGCAATCTTTCATGAGTTTCGAGTCTCAAGTTTTTAGTGCGTAGTGTAAAAGCTATTTCAAAACCATTTGCGCTTTTTTTCTTGACTGATCGGAGAGGGCAGGGTGAGGGGGCAGTCAGCCATCGAAGCCACCCCTCACCCCAACCCTCTCCCCTCGAAGGGGAGAGGGGGTTTTTGCTGTTGCATGCTTAAGCCCGCGACAGCTTTGGGGAAAGCCCGGTGGCTACATTGTTCGTTTTCATTCTGCCACCGCTCATGCAAAATCTCTGCCGGACACTACTGAGTATTTCCTTTTCCCGCCTGATTTGCAAGCGCTCGCACCTTTCTTTTGCGCCTTTTGGGGTGAGATTAACTTCCAGCTTTGAACTTTGAACCCCTACGCAGCTCTAAACCCAGGCGCACCAGAGCTGCCTCCAGGTCGGCGAAGTCAAAACCGGCCGCGGGTTGGGCTCGCCAATGGCGTTGCAGCTCTTGCAGGGCCTCCCGGGGATGGAGGCCCAGGGGCAATAACCCCGAATGCTCGGCCGCGGCCTGAGCCAAGGGACTGAGCACCGGATCGGCCTTGGCCCAGGTGCCGCGCAGTTCCCGCAGGAATATGTTGACTGTAGACGGGCCGATGCCGGGGGCCAGTCCCATCAGCCGGAGTTTCAGATCCTCTTCATCCTCAGCGGCTTCATGCAGGCGTTCCAGAGAGCCCTGATAGCGCTCCTGCAAAGACTCCATGCTCTTCAGCAGCTTGGTGGCGGTTTTGAAATCGTAGCGGGTGTAGCCACCCCGGTCCAGGAGCACCACCAAATTATCCCAGCCCTGGGCCAGGATGGCTTCAAGGGAATGGACGCCGGCTGCCATGAAGGTTCGGAAAGTGCGGGCGGCCAAGGTTCCGGAGATACGCGCCCCAAACAAGACAGCGGCCAGGAACCACTGCTGCCGCCCCTCGCTCGATTTGAGGTCCAGGCCCAATTCTGTGGCGAATCTGCCTGGGAATCTTTTCAGCAATTCCGTGATTATTTCCATATAAGGGTCTGCGTCCTTTAAAGTATTTGTCATTATAGCCAAAAAGTAGTAACTATGATGGATTCTGACAAGAATCTCCGAAGGGCGGGACCTTCCATAGAAAGGAAGCTAGAAAGGAAGCCGTTTTTGTTTTCGGGTGATAGAGATTATATCAGGGCTTGCCGTGCGGTTTTTAAAATAGTGAGAAAGAAATAAGTGACCTATGACCCTAAAAGACATTGAGGCAGCCAGGGAGCGGCTTAAAGGGACGGTCGTCCGCACCCCGTTGATATTTTCCCCCACCCTGAGCCGGATCAGCGGCCGCGAGGTCTATCTTAAGCTGGAGAACCTTCAAACCACCGGCTCGTTTAAGCTCCGGGGGGCGCTAAACCGTCTCACCCTGCTGAAGGAGCGGGGCGAGGGGGATAAAGTGGTGGCCGCCTCCGCCGGCAACCACGCCCAGGGAGTGGCCTACGCCGCCGCGCAATTGGGGCTCAGAGCCACCATCGTCATGCCCGAAGGGGCCTCCCTCTCCAAACAAACGGCTACCCGGAATTATGGGGCCGAGGTCATTCTCTATGGCCAGGACATCTCCCAGGCCGTGGAAAAAGCCCGGACCTTGGAGGCTGAAGGTTTCGTCTTCATCCACCCTTACAACGACCCGGAAGTTATGGCCGGACAAGGCACTTTGGGACTGGAGATTCTGGAAGACCTACCGGAAGTGGACACAGTGGTGGTTCCGGTGGGGGGCGGCGGCCTGGCCGCCGGGCTGACCCTGGCCTTGAAAGAGAACAAACCCGAGGTGCTGGTCATCGGGGTGCAGACTATGCAGGTGCCTTCCTTGGTGGAGGCGTTCATGAAGGGCGCCCCCACCCCGGTGCCCGCCCGGCCCACCCTGGCCGATGGCATCCGGGTGCCCAGCGTAGGCGCGGCGCCATTCGAGATCCTGAAAACGCACCTGCGGGATCTGGTGTTGGTGGAGGAGCGGGAAATCACCCAGGCCCTGCTCTTTCTGCTGGAGGGCAAGAAAATTTTGGCGGAAGGGGCTGGAGCTGTGACCACCGCCGCCTTCCTGTTTCACCTGGCCACCCGGTGGCTGGGCCGGGTGGTGCTGGTAGTGAGTGGTGGTAACATCGACACACCTTTGCTCGAACGAGTGGTCCCCCGGGCTTTACAAGAAAAGCGCCGTCTCTTGACCCTGCGGGTGTCCCTACAGGATATTCCCGGCTCCCTGGGGCGCCTGACGGCGCTGTTGGGGCAGAATGGCGCCAATATTTTGCACCTTTTCCATGACCGTTTAGCCCGGGAACTCCCCCTGGATTACACCCGGGTGGATCTGAATCTGGAAATCCGGGGCCCGGAGCACGGCGATCAAGTGCTTCAGGCCCTGAGAGAAGCGGGGTATGACGTGGAAGAAAAAGCTTAGAAGGATTCACCGGCGATTCATTGAAACATATTTCGCAAAATTACTGATATTAGATCATCTCGGTCTCAGATACCTTTCCACCAGACTTGCCAGCCGGTCACTTAAGGCCTTGAGTTCCTTGTAGGTTTTTTTCTCCACGCCTGATTCTCCTTTTTTATGACCTGCTGGTGCATGAGGCCTGGCAAGGTAGCCGGCTTCCAGCAAGGCGATGAAATGGTCTGCGATTTCTTCCGGGGAGAAAACTTCCTTCTGTGGTTTGTACCACTTGTAGAGCCAATTGCACATTCCCAGGATGGCATACGCCTGCAGTCGCGAATCGACCGGCTTAAAAACACCTTGGGCAATACCTTCGTCAATGATCTGGATAACCAGCCGGGTGTATTTCTTTTTTTCCCCCCGAATCTTCTGGAAATCTTTGGTGGGGAGTTGATTTTCCTCCGCAAAGAAGACGGAAAACATGGCGATATCACTGGTGATGATATTGCAGATATGATCGCGGATGATTTGTCTGAGCTTCTCTTCCGGGGAGGCGTTTGAGACGGAGATTTCATAGATGCGGTGAAAGATCTTTTCGAAGGCCTGGCCATAAATGATGGACAGAAGTTTGCCTTTGCTGGGAATGTAGTTATACAGGGCGGCCTTGGTTAAGTGCAATTCCCTGGCCACCTCATCCAGGGTAGCCGCCTTGAAGCCCTTGCGGTGGAAAAGACCGCTGGCGGCATCAATGATCCTTTGCATCCGGACGCTTCGGTCCAGGCCTTTGAAATCGGTTTGAGCGGGTTTCATCGGTAAGCTCCTTACCCAAGGGTCATCGCGGTTCCCATGGCCTTTACGGCCAGCCTTGCCACAAAAACAGTTTGACAGCCGGGGAAATTTTATCTATATATAACCCATTGGTTACTTATTATGACTCATTAGTCGCATAATCTGGAAAAAATGTCAACCGGCTGGGCCTGTCGGCGCCTTTCCGGGAGAGCAGGAGGTGAGTATGCCGGAGAATAAGCCGTCACCCGGAGCTCAGAAGCAAGCCTGGTTAGAGAGCTGTTATCCTGCGCAGCTGGAGAGAAAGAGTCAATTCCTCTCCTTATCCGGAATCCCCCTGCAACCCCTCTACACCCAGGACGATCTGAGCAATTTTGATGGCCGGAAGGAACTGGGCTTCCCCGGCGAGCCGCCTTATACCCGGGGGATTCATCCGACCATGTACCGCGGCCGTCTGTGGACGATGCGCCAACTGGCAGGGTTCGGTTCCCCGGAGGAAACCAACCAGCGCTATAAGCTCCTATTGTCCCACGGAGCCACCGGCATTAACAGCGTTTTTGATTACCCCACCCTGCGGGGCTTTGATTCCGATCACGCGGAAGCGGAGGCCGACGTCGGGCGGGGCGGGGTCGCGGTTGACAGTCTCGCAGACCTGCGCCTGCTGTTCGAGGGCATCCCCCTGGATCAAACCAGCGTTTCCCTGGTCACCTGCCAGCCGGTGGGGACCGTCCCCGTGTTCGCCATGTATCTGGCTCTGGCCGAACAACGGGGGATTCCTTTCGAGGCGCTTCAGGGCACCACGCAGAATGATTTCCTGTTGGAAACCGCGGTCACCATCGGCCTCAATACCTTGCCGCCGCAGTACTCCTTCAAATTGAGCTGCGACGTGATTGAATACTGTGTGAAACAGGTGCCCCGCTGGAACCCCATCAGCATTGCCGGCTACAATTACCGCGAAGCGGGCGCCAATGCCATACAGGAGTTGGGACTTTGCCTGGCACACGGGATCGCCTGCGTGGAGGAGATGTTGCGGCGAGGCCTTGCGGTGGAGGAATTTGCCCCTCGCCTCTCCTTTTTCCTTAACGCCCATAATGATTTTTTCGAGGAGATTGCCAAATACCGCGCCGCCAGAAGACTCTGGTGCCGGATCATGACTGACCGGTTTCAGGCGCAGGGGCCTAAAGCCAAAAAGTTCCGCTTCCATGTCCAGACCGCGGGTTCGGCCCTCACGGCCCAGCAACCCTTGAATAATATCGCCCGGGCCGCCTACCATGGCCTGGCCGCGGTCCTCGGCGGGGCCCAATCGGTGCATATCGACGGCTATGACGAGGCCCTCTGCACCCCCACCGAGGCCTCGGCGCTGATTGCCCTGAGAACGCAGCAGATCTTGCAGCACGAGACCAATGTCACCTCCACTGTCGATCCTTTGGGGGGGTCTTATTTCGTCGAAAGCCTCACCAATGAAATGGAACAGCGGGTGGAAGATTACCTCGGCAAGATAGAAAAACAGGGAGGCATCGTGGCCGCGGTGGCCAGCGGCTGGGTCCACCGGGAAATTGCCGATTCGGCCATCGCCTATCAACGGGCGATCGAAACCAAAGAGATGCTGGTGGTGGGAGTCAACTGTTTCAAGGCGACGGACGAGCAATCCGTGGAGATCTTTTGCAGTCCGGAAACCGCACCGATACAGAGGTCCAAGCTACAAGAACTTCGAGGCCGCCGGGATGACGCCGCGGTGCAACTGGCTCTAGAAGACGTCCGCCTGGCCTGCCGCCGGTTGGAAAACCTCATGCCTGCCGTGATCCGGGCGGTCAAGGCCTCTGCCACGGAAGGGGAGATCACCGACATCTTCAGGCAGGAATGGGGGGTCTGGGACCCGCCCCTGTCTTTTTGAGGCGTGCCGGCGGCGACAAGGAGATTCAGATGATGAAAACCAGGAAACGGATATTGATTGCCAAGGTTGGCATGGATGCCCACTGGCGGGGAGCGATCATCGTGGCCAAAGCTCTGTGCGATGCCGGCTTTGAAGTCGTTTTGGGGCGCAACCTGACTCCGGCCGCGGTGGTGGCCACTGCGGTGCAGGAAGCCGTGGATTATATCGGCATCAGCAGCCTTTCGGGCAACCACCTGGTGACCGTGCCCCAGATTATCGAGTTACTCGCCGGCCAGCAGGCTGAGGATATCAAGGTCATTGTCGGCGGCATTGTGCCCTCGGCGGATAGACAGAAGCTGCTGGACCACGGAGTTCTGGAGGTATTCGGCCCGGGTCAGGACACCGGGACAATCGTTGAATTTTTGGCAAGCCACTAAATTTTTTTAACCTGGAAGATACACGGCTCAGAGGGCTGAGATCCTGACCCCAGGTCCACGAGTGCTTCCAGTGGTTGATCTGCCTTAGAACGCCCGCATCTTCAAGCCATTCTTATATGAGACGGGCAATGTGCTCACCCTTCCTTAAACCCAGAATGGCAAGCTCGCGCCGATAATGTAAATAACTTGCTGGACGTGCTTTGCCCCCCAAATTCTGCCCCTTCCCAAACTAAAAATCTCGCTTGTTCCAAATATCCTATCTCGGGGCAACCCCCTTCAGCGGCAGCGAGCCGGCTATTTCAGCAAGGTTTCAGAGATGCGGATCGCGGCCGGCCCCAGGATGACCACCATGATGGCCGGAAAAATAAACAGAAGGAGGGGAAAGACCAGCTTAACCGGGGTCTTGGCGGCCAGTTCTTCCAGTTTCAAACGTCGGGTGGTGCGCAAGCTGTCTGACTGGACCTTCAGGGTGTTGGCCACGCTGGTGCCGAAACGATCGCTTTGAATCAGGATGTTGCACAACGAGATTACTTCATCCACCCCGGTGCGCTCCCCCAGGTTGCGCAAGGCCTGCTCCCGTTCCACGCCGGCGCTGATCTCCAGATTGACCTGGAGCATTTCCTGGGAGAGGATGGGGTTGGTTAACAGCAGGTCATCCCCGACGCGTTTGATGGCGGCGTTAAGCCCCTGGCCGGCCTCCACGCAAACTACCAGCAGATCCAGGGCGTCAGGGAGGGTCTCTCTGATTTGGTTCTTGCGGCGGGCCGTCAGCTTATCCAGACCCAGTGAAGGAAGCACGTAGCCGGCCAGGAGCAACAGGTAAAGGGCGCCGATCAAGAAGATGAAGTTGGGGCGGCGCCCAGTTAAAAAGGGCAGGGCCAGGATGGGCAGGGCCAACGCCAATCCTATTTTGAGCCCCATGAACACGGCGATGGCGCGCTCGCCGCGGAAGCCTGCCTGAACCAAGGCCTTTTTGATATCCTGGGCCTTGGAACTGTCTTTGCCCAACCCAATTTTTTCCTCTGCTTTTTTCACTAGTTTGGACGGCAAGAGCCGGGCGGATTCAACGGAAGGAACCAGAACCCCTTCCGACTTGACAGGAGATCTGAGATGGGACTGGAGCCGCTCATGCATACGGGAGGGCTTTGGGAAGAAATAAAGGATCAGGCATACTACTGTCATAGTCAGGGTTAAGCCTAATATGAGCGGATAATAAGACATGAGATTTCCTCAAACCTTGATCTTGACGATCCGGGCGATGCTAAAAAGCCCTAATGCCTGAAAGGCCAGAGCAATCATGGCCATAGCCCGTCCCTTGGGGGTATGCCACAACAGCATGATATAATTAGAATTCATAATAAACAGGGCCAGGGCAGTTGCTGGAGGCAATAAGGAAAGGACCAGCCCGGATAGCCGGCCTTCCGCAGTCAATGCTTTTACCTGGTTATGCAACTTAAAGCGCTCTCGGATAAGAGTGGCGATCTTTTCTAAGATTTCTGCCAGGTTACCGCCGGTCTCCCGTTGAATCATCACGGCAGTAGTGAAAAATCTCAAGTCTTGCAGGTCGACGCGGCGGCAAAGATTTAATAGGGCGTCATTAAGGTCTAATCCGTGATTATGCTCCTTATAGGTCTTGAAAAATTCCGGGCCGATGGGCGAGTCCATTTCATTAGCTACTAATTGCAAACCGGAGGTAAAGGCGTGGCCGGCCTTCAGACCTCGGCCCAGCAACTCAAGGGCTTCGGGGAGCTGTTTTTCAAATTTCCCAAAGCGGCGGCGTTTCATGAAGGCTAAGAATTTGAAGGGAAGCCAGATTCCCAGGCTGCCACCCGCCAAGGCGCCTATGAGTCCCCATTTCAGCAGGCCGAGGCACAGAAATGCCGCGGCTGAAAGAACGACGACCCCTAGGAAGACCTCTATCCGGCAATGGGTCCCGGCCTGCACCAGAGAGAGTTCCAGGTTCGTCAGCAGACGTCCCTTCAGGAGGCGGGGAAACCGGCTGACAGTACTTTGGAGCAGTGAATCCGTGTGATTATTGACCTCCAAGGCCTGGAGGCCGTTTAAACGCTTTTTCAGGCGGCGCTGATAGCGTGCCTGACCATCGGTGGCCAACAGCAGAATGCCGGAGGCCAAACAGAAGACCATAAAGAAAATGCAGATGGCCAGAAAGGTAGTCAATATTCCCGTCTCGCAACATCATGGGCTTGAGGACAAACCCGAGGCTTATGAATCACCGAACCTCAATCTACACCGGTCTCCTGAAATATTTGGGCCGGCAACTGAATGCCCAAAGCGTCCAGGCGCTTCATGAACTTGGGTCGAATCCCCCGGGTGACGAATCTGCCTTTGACCTTGCGGTCTTCGGTGACCCCCATCAATTCGAAGCAGAAGATCTCTTGCACGGTGATCATTTCCCCTTCCATACCAACAATCTCGTACAGGTTCATCATCTTACGGCTGCCATCGCTAAGTCGGGCCAACTGGATGATGACATGGATGGCCGAAGCTATCTGATGCCGGATGGCTTTATCGGGGATGTTGAGGCCGGCCATGGACACCATGGTTTCCAGGCGGGCCAGGGCATCCCGGGGAGAGTTGGCATGGATAGTTGCCAGAGAACCGTCATGACCGGTATTCATGGCCTGAAGCATGTCCAAGGCTTCGCCGGACCTGACCTCTCCCAGAATAATGCGTTCCGGCCGCATCCTTAAGGCATTTTTGACCAAGTCGCGCTGGGTGACCTCGCCGAAACCCTCCAGGTTGGCAGGTCGGGTTTCCAGGCGTACCACATGTTCCTGCTGCAACTGAAGTTCGGCCGAGTCTTCTATGGTGATGATGCGTTCGTCATTGGGAATGAAGCTGGAAAGGACGTTAAGGAACACGGTCTTGCCTGAACCTGTCCCTCCGGAAATCAGGATATTGAGCCGAGCCTTGACCATGGCGGCCAGAACTTGGGCGATGTCAGCGGTAATGCTGCCGAAATTAATCAAATCCTCGACTTTAATGGGAATTTTAGAGAATTTCCGGATGGAGAGAGATGGACCATCCAGGGCCAAGGGTGCGATGATGGCGTTGACCCGGGAGCCGTCCGGCAGTCGGGCGTCCACCATGGGAGAGGACTCATCGACGCGCCTGCCCACCCCGGTGGCGATCTTCTCGATGATCTTCAGCAAATGGGAGTTATCGATGAACCGCACGGTCGAACGTTCCAGCTTCCCCCGGCGCTCGATGAAGACTTGATCGAACCGGTTCACCAGGATGTCCGAAATACTGGGGTCGGCGAGCAGAGGTTCCAAGGGGCCGAATCCCAGTAACTCATTGCGGATTTCTTTGCATAACCGATCTTTATCCGGAAGGGTCAGGGCCAGCTTTTCTTCCGCCAGGATCATCTCGATGCCCCGGCGCAAGTCTTCCATGAGGCTATTTTCAGGGGTCTCCGCCAGGCGGGTCAAGTCCAGAAGATGGATGATCCGGGCGTGAATCTGGGATTTCAATTCATTGAAGGCAATCTCTTTTTTTAGATCCTTCAGATCAGGGAGGGCCTCAACCCGGGGAGCGGGCGGCGCGAGCGGTAATTGTTCCGCTTCAGGGAGCCGACCTTTCTCTTTCAAGCGTGATAAGAGGCTCATGGCTAGGACCTTCCTCCCAGGCGTTTCAGCCAACTCCAGCCTGAGGAGGGAGCCTCTGCGGCTGCCTCCAGACCCGCGATTCCGACGCCTAAAGATCGCAGTGCTTGGCACACCGGATGGCGGGGGGCAGTTTCTGCCAGCGGATGCCCATCATTGATGCTTCGGACGACTGCTTCCGCATCGAACGGTATGGCGCCGCGCACTTCCATTCCCAGATAATTAGCCGCTTCAGCCAGGGTGAGATCGGCATTTTTGTTCCAGGCGTTCAGCCAAATTTCCAAGGGAATCTTTAACTCTAAAAGCTGCAGCAGGTCCAACCACTTTCTGGTATTGGCCAGGGCCGGGATGGAGGGATTAGTCACCATCACCAGGTGATCCGAATGTTCCAGGGCCTTCAGGGTGATCTCGTCGATGTGGTGACCAACGTCCAACAGAATCCAACGGAAAGTTGGCATATTTTTTAAATATGACAGGATCTTTCCCAAATTATCCGGAGTGACGGTCTCGGCCTCTTCCAGCCGGGCTGGAGCGGGCAGTAGGGAAAGAAATTTGTTGTAGGGATATAGCAAGTTTTGCAGAAAGGATTGATCAAGCTCCTCGAGATGGACGACGGCCTCGCTGAGGGAATGCCTGGTTTTGACATCGAAGAAATGAACCATTTGGGCATATTGCATATCCAGGTCCACCAGCAAGGCCTGGCCCCGGTATTCCCGGGACAGGAGATAGGCCAGGTTGCTGGCCAGGAAAGTGGCGCCGATCCCCCCTTTGCACCCTAGAAAGGCAATCATTTTATCGTTGGAAGAGTCCCGCTGCGGCGCTTTGATGGTATTGCGGACCAGCAGCCGGCTTACTGCCTCCTGAAACTCTTGCGGCTGGACAGGCAGGGTAAAACATTCTTTCACGCCCAAATGGAGGGCCTTCCAAAGATGGAGAGTGGAGATTTCCGGGAAGACCAGAAACACCGCGGGATTATTGGGGTCGGCGGCGGTGTCTTCGATCCATTGGTCGAGTTTGGGATTATTTTCCTGGTATTCCAGCAAAAAGACATCGGTGCCATTCCTGCTGGTCGTCGGCAGATGGGACAAATCATCGGCCTCCACCATCTGACCCGAGCCGGAAGCATCGATCACCTGGCGGAGGTGGTCGCCGTTCTTCCGGGAATGGTAAAAAATTTTGAAATGCAAGGCCATGGCCGTCACTCTGCTAAATACTATAGGGTGCCATCAAAAATTCACCGGCTCCCGCTGCAGTCCTCTAATGATTTCGCTCATCCGTTTAGTAGGGGCGGGCGCGACTGGATTCGGCTCAGCCACGGGCGGTGAACTATTTTCGGCCGGACCGAACAGACTGACGGCGCTGGCCCCCTGGGTGAGGACCACTCGACCGTCATCCTGCCTCCTCAACACCAGAGAGATGCGGCCCGTTTGGGCGGCCAGGGCCAAGCGCTCACCTTCCGCTGGAGATACCTCCAGAGTCACCGTGGGCACTATCTGGGGCTTATCCCCGGGGCGGGTTTCGATCCGTTGGCCGGTACCCAGAACCCGAATATTTTGCAGCATGACCCGGGATAACGGATCTTTGTTGTAATCGCCCTTATCAACAGTTACCAGGACATCCACCCGATTTTCTGGGGCCACGAACCCCGCCACTCCCGAGGCTTCATCCACTTTGACGGTCATAGCTCGCTTATTGGCGGACAGCAGGGCGGTGAGTCCCGGAACCGTACCCTTGGGGGCGAGTTTCTTCTCCAGGAGCAGATCCCCTTCCACCATGGGTAAGGCGGTGACGCGTCCTTCTATTTCCGCGACGCTGGTGAAGGCGCCTTTGGGCAGGTTTCCTCGGTTCCAATCGGTGGTTGCCATCATTTCAGCGCTCAGCAGGGTTGCCGGAGCGATATCCCGTTTAGCTGTCAAAACCGTCCTGGTTTGGGGTTCGAGGCGCGCCGGTTGGCCGCCTTGGTGCATGAACCAGACGAAGCTGGCGGTAATGCCGGATAGCGCAGCCAATAGCAGCCAGATCCACGGTGGTAATCGGCTCATGGAGTTCTTCCATAAATTCGGGTAACGGGCTACCCGGCGTATCAAGGCGCCAGTCTGAGACCGAAGGAGATGAATAGCCCTATCCCGCCACCTGAGGATGCGGGCCCAGTTTCATTTACTCCAGCCGCCTGACCGTTTCCGCGGATAGCATGAGATCTCCCGGCCATCCGGATAACAAGCCGGGCAGTGTTAGCCAGTGATATGTATAATCCACCCGGACGCTCAGAGGCGAGCCGGATGGTCCTCCGGCTCCGGTGATGGTTACCGTCACCGGATCGGTGAACCCCGCAGCTTGCAGATAGGCCTGAACATGGGTCCGAATGTCGTCCACCATCAGAGGATCGAGGCGATAAATCGCCCCGAATCTGGCGCCCTCCTGGCTGGCGTTCGTGATCAGGCCCTTGGAATACATGGCCAGACCGAAATCAATCACCCCAAAAATGAGCACCAGGAATAACGGGAGAACCAAGGCAAATTCCACGGTCGCCGCCCCTTGTTGGCTTCCCTTTATTTCTCTTATCCCGAGGCTGCGGCTTTGGCCCCGAACCTTTCCGAGTCCCTTTGCTGTGCTTAACCAAGGCAACCTCCAGACGATCCTGGCCTTGGAGTGTTTCGCAATTCGGCCCGCGTAGAGCCACAGGGGAGGACGGGGATATTTGCGAGATGTCTGCCTCATCCCTGGCCTCCCCCGTCACCTGCTTCCCTGGTTAACTGGCTAACTGAGTCTGGACCGAGGTAAACTTAGCGCTTAGGCTGGTGCCGATGGCATAGATAGCCGTCATGACTGCCACGGCGATGCCCGCCACGAGCAGGCCATACTCTACGGCGCTGGCACCATCCTCTTCCCGGATAAAATCTGCAATACGTTTCATCATGATCTTCATTTTTTTTGCCTCCTTCCCTCGGGAGCGCTTGCCTAAAACCATGGCTGCTGATTTATGTCACCCTAACTGCCTAAGCGGGTGTTGACTGAAGTGAATTTGCCGCTGAGGCTGGTGCCGATGGCATAGATGGCAGCCATAACTGCCACGGCGATGCCGGCGACAAGCAGGCCATATTCTACCGCACTGGCTCCTTCGTCATCCGCCCACAAATTCATCAACTTGCTTATGATGTTGTCCATCCAGCCCTCCGCCAGAGTTCATCCCGGATAATTTTGATATCCACCTCCTTTCTTAGTCATCCCTCTAAGGGTTGGCCGGCAGAAGGTGGCACCCTGCCAAGCACCACTTCGACAACCCCGCTGTCATGACCTAAAGGTTTTAGACCGGAGGTTTTGCGTCCTTCCCTTTCGGGTGAGTTTGCCCTTTCGATGGTCCTCGAACTCACCTTATCCATCGGCATAAATCAGATTTGACCTTAATTTTTTTTGTCTTTTCTCAAAGAAAACTATCGTGTTCCAAGGGGGAGAAAAGGCAATGGCGGCAATCGGACAGTGTGCAGTCAGGCGGATGTAATTGCGGGAATGGCGGGAACTAGTGCTTTTGGAATGGATTATGAAGGTATTGCAGCATATAATGCTCTAACAATTCGACTCGGATTGTCGGAAGTTTAAACATTGGCGAAAGCCGAAAAGGGAAAACAGGCAGTTCTGCTATGAGCCTTTCGTCTCGCATTAAAGCGGCCATGGAAGGGTCCTCCTGGATCCGGCGGATGTTCGAAGAGGGCCGGGAACTGAAGGCAAAGTTGGGGCCTTCGATGGTCTGCGATTTTACCTTGGGCAATCCCGATCTGGAGCCCCCCCGGCAATTTAAAGAAGCGCTGTTGGCCGCGGCCCGTGATCCCCGGCCCGGACTGCACGGCTATATGGCCAATGCTGGTTTGCCGGAAACCCGCCAGGCCCTGGCGAAGCACCTGAGCCTGGTCCATCGGTTGGACTTCACGGCCGACGACCTGATCCTCACCGTCGGCGCCGCCGGGGCTCTCAATATTATCTTCAAGGCCATCCTCGACCCCGGGGACGAAGTGGTGGTGCTGGCCCCCTATTTCGTAGAATATCTGACCTATGTCGACAATCACGGCGGCATTGCGAAAGTGGCGGAAACCGACGAAAATTTTCAGATCGACCTAAGTAGCCTGGCCGCAGTCCTGGGCCCCAGGACCCGGGCAGTGATCATCAATTCGCCCAACAATCCCACCGGCCAGGTCTATGATGCCGATATCCTGACGTCGTTGGGGGATCTGCTGGCGGAGCATTCGGCCCGCCTAGGCAGACCGGTATACCTGGTGGCGGATGAGCCCTACCGCCGCATCGTCTATGACCATCTCTCGGTCCCCAGCATCTTCGCGGTCTATCCGAATACCCTGCTGGCGACTTCGTTTTCCAAAGATCTCTCCATCCCCGGGGAGCGCCTGGGTTATGCCGCAGTGAGCCCCCGAGCCGGGGGGCGCCGGGAGTTGGCGGGCGGCCTGGTCCTGGCTAACCGCATCCTGGGCTTCGTCAACGCCCCGGCCTTGATGCAGCGGGTGGTGGCCGGTCTAACCGAAGTCAGCATTGATATCTCCCCTTACGTCCGGCGCCGGGATTTTTTTTGTCAGGTTCTGGCGGAGGCCGGTTATGAATTTTTTAAGCCCAAAGGCGCCTTCTATCTCTTCCCCAAGGCGCCCGGGGGGGACGACCTGGCTTTTGTAGCCCGCCTGAAGGAAAAGAACATCCTGGCGGTGCCGGGCCGGGGTTTTGGGCGGGCGGGCCACTTTCGTTTGGCCTTCTGCGTCCCCGAGACGGTGATCGAGCGCGCCGCCCCCGGCTTTAAAAGGGCGCTGCAAAGCATGAGGTAAAGGGTAACGGGTTAAAACAGGGATAGGAACAAGGTATCCTGCGGTTCGAACATGGTGAAGCGATCTGCCTTATCGCGGCCGGTGGCCGTCAGAGATGTGCTCCAGAATTTGCTCAATCCCGGGGACCGGGACGCCCTGGAATTGCGCCAGCGTATCCGGCAGGTCTGGGAGGACGCCATCCCCGCCGCCCTGAAGGATCAGACCCGCCTGGTGGACCTCAGGCGCAAGGAACTCTGGGTGGAAGTGCGCGATCATCTCTGGGGGCAGGAACTGCAATTTTTGCGGGTCGCCATCTTGGAAGAACTGGCCAGGGTTTTAGGCCCTGGGAAGGTCAAGGACCTGCGCATCCGGGTGGGGGAGTTCTAAAGGCAGAGAATAGGGGATTAGAAGATATATTGGCGTCACCCAGACTTTGAACTTTGAGACACCGGAGTCTTAAGTGCCGGAAAAATCCAACCTTACCATCCTTCTGGTGGATGATGATCCGGTGATTCTCGAATTGGGCCGGGAACTGCTGACCCATCTGGAATACCGGGTGGAGACTGCAAGTGACGCGGCCCAGGCCCTGGAGGCCTTTCAAAAACAGAGGACGGACCTGGTGCTCCTGGACTACCAATTGCCCGGAATGGACGGCTACCAACTGTTTCAGAAACTCCGCGCCCTGGATGCCGGGGTAAAGGTCCTGATAGCCAGCGGTTTTCTCTCGGAACGGCAAGTAGCCCGCTTACGGGAAGGGGGGGTGCGAGGAATTATTTACAAGCCTTTTCGCCTGGCAGAGTTGCAGCGGCAGATACAGGCGGCTCTGGTCCGTTAACAGCCTTCTCTTCCTTGGGGGCATAAAAGCAGAAAAGCACCGCGCCCTCGCTCTGGTAACAGGCGGTCTCGCGCCAACCCGGCCCCAACAGCTTGGCCGCAAACTCCCGCATATCCTTTAGATCCGGGATATGGGAGGCGATCAGCCACAGCCTGCCGGGTTTTTTCTTGGGGTCCAGTTTCAGACCCGTCTCTACGCAAGATTTGCCGATGCAAAGGCGCTCGCCCCGAAGGCCCTCGCCGCGGAAATAGTATCCGAAAGGCCATTTGGCAAAGTGATAGACGTAGATCCAATCCTGGGGCTGAAGTTCCTGCTGTAAGCGGGCCACCAGGGGACTGATCTCCTCCCGGTTCATCAGCGGCCGCAGATTTTCCCGGGGCAGGAGCAGCGGGTTCAGAGAGAGAAACAGAGCCACAGCCAAACCCGCGGCCACCCATTTTAGCCGGCCTCGCCAGAGGCGGGAGAAAACCAGGCAAAAGCCGGCGGCCACCAGCAGATAGAGCAGCGGGGCGGTGAAGAGCATCAGCCGGTTGCCGCCGTAATTGCCCATAAAGGGATAGCGGTGCAGCGCCGCGGCTATAAAGGCTAACAGGATGGGAAAGCTGAAATAAACCAGGACCCGGCTGCCGCCGGACCTATACATGGCGTAGGCCCCGGCCAGAAACAAGGGTGGACCCCAGATTGGCCCCCACTCTCCGAAGAAATACCAGAAGTAACGATATAGGGCGCTACCCAGCCAGCGGCAAAAAGGCCATAATCCGGAGAAGTCCGGATAATCTCTGGCCCAATAGGCCACCAGTTCGGGGTCCATTTCGTGGCGGAAGAACAGGAAATAATAAACCCCGAAAGACAACATCCACAAGCCGCCCAGGATCGCCAGGCGGCCCCTGACGGCAGGCAAATTAATCCATAGCATCAGTCCCACCGCCGGTAAACAGAAGACCAGAGGATGGGAGAAGCCCAAACCCACTATGCCGGCCAGAGCCAGGGGCAGCCAGCCGCGGCGGCCGTGACTTTCCCGCAGGCGTTCCGCCAAATAAACCATCAGGACTGCAAAGCAGGCGTCGCCGCTATATTGCTTTAATTCTTTGGAGTAGTAAACCATTATGGGGGAAAAGGCCACCATGGCCAATGCCAGCAGAGCGGCATGGCGGGAGACCAGCCTCCGGACTAACAGCCAGAAAAAGAGGAGAGTGCCGAGGCCGAAGGCAAAGGATAAGGAGCGCAGGGCCCACTCCTGGCTGCCCAGAAGACGGGCAGCGGCCCAGACGGTCAGCATATAAAGAGGTGGGGTGGAATGGCCCGCAGCCAGGGCCGCTCCGGGGTCGGCCTTTAGGGCCGCCAGGGCCACCCAGGCCTCATCGGTCCACAGGTCCCGGGCCGCCAGATCGCTGAGGCGGAAGATCACTGCCAGGACCCAGATCAGGGCCAGGGTCAGGGAAGTCAAGACCGCCGGCGACCAAAGTCGCCGGCGCAAGTTTTGTAAGTCAGCAGAGTTCATATCAAATCATGTGAATAAGGTTATTATAAGCAAAAATCTCATATGGTGACAGATAAAATTGGTCATCGGGCAGTTGCCGGTTTTTCGCCTGATCACCGGAAAATATGGTAAGAAAGAAGGATGCAACCTGACCGTAAAGGTGGGGGAGGGGAGGGGGCGGAAATCCCGCCGCCGGCCCCGCTTTTGAACGCCTGCCTCTGGCCGCCGCCGGTGCAGCCCGGGGAGACCATTGCCCTGGCGGCCCCGGCCAGTTGCGTGGCCCGTCCGGCCTGGGAGGCGGGTGTTAAGGTATTGGAAAAGTGGGGCTTTCGGGTGAAATGCGGCTCAGAAGTCTTTTCCACCCGTTCATTAGGGCAGGAAGCGGACCGGCGCCTGGCCCAGAGGTTCGAGGATATCTGGTGTGACCCGGAGGTCAAGGCGGTCCTGGCGGTGCGCGGGGGCTACGGCTCCCTGAAACTCCTGCCCCACCTGGACCTGGCCCGCCTCAAGGCCGTTCCCAAGCGGCTGGTGGGGTTCAGCGACCTTACCAATCTTCTCTGGGACCTGCACCGGCGCCTGGGTCTGGTTACTTTCCACGGCCCCAACGTGGCCCAACTACCCGACCTGACTGCCGGCGCCCGGCAAAGCCTGTTAGACAATCTGACAGCTTCCGGACCCCGAACAGTGACGTGGCGCGATTTGACCGTCCTGTTTCCCGGCGCGGCCGAAGGATTCCTGGCGGGAGGCAATCTCACCACCCTGTGTCACCTGGTGGGAACACCCTTTGCACCGCAACTGCGGGGCTATCTCCTCTTTTTGGAAGACCACAACGAGGCCCTGTACCGCCTGGACCGCATGCTCCATCATCTGCTGTTGGCCGGAGTGCTGGAGGGAGTCAAGGGGGTAATCCTCGGGGCTTTCACCAATTGCGGTTCTACCGAAGGCCTGCTGGAAGTCTGCGCCGCGGCCCTGGAGCCCCTGGGGGTGCCGGTGCTGGCCGGCTTGCCGCTGGGCCATCAGCCGGATAACCACACCCTGCCTCTGGGAGCCCGGGCGCGGCTCGATTCCGGGGCGGCCAGCCTCATGTTGTTGGAAGAGTGAGAAGTGAGCAGTGAGCAGTAAAACGGCCAAGACGCCCGTCTATCCATCACAAGCGGCGGGCGAGACGCCCGCCCTACAAGAAAAGGTGGGTCCTTTGCCACCTTTAAATACAAGTAATTAAATTTGCGTCTAATTAAACCTATCCATCCTCCCAGCCGGATAAATTCTTTTAAACCGCCGTATTGACACGACCTTTTTAAACCTTATTTTTTGCCTTAGATACCAAAGTCCACTGGAGGCAGAATATGGCTAAGAAAGTTTATACTTGTCAGACTTGCGGCGCGCTGGCGGAAGAACCGGGCCATCTGTGCAACCCCAATTCGGACCCCATGACCTGCGCCTTCTGCGGCGAGAAGGCCCCCCACGCCAAGCACTATTGCAAGGGCAAGCTGGAGGACATCAAGTATGTCTGCAGTAAGTGCGGCCGGCTGGCCACTTCCGAGGATTTGCTCTGCGAACCCACCAAAGTGCCGACAAGCTAACGGTTCTTAAAAAGTATACACTACATAAAAAGGGCGGTCCGCTGGGCCCCTTTTGTAGTTCAAGGTGAGAAATTTAAATAACCGAGGCCCTTGCAAAACTCCCCTTTCTTGTCATTCTGAGGGAGCGAAGCGACCGAAGAATCTCGTAATTATGCTATGAAATACGAGATCCTTCGATAGGCTCAGGATGACAAAACCGCTTTTTGCAAGAGGCTCAACCCCTAAAATGTAGAACCGCCGCCCTCGGCGGTTCTATGGCGCCGCCGGGGGCGGCGGCGCTACATTTAAGTTTAGCTCCGGCTAATTATTTTTTAGGGGTATCCGGTTTAAATAACCG
>JAMCQY010000402.1 GCA_023381945.1 Deltaproteobacteria bacterium
ACAAACTCAACAAGAATCGCTTGGTCCCATACCTGGTAAGACGTTTTAAAGACTTAGGATTCCGGGTGACCCTCGAGGCCGCCTGAGGAACTTTTCGTAACAGAGAAAAAGGGCGACCCGGCGGGTCGCCCCTAGGTATGCGATTTTCAGGAAAATTATTTCCTAAATCTGCCCGCCCACTTCCGCCAGGGTCTTGAAGTAGATGCGCCTGATCCTTTTCAGCCGTTTCCGGAAGCAGAGGCCCAGTTCCATGCAGGCGGTATAAAACGAGGCGGGGCTGAATTCCAGGGCCATTAGCTTCGCCATGGTCTCCTGAGCCAGTTCCTGGGGCAGGTCCTTCAGGTCCTTCATCTTTTGAGCCGCGTCTCCAAGACCTTGCCAGACGGGCAGCAGCACCAGGTCGGCCTTTTCCTGCAGTTTGGCGATCTCGCTTTTCAACGCGGCCATGGGGCCGGCCTCGCCTGCTTCGCCGCCGCCTTCCTGCACCACCTCGACCCCGAGGCGCCGCAAGAAACGCAGCAGGAACTCCCGCGGGCCGTTCTCCCAGGGACCCAGGTTCCAGACGTCCGCCGGAATGCCGACCCGGGGGACGTAATTGCCGCCGGGCAAGAACCCGCGCAGTTGCCGGGCCCGGACGAAGAGCCGCTCCTTGAGTTGCTGGAAGTAATTGTTTTTCTTGGAGTTGGACTTCCATAAGAGGATGCGGCCATAAGCCTTCAAATAGGCGTAGAACAGGTCCCGGGCCACGAGGCGTTTGAGCACCGAGGGCCAGGAGTAAAACTTCTTCATGGCCCGGTTGGTCTCCATCTGCAGCTCGTAAGGCGTGAACTGGCGCGGCTGGAACACCGTGTGGTGGCCATCGTACTGGCTCCAGTCCCGGCAGATGATGCGGTTTTGCGCCTCCATTTCCTTATAAAACGGCGTGCCCGGCACCGGTGTCAGTATCAGGTATTGCAAGGAGTCCAGGTCCAATTGCCGGGAGATCTTGACAGTGTCCCGGATCACCTGAAAATGGTCGTCTTCGGCGCCGAAGACGAACATGCCGTGGACGTTGATGTGGTGACGGTGGAAATTGACCACCGCCTCCTTGATGCCTTCCACCGTCTGGGACTTGTTGTAGGCCTTCAGGGTGGCCGGGTTGATCGATTCCAGGCCCACGAAAACGGCAAAACAGCCGCTCTTGGCCATCAGGTCCAGGAGTTCCGGGTCTTTGGCCGCCTCCACCCGCACCTGGGCGCTCCATTCGATCTTCAGATTCTCCTCGATGATCCGTTCGCACAATTCCTTGGTGCGGGGCCGGTTGGCGGTAAAGTTGTCGTCGCAAAAAAAGATATGGCGGCTCTGGAGACCATTTTGGCGAATCTCCGCCATGACGCGGTCCACCGAGTTGACGCGGTGTTTGCGGCCGAACAGGAGGATTACCGAACAGAAGCTGCAGTTGAAGGGGCAGCCGCGGGAGGTGGCGATGGAGACCACACCTTTTTTATGCTGGGCATTCCAGCCATGGATCAAGGTATAATCCGGTATGGGCAGGGAGTCCAGATCCTCCACCAGGGGCCGCCAGGGATTTTGGATGGTGGTCTCCCCCTGCCGGAGGCAGAGGTTCTGAATGCCGCAGACGTCGCCGCCGCTCGCCAGGGCCGCCACCAATTCCGTCAAGGCGCCTTCGCCTTCGCCGCAGATGACATAGTCGGCGTGCTCGAGGCCTTCCCGGGGCAGAAAGCTGGCGTGAGCTCCGCCCAGAACCACCGGCTTGCCCTGCTGCCGGTAAAAATCCGCCAATTCATAGGCCCGGGGGGCGGTAGAGGAGATGCTGGAGAGGCAGACCAGGTCCGGGTCGAAATCCAAGGTAGCATAATCCGGGGCGGACAGCTCTTCGATGACCACCTTGACCTCCAGGCCCTGGCTCTGCAGGATGGTGCCCAGCAGCAGCGACCCCAGGCGCGGAATAGCCACCCGGCTGAAGATATGTTCCCGGGGTGACCGGGGTTCGATGAAAAGAATCTTGTTCATGGGGCGAGCCATGCGCCTGCTCCTTATGGGAATTGACTCAAAATTGGGCGAAACTCAAAGGCTCAAGCCACACCACTCACCTGCCTTCGCCTGGCCGGTGTGACTAACTTTATTACTGGAGAGAGGTATTGTGGGAATGTAACGGGAAGCCGGGCAAAAGTCAAACGAATCTTTACCCCTAGCAATATCTTAATATGCAGAGCAGATTCCTGCGTAGGAATCTGCTCTGGTATTATTGCCTCTTATGTAAAAAGGAGGAATGGCTTTAGACGCAACCGGTGGGTTTCGCCAATCCCGCCATTTTGCAGGCTCCTTTTCCAGGTCCTGACGGAAACAGCTCGTAGATATGTTTCAGCTTGAAGCCCGTCACCTTGGAAAGAATCCGGACCATGGGGGCGATACCGTTCTTTTTGTAGTAGTCCTGGAGCATGTTGATCACTTTCCAATGCTCCTCGGTCAGCTCGGAGATGCCCTCGGAATCTTTTACATAGTCAACCCATTCCTGGCTCCACTGGTCCAGGTTTTCCAGAAAGCCGTCTTCGTCAACGGTGAAAGTTTTGCCCTTGTATTCTACCGTGGCCATGCCGTGATATCCTCCTTCAAATTTGGACGGGGTTTTTTAGGTTAAGACATTTTCAAAGTATGCGATTGTGAAAATTTTGTCAAGTAATAAAAATTTCTTTAACGCACCGATGCCCATTCTCTTTTAGCCTCCCGGCCGGAATCTTTATCCCTGCGAAACTTCCGTAGGTAGGCCCACCGGGGCAAGCCGGCGCAGCGACAGGACGCTGAGCGCCAAAAGGAATAATGGGGCCAGGGGCAGGCGGGTGGCCTGGGCGATATGCTCGGAGAACAGGGGCAACATCCAACTAAGCAAGAGAATTATCTTTTCTCCGGTGGAACAGCCATGGAGATAACCGTCCCAGGCGATCCAGGCCAGAGGCAGCGCCAGCAGACAGAGGTCGTAATCCACCAGGTAGGGGCTGAACAGCAGAGTCGCCAAAACCAGGATCGACCCGCGCACCGCCAGGGAAGCTCCCTGGCTCCAAACCCGCCAGACCAGCAGGGCGACGAGGAGCGAAACCAGTCCCTGCATAATGATGGCCGGCCAAAATCCCAGGCCTGCGACATAGATGGCCGAGAACAGGGTCGGCATCTTGGCCCAGGGGAAGGCCCCGGCCGCCATTACGTGGCCGGCTCCCAGAGATTTTAGAAATCCCGGAATGATTTTGGTCAGAAAAATTTGCCATAGTCCAAAACCCAAAATCAAACCGCTGGCCAAAATTAGCCCTGCCGCAGTGACCGCCATGGCCGCCAGGGCCTGCCAGCGCCGCTCTGCCAGCAGCGCCACCGGAACCAGAACGGCAAGATGCGGTTTATAGGTCAGCAGGCCGAAAAGAATGCCGGCGGCCAGAGGCGAGTCGTCGAGCAACAGGAGGCCGCCGCCCAGGAGTGCCGTAGAGAGAAAGCCATTCTGGCCATAGCCGAAGTTGGCGATGGCTCCGGCAAACATGACTGCCGCGATAATGGCAAGAAAGTGCGGGACGGTGCGCTTGATGACCCAAATGTAGACCGCCAGGGTGCTCAGCAGCCAGACGGCCAAAGAGAGGTGGTAAGGCAGGAGAGCGAAAGGCAGCACCGCCAGTAAGAAATTGGGTGGATAGAAAAAGTGCAGCGGCACCGGCATCCCGAAGAAATCCGCCAGCGCCGCCTGCAGCCGGGCCGGATCATAGACGGCGGCCGGATTTCCGGCCAGGGCCATTTTTGAGGCCATCCAATAATAGCAAAAATCTCCTCCCAGCGGTTTATCGTTGATGAGCTTCAGGCCCGAGCCCAACCGGTAACCGAACCTGACGAAATAGTCCACGCAGTAGTAAGTCCAGATAATAATCACCAGGGCCAGCAGCAGGCGCGGCAAGATGGTCAGCAGGGTGCGGGCCACCCAGCGTAAATCAATGGCCTGCATCGGCGGCCTCCGGGAAGATTTTGCCGGGATTCATGACATTATTGGGATCAAAGGCGAATTTGAGCCGCTTTTGCAAGGCGATGGCCGTCCCGCTTAGCTCCATGCCGAGGTACGGGGCCTTAGTGAGGCCGATGCCGTGCTCTCCGCTTAGTGTGCCCTGCAATTGCCGCGTCAGGGTGAAAATCTCCACCACCGTGGGCTGCACCGCCTCCTGTTCGGTCTCGATCTTCCGGTCGTAAAGGACGTTGACGTGAATATTGCCGTCCCCGGCGTGGCCGTAGCAGGGGATGAGCAGGCCCCGGCGCTGCGAGATTCTTTGCAGGCCGTCAATCAGCGCCGGAATCGCGCCCAGCGGCACCACCACGTCCTCGCTCACCTTGTTGGGTCTGACCTTCAGCAGGGCCGGAGAGACGACCTTGCGGGCCTTCCAGAGGTCGTCCGCTTCGGCCGCGGTTTTCGCCCTAAGCACTGGCTCTGCCCCCTGCTCCCGGCAAAACTTGGCGATGGCCGCGGCGCGTTCCTCCACGTCGTGAGGATGGCCCTCCACCGCCACCAGCAGCAGGGCCGCGGTCGCCGGAGGGATTTCAAAAGGCAGCATTCCCCGGACGCAGTTTAGGGTGGTCCAGTCCATGAATTCCAGGGCGGTGGGGGCGATCCCCGCGGTGATAATTTGTGAAACGGCCTGGGCGGCGGCGCCCATGGTCTCAAAGCCCGCGGCCAGGGTCTGCCGGGCCGCGGGTTTGGCCACCAGCCGCAGGATGATGCGGGTGATCACCCCTAAGGTCCCCTCCGACCCCAAAAACAGCCGGGTCAGGTCGTAGCCCACCACGCCTTTCATAGTGCGGGTGCCCGCCTCGACGATTTCGCCGGTGGGCAGGACCACTTCCAGCCCCAGGACATAGTCCCGGGTCACGCCCCATTGCACTGCCACCGCGCCGCCGGAGCATTCGGCGACGTTGCCGCCGATGGTGCAGAACTCGGCGCTGGCCGGGTCCGGCGGGTAGTAAAGGCCATGGGCTTCCACCTCCCGTTTCAACCGGCCCAGGATGACGCCGGGCTCCACCACCGCCACCAGGTCGTCCCGATTGATTTCGAGAATGCGGTTCAGCCGGGTCAGGACCAGCACCACCCCGCCGGCAATGGGCACCGCGCCGCCGCTGCGGCCGGTCCCGGCCCCCCGGGGAGTGACGGCGAAACGGTGCTCATTGGCAAGTTTCAAGATTTGCGAGATTTCCGCCGCCGACCCCGGAAAAACCACCGCCTCCGGGGCGTGCGCCTGGTCAGTGGCATCGTAGGCATAGGTCCAGCAGTCCTCGAGGGAGGTGAGGAGGTGGCTGAGGCCGACGATGGCGGAAAGCTTTTTAATTATTTCGGGATGCATACTGAAATGATTTTTTGGCTGGTTCCCAAGCTCCAGCTTGGGAACCATTTTTTTCTTGCAAAGCTCTGCTTTGCAATAGACCCGGCAATCATTGGCATCATCCAAGTTAGCCAAGCTGAGCTTGGCGCCCAAATGCATCCCCAAGCAGGAGCTTGGGGACGAGATTGAACGTCTGCCGCCTTCGGCACCTGGTTTAAATTCTGACTAAAGGCGGGATGCGCTGCGCTTTCCCGCCCTACTTGCTACGTGCTGGTAGCGCAGGCTTCCAGCCTGTGCAGTGGATTTGCGTATTGTGAACCATCATCAGATTATGTACCTGGAAATATTTTTCCGTCTGAAATCACTACAGTCAGGGTCTGCTCAAAAAAGACTCACAACTCACAACCCGCAACTCACAACAACCCCTGCTCCGCAAAACTAAAATACCCGTGCCGGCTGATGATCAGATGATCATGGACGGTGAGGTTGAGGGCCTGGCTGGCTTTGACGATGGCGCGGGTCAAGTCAATATCGGCAGCAGAGGCCTTCAGATTGCCGCTGGGGTGGTTGTGCACCAGGATCAGGCCCGTGGCCTTGTGTTTCAGGGCCAGTTCCAGGACCTTGCGGGGGTAGACCACCGTCTGATTGACGGTGCCCTCCTGGACGATCTCCTCACTGATGATTTCGTTCTGGCTGTTGAGGAAGATGACCCGGAACTGCTCATCGGCCAGGCCCCCCATGCTGGTGCGGCAGTAGTTCACCAGGTCGCTCAGGGAGGATAGTTTTTGCCGGTCCAGCACCCCTTCCTTCAAATAATATTCGGCGCAGGCCTTCACCAGGCGGATGAGCACCGCGGAGTATTCCCGAATGCCGGGGACTTCCGCCAGGGCTTCCGGGGTGGCGTCAAAAACCCGGGTGAATGAGCCGAAATGTTGAATCAGGCTCTTGGCCAGGGGTTTGACGTCGGAGTAGGGAATGGCGAAGGTGAGCAGCAATTCCAGAAGTTCATAGTCCTGCAAAGTACCGGCTCCGCCCTGGAGAAAGCGCTGCCGGAGGCGGGCGCGGTGGCCGTGGTAATGCGGTTTTTCCAATTTCCCTTTGACCTTGGCCTCCATGCCGGAACCCTTAAAAAAATTGGGTTCATTAAATAATTAACCGGAGCTTTTGTCAATTTCCGAAATTAAAGGAGCAGGATTCGCTGCCGCCCCGGGAAAGCCAGCAGCCTGCGTTGCCAGTGTCCGCGATATATTGAACCGCGCCCCTCATGCTTCTTCCGTCAAAGAACCCGGCCAATTATCATCTCCGCCCGTCTTTGGACCGATGGGACATGAAACCTGAACCACTTAGAATCACATCAATTTTGCGATCAGGAATCTCAGGCCGGCTGACCCTGAAAAATTAATCGGGATATGGCATTAATAAAATCTGCCTTGCTCGCATCTAAATATGCAGAGATAAAAATCAACCAATTGAGGTGTCCAAGATGAAGAAGATAATTATAGCTTGCGTCACCACCCTGC
>JAMCQY010000205.1 GCA_023381945.1 Deltaproteobacteria bacterium
CTGACCACGGCGCTGGCGGTGGGCATCATCCCGGCCCCCTGGCCGTACAGCAAAATGGGCCCGGCGGCGTCGCCGGTTAGATAAACTGCGTTCATGGCCCCGCTGACCTGGGCCAGCATATGGTCCTTCGGAATCAGGGTGGGATGCACTCGGGCCTCCACCCGGTGGCCGTCATCCCGGGTGATGGCCAACAGTTTCAGGCGGTAGCCGAATTCCCGGGCGAACTGCAGGTCCAGGGGATCGAGGCGGCTGATGCCTTCCACCGAGACGGCCTCCAGGTCGAGGCGGGCACCGTAGGCCAGGCTCATGAGGATAGTGAGCTTGTGGGCCGTGTCGATGCCCTCCACGTCCAGGGTGGGGTCGGCCTCGGCAAACCCGGCCTCCTGGGCCTCGGCCAGGGCCTGGGCATAGGCCAGGCCCTGATTTGACATTTGCGTCAGGATATAGTTGCAGGTGCCGTTCAGGATGCCGAAGAGTTCCTGGATATGATTGGCAACCAGGCCCTGGCGCAGAGCCAGGATGATGGGGATGCCGCCGCAGACCGAGGCTTCAAAGGCGACCTCCACCCCTTTAGCCGCCGCGGCGGCCAAAATATCGTTGCCGTGGTGGGCCAGCAGGGCCTTGTTGGCGGTAACCACGTGCTTGCCCCGTTCGATGGCGGCCAGGGTGAAGTCCCGGGCCGCGGTCAGGCCGCCGATGAGTTCCACTACGATATCGATTTCGGGGTCGTCCAGGATGTCCTGAGTTCGGGTGGTAAGCAGTTCTTGGGGCACGGCCACCGGCCGGGGGCGCTCCAGGTCCAGGTCCGCCACCCTGGCCAGCACCAGTTCCGTTCCCAGGCGCCGGGAGAGCATTTCCCGCTGCTCGGTGAGCAGGCGTACCACGCCGATACCCACGGTGCCGAACCCCGCCAGTCCGATTTTAATGGTTTTCATCGGGACCCCAAAAATGGTAGCACAGGCTTTCCAGCCTGTGCAGGTGTAGAACCGCCGCCACGGCGGTTCAGGCACCAGCGAGGTTGCCGGCGCGGCATTTTACTTCGCCGCGACCGCCACGCCCAATTCCTCCGGGCTTTTGCGCAGCACCTGCCGGAAACCCCGGATGGCCTGGTTGGTGCGGTGGACGTTCTCCACCAGGGCGAAGCGCACGTATTCGTCCCCCCACTCGCCGAAGCCCAAGCCCGGGGCTACCGCCGCCTTGGCCTCCCGGATCATCAGCATGGAAAACTCCACCGAGCCCAGGTGGCGGAATTTCCTGGGTATCCTGGCCCAGACGAACATGGTGCCCTTGGGCGGCTCCACCCGCCAGCCGATATTGTGCAGGCCCCGGCAGAGGGCGTCCCGCCGCTCCCTGTAGACCGCCACGGTCTGCTCGACGCAGTCGTAGGGGCCATTCAGGGCGATAATCGAGGCGATCTGGATGGGCTGGAAGACGCCGTAATCCAGATAGCTCTTGATGCGGGTCAAGGCGTGGACCAGGCGCTGGTTGCCTACGACAAAACCCATGCGCCAGCCCGGCATATTATAGCTCTTGGAGAGTGAAAAAAGCTCCACCCCCACCTCTTTGGCTCCGGGCACCTGCAGGAAGCTGGGGGCCACGTAGCCGTCGAAGACCAGGTCGGCGTAAGCGAAATCGTGGATGATATAGACGCCGTACTTGTTGGCGTAGTCCACGATCTTCTTGAAAAAGTCCAGGTCCACACACCGGGTGGTGGGGTTATGGGGGAAGGAGATGATCAGCATCTTGGGCCGCGGCCGGATCAATTCCGTGATGTTGTGCAGGTCTTCGAAAAAATCACGGTCGGGGCTCAGGGGAATGGAAACCAGTTGCCCCCCGGAAATGACTACTGAAGCCGAATGGATGGGATAAGTCGGGTTGGGCACCAACACCACGTCCCCGGCCTCCACCGTGGCCAATACCAGGTGCGAGAGGCCCTCCTTGGCGCCGATGGTGGCGATGGCTTCGGTCTCAGGATCGATATCCACGTCAAAGCGGCGCTTGTACCAACTGGAGATGGCCATCCTGAGTTTGGTGATCCCCCGGGACGCCGAATACCGGTGGTTAACCCCTTTGCCGGCGGCTTCAACGAGTTTGGCGACGATGTGCGGCGGGGTGGGCAGGTCGGGATTGCCCATGCCCAAATCGATGATGTCCTCGCCCCGGCGCCGGGCTTCCATTTTCAGGGCGTTGACCGTGGCGAACACATAAGGCGGCAGGCGTTTCATGCGGGGGAATTCTTCAATGGCCATGCAGGTCTCCTTCAAACAAACGAAAGGGATATTTCCAAAGTGTAAAATTATCCCAAAAGGCCGGGACTTGTCAAATGGTAGTGAGCCGTTGGCAGTGAACAGTGAGCAGTTTTGAGTGACTCTGAGGAGAGGGCAGAGTGGCATCCGCCGATTAAGTACTTAGCATATGACCAGTCCAATTCGCTGGTATTGCCCGTTTTTTAACCGGTAACCAAAAACTGAGGAGGGTCCGGCCATGTCAGAAGAGACCTATCCAGGCTGGTATTCGTATATCAAGGAAAATCACGGCAAATTCATCACCGCCCTGGAGCACCTGGGGGAGACGGTGCGACAGGCCGGGCCGCTGGAAGCCAAGACCTCGCACCTGATCCAATTGGCCGCCGCTGCAGCCATTCATTCGGAAGGGTCGGTGCATAGCCATACCCGGCGGGCCTTGAAGGCGGGCGCCACTAGTGAGGAGATTTATCACGCAGTGATCCTGCTCACCAGCACCATCGGTTTTCCCAACACCTCCGCGGCCTTGAGCTGGGTCTTTGATGTTTTGGGAGAAGAAACCGCCTGAGATGGCAATGGAGGTTAAAAAAGGGCGGAGGTTAATGGCTTGCTTGCCGATTAGGGAGTCAAGCCCGAGGAGAATTGTGTTCTGGCTGGTGCTGAGCTGCTGGCTGGGGGTGTTGACTTTGTTCCCGGTGTTGAAGGCGCTGGCTCAGGCCTCGGCCGAAGAGGGTCAAAAACCATCCGCGGAGAAGAAAAATTCCGCCCCCACCACCGCCGGCTGCATCATGACGGATTCTACAATTCCTATTAACCCAGGCCACGTCAACGTGGCGACCATGTGGGCCCTGTCACTCTATCCCGGGACCTTCAACCAAAACTGGCGGACGATCAGCATCCACGGGAATTTTTATACTTTTTTCATGCCGGTGAAAGTTACCTATGGCCTAGCCAGGAACATGGAGGTGTACCTTATCGTGCCCTTCCTCAATTACTGGGTCACCCAGGCGGATCAAAGTATTGCCGTCAATGGCAGAACTTCCGCCAGTTACGCCGGCATTGGCGACCTGACCCTGATGGGCAAGTACCTCTTATATCCGGAAGGCGAAGTTCGGCCTGCGGTGAGCGCCGTGGCCGGCTTTGGCACTATCCCGACCGGGCATGCCTCTCATCTTAATCCCAGATTTATGGGGGTGGACGCCATCGGCACCGGGGCGTTAACCTTATCCACCGGCGTCAACCTCTATAAATGGGCGCAGCCCTTCCTGCTATACAGCACTGTGTGGATCAACAGCCCGATCAACTTGTATAGGATGACCACCTTAGCCTCACCGCAACCGGTGCGTTCCCGGGAATACCTTACCTTTAACCTGGCGGCGGAGTATCCTCTCAACAGTAAATTTGTCCTCCTATTGGAGATGTACAGCTCCTGGACCTGGCAGAATCTGCTGCCCTTCCAGGCGAGCCAGGGGTACCAAACCCCGGAGACTTTATTGGGCCTCATGCCGGGGATTGAATTTCTGGCCACGGAAAGATTTACCCTGGAGGCCGGGGCTGCTTTGGACATTATGGGGAAAAATAATGTCAAGAAATTCACCCCCATGCTGATGGCGACCTACGCCTTTTAGGCCGCACTACCGGTGGGGGCAAAAAAAAGGGTTACGGACCTACACCGTAACCCCTTGATTTTCATGGTAGGCGGTACTGGATTTGAACCAGTGACCTCCACCGGTATGGAGTGAATTCAATTATCCGCTATTCTGCGTCCAGAGTTCGCCAGCCAAAACTTTCCAGGTAGGCCTGAAGCTTTTGCCATTTCTCCCGGTATTTTTCTTCCCCTAGCGCAGGGCAATCCTCCGGACTGATTTCCCCTTCCCGCAAGGCCGCAGCATAGGCCATGCAGGTAGCATAGCCGCAGACCTTGCAATTGGTCATGGGCAGCAGCTTTAAAATCTCCATGATCTTCAGTCCGGCCTGGCTCACATAGCGGGGGCTGATGGTTTCCCGCCGCTTGTAAATGTCATTGATCTGAGCCCGAATCCAAGTGAGCAGGGCGTGGGCTTCCTCCAGGTCCCGAATGCCCCGGATGGCGATTTTCTGGGGATGGAGGGTGATCCATTTGCCGTTGGAGAGCTTGAGCAGGAGCACCTGGTTGGTCTGATCGTAGTCCCAGCCGCCCAATTCGGCATTCACATAAGGGAAGGACGGAGAGATGTCCGTCTGCAGAGTAGCGATAGCGTGCAGGGTCTCCTTGGTGGAGTCCATCTTGGGGCGGAAGATTTCAAAGTCTTCCACGTGCTCCAGCAACATCGTTCTGCTCCTACATGAGCTTCTGCTTGAGAAGGGGGATGAGTTGCTGCCGCATTTCATCCCGCACCCGGCGAAAGACTGCCATGATCTCCTCTTCGCTGCCAGTGGCCCTGGCCGGATCCGGGAAGCCGACGTGTCTGGCCTCGGTTTCTCCGGCAAAGATGGGGCACTGCTCCTGGGCCTGATCGCAGACGGTGATGACCAGGTCGAACTGCTCCCCGGCCAGATCATCCACTGACTTGGAGCGATGGCGGCTGATATCGATGCCCAACTCGGCCATGGCCTGAATAGCCCGGGGGTTGACCCGGCTGGGCCGCACCCCGGCGGAGAAAGCCTGCACCTGCCCGGCCAGGTCGTGATTCACCAAGCCTTCGGCCATCTGGCTGCGGCAGGAGTTCTCGGTGCAGAGAAACAAGACCTTTGGCATTAAGTGCGACCTTTGCCTCGGTTAACTGATAAGCTTTTTGATTTCTTCGACGCTGGGCACCTGGCCCACCACCTTGACTTCGCCGTCCACTACCAGGGCCGGGGTCATCATCACGCCAAAGGCCATGATTTTGCTCAAATCGGAGACCTTTTCGACTTCGTATTCGCCGCCGGCCGCCTTGGCCGCCTCTTCGGTGCGTTTGGCCAGTTCCACGCATTTAGGACACCCCGGACCTAAGACCTGCAACTTCTTCATGGTACTTTTACCTCGCAAGTATTTTAAAGTTAGCCGCCGAATTGGCTTAGTTTAGCGGCTATGTTCTCTTTGGCCACCTCGCCCACGGCCATCCAGAGCAGGTGCATCTGGTTGTCCAGAAAGAGCAGGGCCGGCAACTGGATGAGGTGGTACTCGCCAACATACGGCACCGCCGCTTGCCGGTCGGTGTCGTAATCAATGCGCTTCAGCAACGCCTGCCGCGGCCCGGTAAAAGTCTGGTTCACTAGCGCGTCTGCCGCCTGGACGCTCTTAGCGCTGCAGCCGCAGGCCTTGCTCTTGGTGATATAGATCACCTGGCTCACCTTAGCGGGTTCGGCGTTTGCCAGGCCTGTCGCGCCCAAAATCAGCAACACCGCAATGCTAAGAAATGTGATTCTGACTTTTGCCATCACTCCCCCTTCTTCCCTATTTTTTGAAGGCCCGGATCTTCACACTGATGATCTTCCCGCGCAACTTTTCATCCATCTCCGGGGCCGCGTAAGGGGACTGGGAGACTGCGGCCACGTCCGCAAACCCAGCCCGGCGAATGGTCGAAAGATACGCCTCCCGCTCCATGGCCCCGCCCAGGCAATCGGCCCAGGCCGCGAAACTGGCCCGCACTTCTGCCGGTAACTCCTCTGTAGTCACTAAATCCGAGATCAATATCCGGCCGCCGGGTTTCAGGACCCGGAAAATTTCCCGGGAGCTGACCAGTTTGTCCGCCGTCAGGTTGATTACGCAGTTGCTGATGACAATATCGATCGAATCAGCCTCCAGGGGCAGATGTTCAATCTCCCCCTGACGGAATTCCACATTGCCGAAACCGTGTTCCAGGGCCAGTTCTTGGCCACGCGCCACCATGTCCTCGGTCATGTCCACGCCGATGACCCGACCGCGCTCACCCACCTTTTTGGCCGCCAGGAAGACGTCGATACCCGCCCCGGACCCCAAGTCCACCACGGTCTCTCCTTCCTTGAGATCCGCCAGGGCGGTGGGGTTGCCGCAGCCCACCCCTAAGATGGCCATTTCCGGGACCAGGCTGAGATCTTCAGGGGTATAGCCCACGGCCAAGCATTGGTCGGTTGTTGTCGGCCCGCAGGTGGGGCAACAGAAAGTCTGCTCTCCCCGGGCGATTTTGCCATAACGGTCCTTGAGGAATTCTTTCAGGTTTTGATCAGCCATTCCCTTATCCCCGCATCACATAATGACGTTAAATACAAAGCCGACGATAATAATGCCCACGGTGACCACCCCGACGAAAACGGCAATCAGCCTGGGCTTCAATACTTTCCGCAGGATGACGCATTCCGGAAAGGAGATGCCGATGATGGACATCATGAAAGCTAGCACCGTGCCCAGGGCCGCCCCCTTTTCCAGCAAGGCCTGCACCACCGGAATAATGCCGGCGGCGTTGGAATAGAGCGGCGCCCCGAGAATGACGGCCACCGGCACTGACCACCAGGCCTGTTTGCCCATGAGGGCAGCCAGAAATCCTTCGGGCACATAGCCGTGGATTGCAGCCCCGGCGCCGATCCCCAGAATAATATAGAGCCAGACCTTGCCAACGATGTCCCTGACCTGATGCAGGCCGTAATCGATGCGGTTCATCCAAGTTAATTTTTGTAAGAGGGCAGGAGTTTGCCCCATGCGGATTTCATAGACCCAGTCTTCCACCTGGCGTTCCATGTTGAGACGTCCGATAACTACCCCGGTAACCATGGCAATCAGCAACCCCATGGACATATAAATCAGGGCGATGCGCCAGCCGAAAAGCCCGAAGAGGAGCACCAGGGCGATTTCGTTCACCATGGGGGCGGAGATCAAAAAGGCGAAGGTAACCCCAATGGGGATACCGGCTTCGACAAAACCGATGAAGAGCGGCACCGCCGAACAGGAGCAAAAAGGAGTCACCACCCCCAAGAGGGCCGCCAACACATCCCCCAGGATCTCCCGTTTTCCTGCCAAAATCCCCCTGGTCCGCTCCGGAGTAAAAAAAGACCGGATGATGCCAACGCCGAAGATCACCAGCACCAGGAGCATGAACACCTTGGGAATATCCAGAAAGAAGAAGGAAACGGCGTCGCCCAGGTGGGTGACCCGGGCGATCCGGAAGACATCATAGGTGATCCAGAGCGAAAAGGAGACCAGCCGGCTATAGACCGGATACCAGACCATGAGCCCCAGAGCCAGAAAGATCAGCTTGAGAATTTGTCTGGCCGACAACTCAGCAACGGCCGCTTTTACCCTGGAAGTGAAGTTCATTCGTAGTTTAGCCGGTCCGGTAGCAATTTCCGCCGCCACCGTCTGATCTTGCAAAGGTTGGTCTTTCATCGTCATTGTCCCTTAAATGGAAATAGGTTCCTGGTCAAACGAACTTGAGTTACCAGGAGCGAACCCCCTGGAAAAAAATATAAGCCCCGACGAAGAAGATCAGGCAGCCGGCCACCTGTTGCATAATCGTGCCAAACCTGGCCCCTTTGGATTGCAGGAAACTCTCGATCACGCCGGTAAAGGTGCCGGCCAAAATGACCAGGGTGCCCCGACCAATAGCATAGGCGAAAAGGAGCGTGCTGCCATAAACCACCTCTTTCTTGACGGCCGCCAGGGTCAGAATGACCGCCAATTCCGGGGTGGCGCACGGAGAAAGCACGATCCCATAAAGCAATCCGAGGATCAGAGATCCCACCAGACCGGTGCGCTGCGGCAAGAATTTCTGCGACATTCCGCCCAGCTTGAGATTAATCACCCCCGACAATTGCAGGCCCATAGCCATGAGGATGGCCGCCACCACAACTTGCCATTGAAAGCCTATGTCGCCAAACATAGTGCCCATCAGGGCAGCCGCCGCTCCGAGAGCAGACATGCCGATGGCCAGCCCCACTACGAAAACCACCGAGTAAATAAAGGCCTGTTTCTTACTGCCCTCGGCATAGCCGCCCACAAATCCGATGATCAGAGGGATGCTAGCCAGGCTGCACGGGCCGGCGGTAGCCACCACGCCGCCCAGAAAGGCCGCGCCATATCCAAGAATGGGCCGGTTCATGATGACTTGACCCAAGGCTTCGCTCAAGTCCATGAGGTTTCTCCGTTATTGGATGAACTTCAATTCCTTGAGTTTCTTGAGGACCTCTTCCTTGGACATGGCGCCCAGATGGCGGTCCACCTCTTTGCCTTCGGCATTCAAGTACACCTGGGTAGGTATGGCCACGATCTTGTATTGCCCGAAAAGAGGCTTTTCCTCATCCACGTAGACCATGCGAAATTCCATCTGGTCGCCATGGCTGGCTTTTAAGGCCGCCATGACCTCTTTCATCTCTTTGCAGGGGATGCAGTACTTGGAGCCGAATTCATAGAGGGCGGGATTGCCTTTGACCGGAGCCGAACCCTGCGCCTGGGTCGGCAAGGCCTGACAGAGGAGCAGAAATCCCACCAAACACATCAGCCCGAGAACACCGCGACAACGCAATGACTTCATATTGTACCTTTCCTCATTAAAGGATTGATACAGACCACTTAATTGCCTATAACCCAGCTACCCACTCGAATTAGCGTGATGCTGGAGGGATCAGGAGTACCGGACAAGGGGCCAACCGGGAAAGGTTATGCGCCACGCTGCCCAAGAATATTTCCTTGATAAACCCCTTCCCCTGGGTTCCCATGACGAGCAGTGAAATGTCCTGGGTCTTGAGGACCTCCAGAATGGCCGGGATGGGATGACTTTTGTCGAAGCGCACTTCCAGCTCTTTTACACCGGCTTGCTGAAGCCGCTTCTGACAATTTTCCAGCAATTGCCGGGCGGCAGCTTCAGCCCACTCCTGGTAGCCGGGCGGGTAGGTCTCAGGCCCCGGTACTTCGAGGGCATTCACCACTGTGACCCGGCTCGCTCCCTTAGTGGCTAGAAACTCCACGTAGGTACAAGCCCGCTCGGCAATCTCCGAAAAATCCGTGGGGAACAGAATATGGCGAAGCAACTCGGTGGCCTGGATGCGACAGGTTCCCTGGGCCATCCCCTCTTTGACCTTCACATTGAGGAGAAGCACCGGATATTCAGCATGGTGCAACACCGCGCAGGTGACACAGCCCAGCACCTCTTCCCGCCAAAGGGATTTGCCGTGGGAGCCCACCACAATGAGGTCTGCGCCGCGGCAACGTGCCACTTCATTGAGGGAATAGGCTGGTAAACCGATGGGCATCTCAATGTCCACCGCCAGCCCCTGAGCTTCCAGCTTCGCCTTTTGAGCTTCGAGAACCGGCCTGGCCTCGTCCTTGAGCTTTCCTTCCATGCCCACCATGAACTTGACGCTGATTACATGCGTCAAGATCACCTTGGTGCACCCGAGGGCCTGAAATTCTCCGGCGCAGGCGACGATTTCATCCCAGGCGGGGGAGAGGTCGGTGGCCAACAAGATGGTCTGGAACATAAATCTACCCTTTTTCCTCTATGCCCTCTGGCGCGCATACCAGAGGCGGAAAAAATTTCTGTCTGAACCGTAAGGCCACGTTTACCAGGCTGATGAGCACCGGCACTTCCACCAAAGGACCGATGACCGCGGCAAAGGCCTCCTCGGACTGCAGCCCGAAGACCGCCACCGCCACCGCGATGGCCAGCTCAAAGTTATTGCTGGCGGCAGTAAACGACAAGGTGGTGGAAATGCGATAGCCCGCCCCAGCCTTGGCCGACATATAAAACGTGACAAAGAACATGACGAAGAAATAGATAGTCAGAGGTATGGCGATGCGCACCACGTCCAAGGGGAGCTGTACGATATACTCGCCCTTAAGGGAAAACATCACCACAATGGTGAACAAAAGGGCTATAAGGGTGATGGGGCTGATCTTGGGCATGAATTTTTCTTCATACCACTTAATCCCCTTGCGTTTGACCAGGAAGAAGCGGGTGAACATGCCGGCGAAGAAGGGGATGCCCAGGTAAATCATCACGCTTTCCGCCACCTGGAGGATGGTGACCTTTACTTCCAGGCCCGAGGCGATCCCCAGCCAGGTGGGCAGCACCGTGACGAAGATATAAGCGTAGATGGAAAAAAAGAGCATCTGGAAGATGGAGTTGAAGGCCACCAGCCCGGCGCAGTATTCCGTATCGCCCTGCGCCAGATCGTTCCAGACAATGACCATGGCAATGCACCGGGACAGCCCGATGATGATCAGCCCCACCATGTAGTGCGGGTAGCCCTGGAGAAAGGTGATGGCCAGCAGGAACATGAGGATGGGGCCGATCACCCAGTTTTGCATCAACGATAGGAACAAGACCTTGAAGTTCTTGAAGACCTGGGGCAATTCCTCGTAGCGCACCTTGGCCAGAGGTGGGTACATCATCAGGATGAGGCCGATGGCGATGGGGATATTGGTAGTGCCTACCTGAAAGTAGGTCAAGACCTTGGTGAAGGCAGGGATGAAGTAACCCAGGGCTACGCCCCCGGCCATGGTCAGGAAGATCCACAGGGTGAGAAAACGCTCTACGAAGCCGAGACGTTTAGCAACAGTGGCAGCCATGTTTACACTCCGAGAGAGTCGGGAATTATATATCTGTAACCGTTTAAACGGTTAATATTTAACCAAAAAAATAAGGACTTGAGCCACCCTCAAGAGCACACACAGGCAGCCTCACGGCCCGATGCACCCTTCTCCTCCAGCCACTTATTCAGCCGGTCCCGCAAAGCCTGCGCCTCGGGTTGGGGGGCCAACATGCCTTCCACCACCGCGAGCAGCCTATCGGCCGGGCTGCCGGGCGTGACACTGAGACGGTAATACATCCAGAGGCCCTCACGCCGGTCGGTAACCAATCCGACATTAAAAAGGTAGCGCAGGTGGCGGGAAGCCTTGGATTGGGTAATGTCCAGAACCCGCATGATATCGCAAACGCAAAGCTCATCCTGGCCCTTCAGGAGCCAAAGGATCTTCAGGCGGGTCTCGTCCGCCAGCGATTTGAAGAGACGGGCTTCAGCTTTCATATTTTTCTTATAACCGTGTATCCGCATATTGTCAACCGGATTGTTAAAATTATTTCAGAAGCCGAAGACCAGAGATCCGGGAAGACAGCATCACTTGCCGTGCAGGTCCTTCACCGCCTGCTTGACCCGCTCAATTTCTCCCCGTTTGAGAATATGCGGCCAACTTTCCCTCACTGGCGAAATCGTGGATATCGCCGATAGTGGGCTTTTGCCGTAGAGGAAATTCAGATCCAGCGCGCCTTCGACCTTAATATCCATGCCTTTCAAATCGAGGTTCTGCTGGGTGGCGATGATTCGAGCCGTAGTGGCGAGGCAACCTGCCAGGGAAGCAAACAGGTACTCCATCGGGTTGGCTCCGGCACCTTCACCACCTACCGCCACCGCCTGATCCACATAAAGGGTGCGCTCCCCGGCCTGCACCGCAACCTGATATTTATCATTGGCCTTTGCCTCGATGCTGATGGTTTTCATCTTAGGCTCCGGGTGCCGCCTGTGCCGCAACAGCCTGTAGCGCTCATAATCCCTCCATTAAAGTAACCCGCTCGCTTAGCGGCCGCTGTAATACTTGCTCACCAGAGCGGCCGCCACCTTTTGGGCGTTGGCCGTGATTTCCGCTTCCGGGACTTCGTCTATCCCGAAAGGGTTGCCGGCGTAATTGGTCATCTCGTTGGTGAAGACCACTTCGGGTTGCAGGTCCGGGAAGGCCGCCTTAGCGAGGCGCGAGCCGCAGGCCATACCGCAGCCGTCCAGGATCAGCACCCGGTTGGCCCGTTGAATCAAGTCCCGCATGCCGCCGCTCTTCTCCAGCAAGCCGCCGTGGCAGATGCGCACGGTCTTCTCCGGCACCAGCCGGTGGCCGATCAGATTGGCCGCCCGCCGGCCGGTTTCCCCTTTCAGGCACATGCCTTCGCAGCAGAGAATGGCATCCTTGGCAGGCCCGGCCGACTGCCTCCGGGCATATTCCAGACCAGCACTGCAAGACTGGTTTGACAGTTCAATCTGAATCGTGTCAGCCATGATCGATTTCTCCTCGGATCGAGATTTAGAGATTGGTGAATTCGAAGCGCTTCGATCTTTGGCTATTAAGACGGATGAACTCAGGAAAAGTTACAGGGTCGGCAAGGTAGGTCAGTTGATGGGTAATAACCCTTTTCCTCCATGATAGCTTTGAGCTGTTTGCGCGCCCGGTGCAGCCGGACTTTAAGATTGTCCAGAGAGATGCCCAAGAGGTCGGCGGTCTCCTGCTGACTCTCCTCCTTAATGTCACAGAGGAAGATTACCTGGCGCATGGGCTCCGGCAAGAGCTTGATCAGGTCTTGCACCAACAGGCTGGTCTCATACTGTTCAACCTTCTTTTCCAGGGAGGACTCGCCCGGCAATTTTCCAGCCGGGTTATCTTCGATAGGGACCAGCTTACGGCTGGGACTGCGAAAATAATCCTGGCAGAGATTGGCAGCTATGCGGAAAATCCAACCGGATAATTTGGCCTGATCCCTGACTTTGGAAAGATTTTGTAGAACCCGGAGAAAGGTTTCCTGCACCAGGTCATCGGCGACCCAGCGGTTCTTGACCGAAGCCAGGATGAAGCCTCGGACCCGGTCATAGTACTGCTCGTAGACCTCGTAAAAGTCCACTCGCTAATCCCCCTGTGGTTTCTCCCAACACGGCCTTCCTGCGTCTTCCAAGGCGGCAAAGACATCTTCTTCCTTCACCCCGAGGGTTTTTCTGACATGATTGCCCATCAACATGCTGAGGCTATTTTTGATCTTGTTGGCTATTTCCATGGTGCGCAGTACTTCGGCCGGCTCCAGCCCTAGCTTTTCGGCTTGCTGGCAGTAGTAGTTGAAGCAGGGCATGCAATTGGCGGCCACAGAGGCCCCCAGGCTCACCAGCAGTTCGGTTTTCTTATCCATGTTTCCCTCCTTCAGGGGACGTACCAAGTTAAGGCGATTAGGACTATGAAAAGGTTACATCAAAACAAAAACAAATGCGTGACGACACTCGGCGCGAGCCGAAAAAAGATGGAGCTTGTTCCTTGACTCATAACCGACTATAATAAATGAAAAAAATCATACCTCTTGTTGATCCCGGGGTCGATTTCTTTGTTTACGGAGCGTTCATTTAGGAATCTGACCATAGCAGCCATTTTGGTGGTTCTGGCTATGATTGTTGGCTGTGACAGTGACCGCGATAAGGTCAAAGTCGATTTCTCGAAGACCGTGCCGGTGCCCCGGCCTGGGCAACGGACCTTACAGACTCCGCCTTTGCGGGTCGCTGTGGCCGCCATGGTTTCTCCCAAGGAGACCTTCGATCTCTACCGGCAACTCCTGGCCTATCTGGGGGGTAAGCTCGGTACTGACCTGGAATTCGTGCAGCGTAAAACTTATGCCGAAATTGACGAACTTTTGAAAAAAGGCGAAATTGACCTGGCCTTCATCTGCTCAGGGCCCTATGTAGCCGACCGGAATAAATTCGGCTTTGAGGCCTTGGCAGTGCCCGAAATCCACGGCAGCCACTTCTACCGGTCTTACCTGATCGTCAATAAAGACAGCCGCTTTCATCACCTGGAAGAACTTAAGGGTCATACTTTTGCCTTCACCGACCCTGATTCCAACACCGGCCGGCTGGTGCCCACCTACTGGCTGGGGGAAATGCATGAGCGACCGGAAACCTTTTTCAGCCGCATTGTCTATACATATAGCCATGATAATTCCATCATGGCGGTGGCTAGAAATCTGGTGGACGGCGCTACGGTGGACGGCTTGATTTGGGAATTCTATCAACAGAAGAACCCGACCTTTACCTCCAAAACTCGAATTATCAAGAAATCAGAACCGTTCGGGATACCACCTCTGGTAGCTTCTAAGAATCTCTTGGTAAAGTCCAAAGAGCGGCTTCAACAAATTTTGTTCTCCATGCATCAGGACTCGGAAGGCAAAAAGATCCTGGCGGAGTTGATGATTGACCGGTTTATCGCACCTCAGGAAGAATGGTATGACAACCTGAGGCAGATATACCGGCAGGTGGCTGGAGAAAAACCTAAATCCCATGCGCCTTAAGAGCCTGAAGAGTAAGTTACTCCTGGCGGTCAGCGCCTTGGTGATCGCCAGTGGGTTAATCATTACCCTCCTGGTTACCCGCCAATACAGCGCTGCCCTGCGCCAGGCCATGGTTGGCCAGGTGGAGAGCGCTGCCCAAACCATTGCCCTGGATGCCGCCGACAAGATTCTCGTCAACGATCTCGTTTCCCTTCAGAGAATGCTGGACCAGCAGATTCAGAGCAACGCCGACCTTGGTTATATCTTGATCTTGAGAGACGGCCGGGTTCTCGCCCACACCTTTGAGCTTGGGGTGCCAGAAGAATTGATCGGGGCGAATAATCCCCTTCCAGGAGAGCGGCCCCATCTACAGGAAATCGTTTCCCAAAAAGGGGGATACTTCCTCGATGCCGCCTGGCCTATCTTTGGAGGCAAGGCCGGAGTTTTGCGTCTGGGTTTTTCTGAGAAAAACTACCACCGCCAGGTGGCCCAATTATGGTTGAAGATCGCTTTGTTTACCCTGGGGATTCTACTGATCGCCTGGATCGGGAGTCTGTTTTTCGTGCGGCGCATAACCCGGCCCCTGGCTGCACTGGTCAAGGCGACGCAAGAGATTGACCGCGGTGAATCAAATGTGCAGGTCGACGTGCAGGGGCAAGATGAAATCGCCGCCCTGGCGACCTCCTTCAATCACATGGTCAGCCGCCAGGAGGAATACACCCATCGCCTTGAAGAGCAGGCCATGGAATTGGAACGCGCCCATGGCCAGACGGTCACGGCCTGCAAAATAGTCCAGGAGGTCAGCGCCCTGTGCACCCTGGATGAGATGAGCGCCATTTTGTTAAAAAGACTGAAAGATACCATGGTCTGCCAGAACGTAGCACTGGCGGTTCTCAGCTCCTCCAAGGATATGCTCTATGTCTTGTCAGGCCAGAAAGCCAGGATATTCCTCGCCCCTAAGATCATCCAGACGGTGAAGGACAGCCTAGAAGGAATAAAGAATATCACCTTTTCCCGCCGCAAACTCTTTAAGCCGCCATTACTCCCGGAAGACTTCGATTCGGCGGAGCGCCAGGCCATTATTCCTCTTCAAAACAATAAGGTGCGCGGCGCCGCGATTGTCGCCTGCCCGGGAGGCTGCGCCTGCAATCACGAGGAGATCGAGCGGGTTCGCCTCATCTTAAATCAGACTGCTGGGGCCCTGGGCCGCGCCGTGCTTCACGAAGACGAGGTCCAAGGGCTCAAGAAGCGGCTTGACGCCGCCACCGGCTTCGGCGATTTGATTGGCAAAGACCCCAAGATGCAGCTGGTCTATAAACTCATCGAAGACGTGGCGCCCTCGGATGCCACAGTCCTGATCCAGGGCGAAAGCGGGACCGGCAAGGAATTGGTGGCCCGGGCCATTCATCAGCATAGTCCCAGGAGAGATGGACCATTCGTAGTGATCAACTGCTCGGCGTATCCCGCCACCCTGTTGGAGAGTGAGCTTTTCGGACACGAAAAAGGAGCCTTCACCGGGGCTTTGCGCCAAAAGGCAGGACGGTTTGAGCTGGCTCACGGCGGCACGGTTTTTCTGGACGAAGTGGGAGACATTCCGCTGCAGGCCCAGGTCAAATTGCTCCGCGTGTTACAGACCCGGAAATTTGAGCGGGTAGGAGGAGAACAGACTCTCACAGTGAATGTGCGCGTCTTGGCGGCCAGCCATAAAGACCTGGTCCAAGAGGTAAAGAACGGCAACTTTCGGGAGGACCTCTTCTATCGTCTCAACGTGATTCCGATAAAATTGCCGCCGCTCAGAGAGCGGGAAAATGATATTCCTCTGCTCGTCGAGCATTTCCTGAGACTCTTTGCGACCGAAAAGCGGAAAGAAGATATCCATGCGATCAGTTCTGAGGCCCTGCGCCTGCTCCTGAATTACACCTGGCCGGGCAATGTCAGGGAGTTGGAAAATACCATCGAGCATGCTGTAGTTCTGGCCAAGACCGGCCAAGTAGAACCCTGGGATTTACCTACCGCTATTCAATCTAGTTTGCCGGGGGCCTCACCGACCCTCTCCCAGAGGGAGGAAAAAGCCCTCCGGGAGATCCTGGAAGAGTGCGGTTGGAATAAAAAATTGGCCGCCCAGCGCCTTGGCATAAGCCGAAGCACCCTCTATCTCATGCTGAAGAGGCATAAGATTTCCGGCTCCAAACCCACAACTCATTAAGCCATAAATCTCGTTTTTAACATGCATTTGTGTCCGAAGGACCATTTTCGCGTCCGATTTTCGGACATAATCAATTAGCTGAAATAATTGCTGATTTATAATTGTGTCTAAGAGTGTCGTGTCCGATAAGCTCTGTCGGCCAGCTGACATCATCAGGTTCGCAAATCCTCCGCAATCGGTTTACCTTCCAATTTCCACCACATAAGGTCTGCATAAGGAATTTCTGGAAAGCCGTCAGTTCTGGCCTGAAATATGCTTATTAGGTCATTAGGTCATAAAGAGATTACTCACAATAATTCGGGGACTTGGGTAATTAAGGCATGGGAATACTCAGGGTGGCGGTAGTTGATGCTGATGTCCAGTATTGCCGGGAACTCTGCGCCTTACTGGAGGAGGCCAATGTCCCTGTCGCCCCGCTATATTCCCTAAAAGATTTGCCCGAGCACCTGAGGAAAGAGCAGGTTGGAGTGTTGATGGTTGATCTGGATAACTTACCGGTCAACAACAACTTTTTTCGAAGCCTTAAAAAGCGATACCCCAACCTGCATATCCTGTGTCTCTCCAGCCGCTCCCACCACCCGGGCCTGGAAGAGGCCATGGGAGCGCATATTTGCGCCAGCCTGACCAAGCCCTTAAATTCCGAGGAGCTTTTTTACTGGCTCAAGGCCATTGCCGAAATTGGGTGAATCCATGGTGGCGCAAACCGAAAAACCCGAATGAAAGTTTTTGGTTTTTTAGTACGAGAAATATGCATGAAGGAGATATCAGCATGGACAGACGTTCTTTTGTGAAGCTTGGCGGTCTCATAGGCGGCGCCCTTGGTGCAGCCGATTTGTTAGTTATTGGGGACGCCCTTGCCGACCCTTCTGCTGACCGAATCACCAGCCTGCCCGTGCTTGATCGTGTCAAAGCCGAGCCGGGCGAAGACGTGCTTATCCGCATGCAGCGGGAACTGGTCCGTGCGATGAACAAACCCATCGAGAAGCGGCGCTGGGGGATGGTCATCGACACGCGCAAGTGCGTCGGCTGCCATTCCTGTAACGTGGGCTGCATCATGGAAAACAAGCTCCCTCCCGGGGTGGTCTACCGCCCGGTGATCGACCAGGAAGTCGGCAGCTATCCCAATGTCGGCCGCAGGTTTCTGCCGCGGCCGTGCATGCATTGCAGCAATCCTCCCTGCGTGCCGGTCTGTCCGGTTAAAGCCACTTGGCAGCGCCCCGACGGCGCGGTGGTGATTGATTATAACGTCTGTATCGGGTGCCGTTACTGCATCACCGCCTGCCCGTACCAGGCGCGGACCTTCGACTTCGGGGAGAACTGGGACAGTAAGGCCGCCTCCGGAAACGACGGCGGTCTGGCGCTGCAGACTTGTCGAAAATATGGGCAGGAGCCTTCTTTCGAGTATGGCGCCATCTGGCGCCGCCGCGAAGGCGTCATCCCTAAAAGTCCGGTGGGTAACGCCCGCAAGTGCACCTTCTGTGTGCACCGGCTGGAGCATCGTCAACTGCCGATGTGCGTGACGACCTGCATCGGGAGATCGACATTTTTCGGCGATCTCAATGACCCGACGACTCTGGTTTCCCAGCTATCTGTACATAACAACGCCGTAAGCTTGAAGCCGGAGCTGGGTACCTCACCAAAGGTCTTTTACCTGCTTTAAACCAAGGAGGTCACAATGGCTGTCTCTTCCGTCTCCGCAATTGACATTGCCAGTCCTGCCAACCGGGCGCGCCTGTTATGGGCCTTGTGGATTTTGGCGGCTATCATAGGTGGGCTTGGTTTTCTGGAGCGTTTGCTTCACGGCGACCAGGGCACGGACTTTTCCAGCTATATCCCCTGGGGGCTCTGGGTTGCCGCGTATATCTACTTCAGCGGCTTGTCGGCCGGCGCATTCCTGCTTGCCGCCGCCATCTATGTTTTTAGAATCCGGGTGCTCGAACCGATTAGCCGCCTGGCGCTTCTCCTGGCCGCGGTAACGCTTCCCATGGGTTTGTTAATGATTGGCTTTGACCTTGGCCATTTGGAAAGAGCCTACCTGGTCATCATCCGCCCCCAGTTTCATTCGATGATGGCTTGGATGGTTTGGCTTTACACCACCTACCTGATCTTGGTGGTCGTTATGCTGTGGTTGAGTTACAAGAGCGATCAGCCCGGCAGGGATCCCGAGGCGGTGACCAAAGATCGTGCCAGGCTGCGCGTGCTGGCACTGATTGGCATCCCTCTGGCTATAGGGTTTGCCGGAGGCGTCGGCGCCCTCTTTGCAACTCTCGCAGCCCGCGAGTTTTGGCACTCCTCGTTATTTCCCATCTTTTTTCTGGTGGGGGCCCTGACGTCTGGCACGGCCTTGGTGACCGCGGTGGTGGCCTGGCAATGGCCTTCACATGATGCCGCCTGGAAAGACCTTATGACTTTATTGGGTCGTACTGTCTTGGTGTTGATCCTCATCGATTTAATCCTGGAATTGGCAGAGTTCATGACCCCGTCATGGTACCAGATTGGCTCGTTCTACGAGCTCACCAGGTATGTTTTGTTTGGACCTTACTGGTATGTGTTCTGGCTGGTGCACCTGCTGCTGGGCGTCATCGTGCCGATTGTGCTGCTGGCTAAAAACCGCAGCCCGATAATCACGGGAGTGGCTGCGGCCCTGGTGGCGGTTACCTTCTTCGCGGTGCGGTTGAATCTGGTGATTCCCGGTCTGGTTACTCCGGAACTCCGCGGCTTGGAACAGGCGTACCGCGACCCCATCGGCAACCGGCTCACCTTCGCCTATTTTCCCACCTGGTTTGAGTGGCAAGTGCTCCTGGGCGCGATTGCTTTCGGGGTTGCCCTTTGGTACGTCTTGATACGCCTATTCCCGCAGGTTCTCCCCAGTCCTGCGCAATCCAGTGAGGTGGGCCAATGAACGAGAAACATGAGACGGAAAAAGTGAGCCGGCGGTATTTTCTCACCGCCTGCAGCGCCCTGGCCGGCGGCGTGGCCCTCAGCGTCTGGGGCTGCGGGAGTTCCGAGCAACCGGGATTGGACGGCACCAAGCCGGGGCCTTATCCACTGGCTGACGCCGAAAATGTCATCCACACCACCTGCCTGCAATGCAACACCCAGTGCACCCTCAAGGTCAAGCTCCAGGATGGCTTGGTTGTCAAAATCGACGGAAATCCTTACGGCGCTGACACGTTGTACCCACATTTGCCCTATGGAACGCCGCCCGAGGAAGCCGTGGCGGTCGATAGTGCGGTTTGCCCAAAGGGCCAGGCCGGCGTGCAGACCCTCTACGACCCCTATCGCGTTCGGAGAGTCCTTAAACGCGCCGGGGCTCGCGGTTCGAACAAATGGCGCACCATTTCTTTCGAGCAGGCCATCCAGGAGATCAGCGAGGGCGGCCAACTGTTTGCCGACCTTGGTGAAAAACGCGTGGTCCCGGGGTTCAGGGAGGTCATCAAGCTGCGGGACGCCAAGCTGGCCAAAGAGCTGGCCGCGGATGCGGAGGCCATCCGCAGCGGCAAGCTGACCGTGGAGGCTTTCAAAGCAAAGAACTCCGTCCACCTGGACCTGTTGATCGACCCGGATCATCCCGACCTGGGGCCCAAGAACAATCAGTTCGTCCTGCAAGGCGGGCGTATCTCTCCGGATCGTGAATTAATCACCAAACGTTTCACTTTCGGTTCCCTGGGATCGGTTAACTGGTTCGGGCACACGACCATTTGCGAGCAGGCTCATCACGTGGCCTTCATGTATTCCCTGGCCCAATGGCAGGGAAAAGACGGCAAGTTCTCCTGGGTCAAGGGCCCCAATCATATGAAACCCGATTATACCCAGGCAGAGTTCGTGATCTTCTGGGGCACGGGCTTCAACGAAGCGAATTTCGGGCCCACCTCGATGAGCCCCCGGGTGTCGCAGGCCATTGTCGACGGCAAGCTCAAGATCGCGGTGATCGACCCGCGACTGTCAAAGAGTGCGGCAAAGGGGTGGTGGATTCCCGTAAGTCCCAACGGCAACCTGGCGCTGGCTTTGGCCATGACCCAATGGATCATCGGCAACCAGCGCTATGACGAAAAGTTCCTGCGGAATGCCAACAAGGCCGCGGCCAATGCCGCAGGCGAGAAGAGCTGGACCAATGCCACCTGGCTGGTGAACCCCAAGACCGGCAAATTTCTCCGGGCCGAGGAGGCCAAAGTGGGAACCGCGAACCAGTTCGTGGCGCTGGTGGGGGGCAAACCGGTAGCCGTAGATCCATCGGACACCAAGGGCGCAGTGGTGGGCGATCTGGATGTGGCGGCCACCATTAACGGCATTGCGGTCGCTTCAAGCTTCAGGCTGCTCAAGGAGGCGGCAGCCGCCAAAAGTCTGGCCGAATACGCCGAAACTGCCGGAGTGGAAGCATCTAAGATTGAGGCCCTGGCCAAGGAGTTCACCAGTCACGGGAAAAAGGCGGGCATTGACTTTTACCGCGGTCCCATCAAAACGACTTATGGCTACTATACCGCGCAAGCGATTATCATTCTGAACTTCCTCATCGGCAATGTGGACCATGTGGGCGGATTCATGAAAGGAGGCGGCGCCTGGGATGGCACCGGCGGCAAGCCGGGCCAGCCGTTCCCGATAGCCAAGTTGCACCCGAACGCGCTGACGCCCTTCGGGGTCAAGCTGACGCGGGAAAGCTCAGGTCCATATGAAACCTGCACCCTTTTCAAGCGGGACGGCTATCCGGCCAAGCGGCCCTGGTTTCCTTTTACCGACGATGTGTATCAGGAGATCATCCCTGCCGCCAACGCCGGCTACCCGTATCCCATCAAGATCCTCTGGCTTCATTATGGCACCCCGGCGATAGCCACGCCCGCCGGGCACCTCCAGATCAAGATGCTCCAGGATACCGGGAAAATTCCGCTCTTCATCGCCACGGACATCGTGATCGGCGAGACCAGCATGTACGCCGACTACATCTTTCCGGACCTGTCGTACCTGGAGCGCTGGTCAAACCCCTTAGGCACCAGCCCTGTGGTCCTCACTCAAATCAGCAAGTTCAGACAACCCGTCGCGGCGCCGATCCCTGAGATCGTCACCATTGACGGGGAGCAACAGCCGATTAGCCTTGAGGCAACCATGATCGCTCTGGCCAAAAAGCTGGGGGTATCCGGATTTGGCCAAGACGCCTTCGGGCCCGGGCATAACCTGAAACGGTCCGAAGATTTTCACCTCAAGCTGATCGCCAATCTTGCCGCCGGCGATAAGCCCGGTGACGGGGTGCCTGAGGCCGACGGTGCCGAGATGGAGTTATTGCGTAAGGCCAGGCGGCATCTGCCCCAGGCCGTTTTTGACGAGCAGAAATGGCAGGCTGCGGTTGGCGGCCATTGGCCGCAAGTGGTTTATCTGCTCAACCGCGGCGGACGGTTCGAGGCCTCCTCGGGCGCCTACGCAGGAGGCTTCGCCAAACACCCCTGGGCGAACCAGCTGAACATTTATGTCGAGCCGGTCGGTTCAGGCATCCACGCCGGGAAGGGCCAGCGGTTTTCGGGCGTGCCCATCTATCAAGAGTTTGAATCCTTCGACGGGAAGCCGGTATCTTCCCCGCAGGAGTTCAACCTGGAGCTGATTACCTATAAGGAAATTCATGGCTGTGAGTCCCGCACGATTGGCAATTACGCCGCCCAGATGGCGATTATGCCAGAGAATTTCGTCTACTTAAATAAGATTGACGCGCAGCGCCTTGGCCTGGTTGACGGCGACACGGTAAGGGTCGAGAGCCCTGGTTTCAAGGGGAGCTTCGATCTGGGGCCGGGACAGCCGCCCAGTAAAGTGGAAGGCAAGGTCCGCGTCGTCCAGGGGCTGCGGCCGGGGGTGGTCAGCATCTCTTTTCATTATGGGCACTGGGCCTACGGGGCTCGCGATATCGAAATAGACGGCCAGCGGATCCCCGGGGAGCAGGCGCGCGGCAAAGGGCTGGCGCCTAATGCAGCGATGGCCGTCGATGGTTATCTTAAGGATGTGTGCCTGACGGACCCGATTGCCGGAGACAGCGCTTTCACCGGATCGCGGATAAAGCTGGTCAAGATTGCCTAGGCCCTTGCCTGGTGAAAGTCTTTACAGGAGCCTAAAGAGATGGAGCAAGCCGTAAAGGTCAAGACCTCGGTGCAAAGCTTCGAGGAGTTGCTGGCCGGTTCAGTGGCGGCCCATGGGCACCTCTGTCCGGGCCAGATCGTGGGCGTGCGGATGGGTCTCCTGGGCTTACGGCTCCTGGATTTCGAGGCGCCGCCCACCTATCCGCAACTGAAGAGGCTCATCGTCTTTATCGAAATGGACCGCTGCACCGGTGATGCCGTCGCTTATGTCACCAACGTCAAGCTGGGGCGGCGGTCCCTGAAGTTTGTGGACTACGGCATTATGGCGGCCACCTTCGTGAATCTGGAAAACGGCCAGGCCTTCCGGGTCATCTCCACCGAGGAATCCCGGGACCTGGCCCTGATGTATGCTCCCCTGGAGGCGGATAAGCGAGAGGCCCAATTGGCCGCCTACCGGATTATGCCGGATAGCGTACTTTTCCGGGTGCAGCGGGTGCAGGTCGACCTGACCCCCTTTGACCTGCCGGGCCCGACCCGCCGCAAAGTTACCTGTGTGCAATGCGGTCAGGTGGTCCGGGATAACCGGGAGGTGGTCAAAGACGGCCATCCCTATTGCCGGCCCTGCGCCGGCGGGGGATATTTTACCGCGGCCAGAGAGATTGCCTGGGAAGAAATGAACTGGGCGCCTTTATCGCCGGGGCCGGGAAAACCTGTTCCATCACTCCAAAATGAGCCGGCCGCGGCGGGCCGCCAGTAGCCTTGAGGTCATCGAGATGATTAAAACCATAAAACTGGAAGATGCTGTAGGGACCGAACTGGCGCATGACATCACCGAGATTCGGCCGGGAGAATTCAAGGGTCCCGCCTTCCGCAAGGGCCACACCGTCTGCCAGGAAGATATCTGCCGCATGCAGCGCCTGGGGAAAAACCATCTCTACGTCATCGATCTCGAAGCAGATGAAATTCATGAGAACGAAGCCGCGGCCATTCTGGCCGAGGCCCTGGCCGGCGAGGGGGTAACCTGGGAGAATAATCCCCGGGAAGGGAAAATCAATCTCTATGCCGCTCAGGACGGCCTCCTCCAGGTGGACGTCCAAGCCCTGGCTGCCTATAACCTGGTGGATGAGGTCATGGGTGCCACCCTCCATAATCATACCATGGTGAAGCAGGGAGACCTCATCGGCGCCACCCGGGCCATCCCTCTGATCATGAAGCGCGCCGCCATCGAGCGGGCCGCGAGCATTGCCCGTCAAAACGGCGCGATGCTGGCAGTACGCCCTCTGACACAGGCCAAGACTGGCCTGATCATCACCGGCAACGAAGTCTATCACGGGCTGATCCAGGATCGGTTTGCGCCTATCCTCGCCGAGAAGCTGGAGCGCCTCGGGTCCGAGGTGGCTGCTCTTTCCTTCGCCCCGGATGATGCCGGGATGATCACTGCTTCCATTCGCGACCATCTCAGCCAGGGCTGCAACCTGCTACTGCTCTCCGGCGGAATGAGTGTGGACCCGGACGATGTCACACGCCATGCCATCCGCGAGGCTGGGGCCACCGAAATGTATTACGGGTCCGCGGTCCTTCCCGGGGCCATGTTCCTGGTGGCTTATCTGGAAGAGACGCCTTTGCTGGGGGTGCCAGCCTGTGCCCTGCATCACCCGGTTACTGCCCTTGATCTAGTGCTGCCGCGCCTCCTGGCGGGAGAACATATCGGCAAGTTGGAGTTAGCCCTGCTGGGCCACGGCGGCCTCTGCCGGGACTGCCCCCAGTGTAGCTATCCGCATTGCCCTTTCGGGAAAGGCACTTGAGCTATGCCAGCATCTATGCCCCGGAGAATCAATTACTTGCGGATGTCCATCACGGACCGCTGCAATCTCCGTTGCGGCTATTGCACTTATTGGCAGAAATTTGAACGGTTGTCACCCGGAGAGATCCTCAGCTATGAGGAGTTGTTGCGGCTTGCTGCGGTGGCGGCGAGGATTGGCATCCGCAAAATCAGGATCACCGGGGGCGAGCCCCTGGTGCGCCGGGGAGTGGTGGATTTTATTAAAGGCCTGCATCGGGTTCCCGGCCTGGACGAAGTCTGCCTCACCACCAACGGGGTGCTGCTGCCGGAACTGGCCCCGGCCCTTTATGAGGCGGGTTTACGCCACCTCAATATCAGCCTGGACACCTTACGACGGGAGCGCTATCTGGAAATCACCGGCCGGGATAATTGGCAGGAAGTCATGGCTGGCCTGGAAATGGCCCTCAGCCTGGGGTTTCAGCCCTTAAAGATCAACTGCGTGGTCCTCAAAGGCATCAACGACGATGAATTAATGGACCTGGCGCTGCTGACCCAGTATCATCCGGTGCAGGTGCGATTCATAGAACTCATGCCCACCGTCTCGCAGGATTGGTGGGAACGGCATTATTTTCCCACGAGCGCGGTGCTCCGGCAGCTGGCAGGGTTAGGCCGGCTATCGCCGGTCATCCCAGCGGCCACCGCCGGCCCGGCCCGGGTCTTCCGGGCTCCAGGTTTTCAAGGGGAACTGGGCTTCATCAGCCCTATGAGCAACCATCATTGCAGCTCATGCAACCGCCTACGTCTCACTACCGCGGGGCAATTACGCCCTTGCCTGTTAAGGTCCATGGAATTTGATTTTAAGGCCTCACTACGCCAGGGTGTTTCAGATTTTCTTCTGGGTTTCCTATTCAAAGAAGCTATCCGATTAAAACAAAAAAAAGAGTACTCTTTGCCAATTTCCAGGGCCGTCTACAATGATTTTTCTATGGTTAGTATCGGCGGCTAATCTCCCAGGAAGAAATCCCCCCATAAAAGCTTTGAATAACATGGTCCCGGTGAAGTTAGGTCAGACAGTGGTCAGCGCACTGAAAAAGTGGAAGCTGGCCTGCCCCAGGAATGAGCTTGACCTGGTTTTCCCTAATGAGGCCGGGCAGCCTATCAATTACAGCAATCTGGTGCAGCGCTACTTCTTCCCAGCCTTAGAATTGGCGGGCTTGCCCAGGATCAGGTTTCACGACTTGAGGCACACGTATGCGAGCCTGCTAATTGACCAGGGTGAAAATATAAAATACATCCAAACCCAAATGGGCCACTCAAACCCTACCGTTACCTTGACTGTCTATGCCCACCTTATGAAGCCTGCCAATCAAGAAGCCGCCTGCCGGTTGGAAAATGTCATCTTTGGGAAGAATGGTAGCAAGAAAGAGAAAAAGGGTCACGGTCATGAACCGTAACCCCTTGATTTTCATGGTAGGCGGTACTGGATTTGAACCAGTGACTTCCACCGTGTGAGGATGGCACTCTTCCGCTGAGTTAACCGCCCGTGCTGACTTTCGTTTAACTTTATATCAAAAAAACCCTGTTTGACAAGTCCTCGAATCAGAATTTGTCTAATGGAATTATGGTTGGGCTCCGCCTCTTTGGGCGCGCACGTATTCGCAGGCTTGGCGGACTTCCCCCTTAAATTGCTCCAGGTCAAACTGCAAGCCGTTGAGGTAGGTGCTCCAACCCAGGCTGGATTTGATAAGCTCCCGGTATTTATTGGGGATTGGTCCCGCCTCAAACTGCACTCGTTTAAATAGCTGCCATTCCATCTCCAGAGATGCATCCGGAATAGCTTTGAAAAAAGCTGGGACCACTCCGAACATCTCTTCGATCTGCTGATAAATCTGGGATCGCTCCATGACGCTTTCCTCCTGGGTTCCGGCAGAGTGGCTCGGGCCGGAAGCTCTTCTCATGGTGAAGCCTTTTACCCTTAAAGTAGGGTAATAATCTCTGCTTTCAAGTTCTGTCGGATAATTTCTCCGGCCAGGTCCACCACCGGGTCGTGGGCGTCGATCAAGGCGGTGTCGCTGGTGGCGATGGGGCCGGGAAAAACTTGTAATTCGTGCTCGGGCACCGGCACCGCGGCGGCCGTGAGATTAAGGCTTCGAGCGGCGGCCAAGCCGGCGGTGCGGCGGGCCAATTCACCGCTCAGGCTCATGGGGGCGTCATAAAAGACGGCCACGGGGCCGGCCCAGGCTTGTTCGATCAGATAATCCAGCAGCAGGGCCAGGACCCGGTCGGTCGCCGGAGAGGGTTTGAAGCTGCGGGAGACCTGGCCTACGTCCCGAAGGAAGCCGTCGTCTGCGGCCACCAGTGGGAGATTTTGTAAGGCGCATTCCAGAGTGATCAGAACATTATGGCCGTCGATGCCCAAAGGACGGCCGGCCACATCCTTCAGTTGATGAAGCCTGGTCCGGCGGTCCGCAGCTATGGTGGGCGCGAAGACCCCCCGGTGCAGGAGTTGGCGGCTCATGCGGGTAAGATTATAGCGGTTGCCCACCAGGGCCAGGGCCGCGGCGCGAGGGTAATCCCGGGCCAGAAGGTAGCGGAAATCCGCGGCGGCCGCTCGCAAGATGGCCGAATCGAGTGGGCAGGCCTGCTTCATTTTTTCTGGTTGAGATAATCTCCCAGCAGTTGCCGGCTGTGCTCATCGTCGTGACAGTAAATGCAGAGATTTTCCCAGTTGGAGCCGTCGGCGGGGTTGTTTTGGGGATTGCCGTCCTTGTGGTGCACCGTCAGGAGACGGCGATTCTTTCCGGTGAATTCCCGGCCGCACTTGGCGCAGATTAACCCGTGGATCTTGAGAGAACGCTCCCGGTAACCCTCGGCTGAAGATTTCATCAGATTTCCTTAAGAGATTTTAGTGGCGGTTCTCAAAACTGTACAGGCTGGAAGCCTGCGCCACCACGTCAGGCCCCGCCGGAGGTGGCATTTCCCAGCGCGCTCAGATCGAGGCTATAATTCCCTGCCAGAAAGTTCTTGGCCACCAATTCGACGCTGGCCTCGCTCACCATGAGCATGTCCATCTGCCGGGTGAACTGCAGCAGGCGGCCCAGTAGGTCCAGTTTCCCCTCCAAGACCACGGCTTCGTATTTCTGCAAGCGGGCGTCTACCCGGTCTGCCTTGACATCCACGGTAAAGTCCAGGCCCAGGAGGGCCAGGGCGATGGCCCGGACCCGGCGGTTGCGCCGCAGGTCGTCCGCCGCCCCGCCCTTGAAGGAAAAGGTGACATAGTTCTTATTCACTGTCCGGCCGACATAGGCGTCGAGGACACTGTAATGGTAGCCCACCCGGGAGGAGAAATTGAGGTACTTGTCGGAGATGATGGCATAGCTTCGGTCCCCGAACCGCTCTTCGATATCCGGGGGCCTCATGAGCTGTTCCCGCATCACCGAGAGCAGGCCCGAAAGCTGGATGGGGCGCGGTTCCCGGGCTCGCAAATCCGGGTGCAGCATCCCCTTTAATAAGGCCCGCAAAGGCGCCGAGGCAATCTGGTCCGGCGTCACCCGGTGGAGTTCGGCTGCCTCCGGGGTGAGGCCGCCGTCTAGGTCGATAAGATAAAGATCCAAGGGGATGGGGGCCTCCAGCTTGATGGCCCCGCCGCCCTTTTCCGCCACCAGATCGCTGATCTGAAACATTTCAGTGTAGGAGAGTTCATGTACCAGGCGGCCCAGATCGTGCAGTGAGCGGCAATGCTCCGGATCAAAATCCGGTGACCGGGGAGCCACCAGCCGCAGGGGCACGATGTGCTCCGCCACCTGTTTCAAGATTTGATAGACCGGGGTGTCCTGCATATGAGACTCCCGGGTTCTCCGCAAGGCCAGCAGTTCCGGCACCATCCCCTGATACACCCTGCCGGAGTAGGCATCCACCGTGATTTCCATGCCCGGGGTAATGACCTCGGTCGCCACCCTGGTATCCAGCAGAGTGGGTACCCCGAACTCCCGGGCCAAGGAGGCCATGTGGCCGGAAATGCTGCCGAAGTCCGCGATAATGGCCTGGGCCTTGGGCATGGCCACCACAAATTTGGGAGAAGAATGCCTGGCCACCAGCACCGCACCGCCGGGCACCTGCACCAGGTCCTTATCCTCCCGGATCAGAAAGGCGGTCCCGAAGCCAACACCAGGGGCGGCAATGGCCCCCTGGTCCAACAATAACGGGAAGCCGTGCACCGGCGCCGGAGCCGCGGCGAGACCACGGTCCGCCGGGGCCTGCAATCGTAAGGGCCGGCTTTGTAGCACCAGGAGGCGGCCTTGCCGGTCCAGGGCCCATTCCATGTCCTGGGGACCCCGATAATGCTCTGCCAATTTCAGGGCGTAACCGGCTAGAGTCCTGACCTGCTCCGGGGACAGACAGGGTTTATCTCGAAGCTCCGGCTCCACCGGGATTTCCATGAGACCCCCCTCAGGGTTGCTCACCAGTTGGACGTGTTTATGGGAAATCTCGGTCTTGAGGATGGTCAAGGCTTCATCTTTGGCTATCTGGTAGGTATCCGGCGTGATGACCCCCTCCACGACATAAGGCCCCAGGCCCCAGACTGCGGAGATCAAGATCTGATCCTCCAGGACATTGAAGGGGTGGCGGGAATACATCACCCCGCTGGCGTAAGCTTCCACCATCTCCAGACAGGTCACACTCATGGCGGTATCTTCCCCCCTGATCCCTTTGTTAATGCGATAGGAGATGGCCCGGGGGCTGTAGAGACTCGCCACGACCTCTTTATAGGCGCTGAGGAGCTGATCCGCCGGGACATTCAAGAGGCTGAGATATTGGCCGGCAAAAGAGAGATCGCTGTCCTCGCCGATGGCGCTGGAGCGCATGGAGACCCGCCTGGATTCCCGTCCAGCCGCGGGCCAGCCGGCGGCCATGATGCGGTAGGCGGCGAAAATTGCGCTTTCCAGCTCCGGGGGCACCTCGGCCGCCAGGATTAATTGCTGAATGTCATCGCTTACCCTTTTATATGACGGCGGATCCTGGGGATCCAGTTCCATCTTGCGCTTGTTGATTTCGTCCTCAAGGTCATTGTGAGCCAGGAAGACCTCGAAGGCCTTGGTGGTGATGGCGAAGCCCGCGGGGATGGGGAGGCCGGCCCGATTCAGCACTTCTCCCAGGTTGGCGCTCTTGCCCCCCACCCAATCGACCATGTCTTTATTAACCGCGGTCAGGGGCAGAACCAGTTCTTTCACCTGAATTTCTTTCTTTTTCCCCAACTGGCTTTTAATCCTGGCATTGATCACGTCCAGCACCGGGTAGAGAACCGGATATTTGTGGCCCGAAAGGACATCCAGACTCTTGATCATGCGGAAGGTGTGAAAGGCGGCCTGGGCCGCCTGGGAGCGCACGTAGGCCATGCCGAATACCTGGCGGCCCTGAAGTTTTTCTTCCAGGTCGGCCATAATGTTCAGCAACTGGCTGT
>JAMCQY010000293.1 GCA_023381945.1 Deltaproteobacteria bacterium
CCAGGACGCGGCCAGATTGGGTATAGAGCCCGGCGAAACCATCAAAGTCAGGTCCCGGCGCGGGGAAGTCAAGGTCAAGGCCAAGGTTACCCAGGAAGTGCCGGAAGGCATGGTGTGGATGGCCTTCCATTTCCGGGAGGCCTGCGCCAACTGGCTCACCAACGCGGTATTCGACCCGGTCTCGCAAACCGCGGAATACAAGGCCTGCGCCGTGCGTCTGGAAAAACTCTAATGACCATGGTTACTCGGGGCAGGGTAGACCCAGGGACAGGTTTACCCCTGTTTGGATACCCTGCCTTCTCTCTCCTTTACGGAAGATTCTTCCCAAAATTGACATGTGAAGCTCATGAAAATTGGCGCCCATTCTTTTGATGAATTCCTGCAATTGGTTGAGTCCTTCCATGGCCATGGCGCGCCGGGAGTAATCATCGGCGGGATCATGGTCGAGACGGCCCGGCAGTTGCTGGCGGAGGGGTTGTTCGACGCCATCTGCGAGACCAGGAATTGCCTGCCGGACGCCATTCAGCTTCTCACGCCTTGCACCATCGGCAACGGCTGGCTCAAGGTGGTCAACGTGGGCCGCTTCGCCTTGACCCTTTACGATAAATACCAGGGTGCAGGCGTGCGCGTCTACCTGGACGCCGCCAAGACCGTGGGCTGGCCGCAGATTAATAACTGGTATCGCAAACTGAAACCCAAACAGGAGCAGGACCCTGACCGGCTCCTGGAAGAAATTCAGCAGGCCGGGCCGGAGCTCCTGGGATGGCAGCAGGTCCAAATCCGCCCCCAATTTCTCGGCAGACGCAGCCGGGGGCCCATCGGCATTTGTCCGCTTTGCCGGGAAGCTTATCCGGTCCAGGATGGCGCCGCCTGCCGCGCCTGCCAGGGCGGAGTGCCTTACCTGACCTCGCCTGAGGCCGAGCACCAGGCCGGGCCGGCCCTGAAGGCGTGGCCGGCGGCCGAAGCGGTGGGCCGCCAGGCCCTGCACGACATGACCATGATCGTGCCGGGGGTCAGTAAAGGTCCGGCCTTTGACAAGGGCCAGGTAATCGGGGTGGGGGACTTGTGCCGTTTGCAGCAGATGGGGCGCAGGCATCTGTATGTCATGGAGGACAGCCAGGTGGGTCCGGAATGGGTGCATGAAGATGAGGCTGCCCTTGCCTTTGCCCGGGGCCTGGCCGGAGATGGGGTCTCCTTTGACGAGCGCCCCCGGGAAGGTAAAGTCAATCTGCTCGCCGCCCGGGATGGACTTTTGCAAGTGGACGAAGCCCGCCTGGAAACCTTCAATCTGGCGCCCGGAGTCATGTGCGCCTGCCGCCAGGGCTACACCCTGCTCAATCAGGGGCGAGTTCTGGGCGCTACCCGGGCTATACCCCTGTTTTTGCCGCGGGGCGATTTTCACAAAGCCATGGCTATCCTCAGTGATGGTCCGTTATTCCAGGTCTTGCCGCTGCGCCAGCCCCGGGTCGGCATCCTGGTCACCGGCACCGAGGTTTTTATGGGACTGGTGGAGGATAAGTTCATCCCCATCATTTCCGCCAAAGTTGAGCCCTTCGGCGGCCAGGTGCTCAAGTCCCTGATCGTGCCGGATGAACGGCGGGCCATCAGTGACGGGGTAAAGGAACTTCTGGACTGCGGCATCGACCTCCTGGTGACCACCGCCGGACTGAGCGTGGACCCCGATGACGTCACCCGCCCGGCCCTGCTGGACGCCGGGGCCCAGGACATGCTTTACGGCGCCCCGATAGTGCCAGGCGCCATGACCCTGCTGGCCCATATCGGCCCGGTTCAGGTCATGGGGGTGCCGGCCTGCGCCTTGTACTTCAAGACCACCAGCTTCGATCTCTTACTGCCGCGGCTGTTGGCGGGTCTGGCCATCACCCGGCGCGACCTGGCGCGCCTGGCCAACGGCGCTTTCTGTCTGGACTGCAAGGTTTGCACTTTCCCCCAGAAGTGCCCATTCGGCAAGTAAATCGGCGCCGCAGGATGGAGAAGCCGATGAAGTTGACCACAGAGGATACCTTGAGCGGGACGGTGGTGGAGATCAATTTGGGCCTAAATATGACCGAGGTCAGGGTGGACCTCGGCGGCGACGAGATCATCACCGTGATGCTCACTGACCAGGCCTTGGAAGAGTTGGACGTTAAAGTGGGGGACGAAATGGAGTTTCTTATAAACACTGGGGTCCCGGCCGCCAGAACTTGGCACTAAGAAGCAAAACTGGTTATTACCCGATGAACGAGCCGGTAAATGAATTTCCCGTCTTACGCTATCGAGAAGGGCGACTTGATCTGTCGCCGGATAAAGTAGCCGTGGAAGAACCCCTGGAGATCCGATTGCGTGGGGAACCCTTTCAGGTGTTGATGCGCCTGCCGGGATGGGAAAAGGAACTGGCCCTAGGCTTTCTCCATACCGAAGGAAATGTCCTGGACCTGGCTGACGTCCTCGGCATGCATTTCTGCGGCACTGCCACCGACCCCCTCCTGCCTCCCAACGTGGTGGATGTGCAATTATCGGAAGCCGCCTGGGAACGACGGGGTCGTCGCCATCTGGAGGTAGCCTATTCCAGCTGTGGGCTTTGTGCGAAGGAGGCCATAGGTGAGATCTCACGAAAGGCGGCGCCGCTAAAGAGTACTCTCGCCATTACTGCCTCCGGCCTCTTGGACCTTATGGGACGGATGTACCAGGAGCAGATTGTATTCCAGGAAACCGGCGGTACCCATGGCGTGGCCCTGGCGGCTCCAGACGGGTCTTTTTTCCTTATGGCCGAGGACGTGGGGCGCCATAACGCCATGGATAAGGTCATCGGCCGCGCTTTATTCCAGAGGTGTGACCTTTCCCGGACCGTAGCCCTGCTTAGCGGCCGTATCAGCTTCGAGATGGCCTTAAAGGCCATCCGCGCCGGCATCCCCATTCTGGCCGCTGTTTCGGCGCCAACTTCCATGGCCCTAACCCTGGCCCAGGAATTCAATCTCACCCTGGTGGGCTTCGCCCGTGAGCCCCGCCTTAATATCTATACCCACCCTCACCGCCTTCAGGAGCCTGATAAAAGTAAAACATTTTATGGACCGACGTTCCGGGTTTAGATGAAAAGAGATGTCAAGGAGGTGAAGAAGTTATGACATAGGCATTATTAATACTTATCCAGTCGGGACGGTCTTTCTGCAATATTTCTTATTTCCCCAAAGGGGGGTAAACCATGGGTATCACTCGAAGAACTTTCATTAAGGGTTTGGGGAGCGGGATAACGGCGCTGGCCTTGTCCAAGGTGATTTTGCCGCGGACCGGCTGGGCCGGGCATCCCATCAAGACCAAGGACGCAAAGGCAACCACCTCCATCTGTTCCTTCTGTGCGGCAGGTTGCGGCCTGATCGCCCACACCAAAGGGGGCAAGTTGGTGAACTTGGAAGGCGACCCCGACCACCCCATTAACCAGGGGTCGCTTTGTAGCAAAGGCCAGGCTTTACGGGAGATCGTTCTCAGCCCCAGGCGCCTTAAGACCGTGCATTACCGGGCCCCAGGATCTGATCATTGGGAAGAGAAGCCCCTGGAGTGGGCCATGCAGACCCTGGCGCAACGTCTCAAGTCCACTCGTGATGCCAACTTCATCACCAAGAATTCGGCCGGACTGACGGTGAACCGCAACGAGGCCATGGCCGCCATCGGCGGCTCGCAGTTTACCAACGAAGAGTGCTATCTCCTTGCCAAGCTTAACCGGGCCCTGGGAATAGTCTACATGGACCAGCAGGCCGGCCTTTGACATGCCCCCACCGTGGCCTCGTTGGGGCCCACTTTCGGCCGGGGAGCCATGACCAATCATTGGAACGACCTGGCTAACAGCGATTGCCTCCTGATCGCCGGCTGCAATCCCGCCGAGAATCATCCCATCAGTTACAAATGGATCACCAAGGCGCAGGAGAAAGGGGGCAAAGTCATCGTCGTTGACCCCCGGTTCACCCGGTCCGCGGCCAAGGCCGATCTGTTCGTGCGCCTCAGGCCCGGCGCCAATATCGCCCTGTTCGGGGGCATCATCAATTACGTATTGGAAAATAATCTTTTTCATCGGGACTATGTGCTCCTGTACACCAATGCCGCCTTTGTGGTGAACAAAAACTTCGATTTTCACGACGGCCTCTTTTCCGGCTACCTGGCCGACAAGCGGGCTTATAACCCGGAAACCTGGGACTATGAGCTGGACGACCAGAAAAACCCGGTCACCGATCCCACCTTAAATCATCCGCGGTGCGTCTTTCAGCTCATGAAAAAGCATTTTGGTCGTTACACCATGGAGATGGTGGAGGCCACCACCGGGGTCCCCCGAGACCAGTTTCTGAAATTAGCCGCCCTCTACGGCGCCACCGGGCAGCCGGGCCGCTCCGGCAGCATCCTTTACGCCCTGGGGGCCACCGAGCACACCACCGGCGTGCAGAACATCCGGAGTTACTCCATCCTGCAAATCTTGCTAGGGAATATGGGAATACCGGGTGGCGGCATCAATGCCCTCCGGGGAGTGAACAACGTGCAGGGCTCCACGGACATGGCCCTGCTGCCCCATATCGTTCCCGGCTATATGGCTATCCCCAGGGAAGCGCATCATCCCACCCTCAAGGATTACCTGGACAAAGAGACGCCCAAGGCCAGCTTCTGGATCAACAAGCCCAAGTTTTTCGTCAGTCTCCTCAAGGCCTTTTGGGGAGACGCAGCCCAGAAAGAAAACGACTTCGCTTACGATTATCTACCCAAAGTGGGCCCAGGTTTCCAGAACGCCGGCTATGGCTGGATGTCCATGTTTGAAAACATGGCTGCCGACGGCGGCATCAAAGGCCTGCTGGTCTGGGGCATGAACCCGGCGGTGAGTTCCAACAACCTGAACCAGACTTATGCCGCCCTGGGTAAGCTGGAGTGGCTGGTGAATTTCGACCTCTTCGAAAGCGATACCGCCGCCTTCTGGAAGCGCCCGGGCGCCAACCCCAAGGACGTCAAGACCGAGGTCTTTCTTTTCCCCGCGGCCCATTCCCTGGAGAAGGAAGGGAGCACCAGCAACAGCGGCCGGTGGCTGCAATGGGGCTACCAGGCGGTCAAGCCCCAAGGTGATGGCCAGAGTATTCTTTGGTATGCCAATCACCTGGCCCTAGAACTGAAAAAGCTTTATCAGGATGATGCCAAGGCCGTTTGTCCGCAGCCCATTGTGAAGTTGAATTGGAACTATGGCACGGAACCGAACGTTCATCTGGTGGCCAAGGAAATCAACGGCTGCACGGTAGCCGACAAAAAGCAGGTGGCTAATTTCCTGTCTCTCAAGGATGACGGCACGACCGCCTGCGGCAACTGGATTTATTCCGGCAGCTATCCCGGGCCGGACAAAAAGGATAATCAGATGACCCGCCGGGATAAGAAGGACCCCAGCGGCCTGGGCCTGTATCCTGGCTGGTCCTGGTGCTGGCCGGTGAACCGGCGCATCATTTACAACCGCTGCTCGGCGGACGCCAACGGCCAACCTTGGAGTAAGGACAAGAACCTGGTACGGTGGGATCCGGTGGGCAAAAAATGGCTCCGCCATGACGTTCCCGACTTCAAGTGGATCGACCCGGCCACCAAGGCGGAGGTGCCCCCCGAGGAGTCGGCCAAGGCCCCTTTCATCATGCTCCCGGAAGGCAAGGCACGTTTTTTTGTGCCCAAGGGATTCGTCAAAGAGGGACCGTTCCCGGAACATTACGAGGCCCTGGAAGGGGCTTTTGCCAACCTTTTCTCCAAGCAGCAGTCCAGTCCGGTGATAAAGATCTGGAAATCCGCTCTGGACCAGGTGGCGGCGTTGCATGATCCAAAGTTTCCCATCCTCGCCACCACCTTCCGGGTCACCGAACACTGGGATACCGGCTCCATGACCCGTAATCTCACCTGGCAGGCGGAGATGTTTCCGGAGATGTTTGTGGAGATGAGCCCCAGTCTGGCCAAGGCCAAAGGGATCAAGGCCGGCGATTGGGTCAAGGTGGCCAGCATCCGGGGAGAAGTCCTGGCTCGGGCCAATGTCACGCACCGGGTGGCCCCCTTCACCTGCGGCCAACCCGGCCGGCAGAACCAGGTTGAGATGGTGGCCCTGCCCTGGCACTTCGGTTACCTCGGCTATGCCACCGGCGGGCCGGATAACCGGAAGAATTACGCGGCCAATCAACTCACCCCCATGGTGGGGGATGCCAACACCCAGACCCCGGAATACAAGGTGTTTATGGTGAATATCGTGAAGGCCTGAGGGTTCCCCCGCAAAGAAAAAATGGCAGATAAAGTCGGGCGTAAGCTCCGGCTTCATCTGCCATTCTTTTTGGGCCGCCCAGGGGGTTTCGGAGAGGCTGGGAACCGGATCATGGTGCGAGAATATATGGCCAACAAATCGCTCTGTTTGCCTCACCATTCACCTTTGCCAGGTGGGTGGTTGAATCTTCCCATGAGCTGCTCTTCCTGCGGGATGGCAAAATTGTGCCGCTCGCCCCCCATGGCCAAGCAGAATAATCCGCTATTTTTTCTTGCCCTGCAAAATATCGTAGACCCGACTCATCGCCGCGGACATATTGGGAAAACCGATGGTGCTGGTGAGCAGGATCAGCTCTTAATTTATCTCCCCGACAAAGATAGATTTCGCCAGGTAGCCGCTCTGCTGACGTCGGCTCAGAAACTATGGTGGACCGAAGACTTGGCGGCCGAAGAGAACTTGGTCCGAGAGCGATGGGCTCGGCTGCGCAGGGAGTATCATGTCTGAGCCGGGTTACCTGACACCACTGCTGGCGGTTTTGCGCGACCTGGCAGTCTGGCTTCAGGCTGGGAAAGTTTCGGGAGCTCTTCGAGAAAGAGGCCGTAGCCCGGTCCACCTGGGTGGAACTCGGCGGCGTCCGCCTGCCTCTGCCGCTGCCGGAGCATCTGATTGTCATGAAGGCAGTGGCACACCGTCCCCAGGATCTTGCCGACATTGAGGCCATACTTGCGGCTCACCCGAAGATTAATGTGCGGCGGGTGAGGCGCTGGGTGAGGGAGTTTGCTGCAGCCCTGGAGATGCCGGAAATCCTTACCGACCTTGAAGCTCTGTTATAGCGATTGCCAAAAATAATTTCTTGTAGGGGCGCACCCGCGTGTGCGCCCTCCTGCGGGCGGACACATGGGTCCGCCCCTACAATCCATCGGGTTATCGGAAAAAACTTTTGGCAAACGCTATAGCTCAACGCCGCAAGCGCAGGTGACTCGCTCCCTTGAGTGGCACTGAAAAGAATTTTGCAGGAATGAACTGGATATGGAAGTTTTTGGTTCTGGGATAACTGTCAGGTTATAGCAGTCATTCATGAGCCCATGGCTCACCCGGAACCATGAAAAGTTTCAAGTATGCTACTCTGTCGATAGCCTGACGGAGGCGGGAGGTCGTCGTATCACTGTGATGCCAGAACCAGGGATGCCAGAACCAGGCCAAGAACCCCCTAACCGAAATGCATTTCGGCCACAAACCTGGCTTCGAAACCTTCCAGATTAGACAGCTCAATAACAGCGGCTCCTTTAGCGATGTTGGCGGATTGCTCCCTGACCCTTTCAATAAGCAGCATTCTTCGCGCCCCTTCGAGGCTGGAATTGCCCACATAGTGTAGTACTGCCTGGGGCATCTCGGGAATGAGCCCGATCCTGAAGATGGCTTCTGTGCTCAAGTGATAGCCGAAACCACCGGCGATGATGATATTTTGCAAATCCTCTGCCTTTATACCGCTCTCGGAGAGGAGAAGCTCCACCCCGGTCCTGATGGCGGCCCGGGCAAGCTGCACCTGCCTGATATCCTCCTGAGACACGGAGATCCCATCGGCCAGGCGGAAGTGGCGCCTCCCTTCTTTTTCGAAGAGACGAGTTCTCCAGACAGCAGGCAAAGCGGTATCATTTGCACTCCGCAACCGTCCCCGCCGGTTGATCAGACCCAGCCTCAGGAGTTCTGAAATCAGCTCCAGCAGCCCGCTGCCGCATATCCCCTTGGCGGTCACTCCGCCGATAACCTTCAATAATAATTGATCTCCCAGGGCCACGCTCTCAATGGCGCCCTCCTCCGCCCTCATCCCCCAGCTTATGGTCATTCCCTCAAAGCAGGGGCCGGCGGCGCATGACGTGGCCAGTATCCTATCCCTGGTCAAGAGGACCATTTCACCATTGGTGCCAATATCGATAAACAGGGCCGGTCTCTCCAAGTCCTTCACATCAGTGGCTATTAGCCCCGCAACTATGTCGCCCCCCACGTAGGCCGACAGACAGGGAAAGATGGTCACTGGCGCTCTCGCATTGATCTGAAGGGCAAGCTTTCCGGAGGGGGTTGTGCAGCCATCCAGCATCTCCGCCCTATAGGGATACTCTCCCAGACTCTTTATGGGCCGGTTCAGAAAAATGTGCTGCATGGTGGTATTCCCGGCCGCGGCCAGTTGGTAGATCTCCTCTGGGTCAACCTCATGGTGCGATATCAGAATATTTATCAGAAGGCTGACGGCCGAGATGAGCTCCTGGTGCATCCTTTGCAACCCGTCTCGATGCAGGGTGGAGTACCTGATTCTGGAAATGACGTCATGACCATAACAGACCAGCGGGTTGAGAGTGGAGGAATTCCCCAACACCACTCCGTTGTTGAGGTCGACCAGCGACGCTACCAGGGTGGTCGTGCCCAGATCCAGGGCCATCCCAAAAATCTTATCGGAGGTATCTCCCGTCTCGATCGTCAAGAGATTCTTGTCGAAATATACCGATGTCAATCCTGTGCCGCCGTCGCTGCTTGCAAACACCTTTCTGATCGAGGGGTTTACTTCACATGCATCGGCCTTTCGGGCCAAAAATCCTTCCACAGCCTTGAGACAATTCGTCTCATGGCAGGGAACCATGACTTCCAGATCGCTCTCCACTGGGGTCCGGCAGGCCAGGACGGTATCGAGGCGACCATTCCTCCTGATCTGGACGATGTCCTTGCCGCATCTGCCGGCGCCGCCACAGGGGCCTTCGAACCCGAGGCCGAGTCTGTTGGCCGCTTCCAGAAGGGTGATGCCATGAGGAACGAACCCCACCCGTCTGAGCGGCAGAAAGGTTATTCTGGCGTTCTGGCTCATGAAAGACCCTTGGCAACTTCGGTCATAGCCTTGAGATTCTGCACCGGAGTCAGGGCGCTGATGCCGCAGGCGGGGGCCAGGATATCAACGCCTTGATTGAGGATGAGCCGCGATATTTTCCTGATGACTTCAATGGGCCCTTTTTGCAAGAGGGCAGTGCTCACATTGCCCATGAGCCTTTTGCCGGTGAGAGCTTGTTTGGCCTCCTTCATGCTAACCACAGAGTCCACGCTGATACATTCGGTGGCCAGAAGATTAAGTTGCCCATAGACGGATTTGACCTTGCCGCAGATATGGACGATGACCGGCACACCCAGGGCATGCATCCGCTCCGTAATCCGATTCAGATACGGTAAGGCGAAATCTCCGAACATCCTGGGACCGAGGATCTCCCCGGTGGCCGAGGGGTCGGCAATGACGATAACGTCGGCGCCTCTCTCCGCGAGGGCCTGACCATATCGGCAAATGTTGTCAGTGAGGAAGGAGAGCAGGGAGTGAGCCTCTGCCGCCTCCAGCCTGAGGGCCCTGAAGAGGGTTACGGCGTCGAGGAGCGAGGTGCCGAGGCTCAGGGGCCCCACGAGATTTCCCATCACCGGGGTATCCGGCCGTTCCCGAGCCAATCTTTCGGTGCATTCGAGGATCGTCGGCAGACGGCCATCCCGGTAAGGGTCCAGCGGCCTCAAATTCCGCCACTCTGCCACCGACTGGAGCGGATAGCTGACGATGCTCGGCTCGGTGACCTCATCGCCGTCCTCTATCTCCCCTCCCAAGGCCTCGGCCTCGACGGTCATGCAGAATGGGATGCCCAGGTTTTCGAGACCGGACTGGTCGCGCATAGCGCCCGAGAGAGTGGCCATCCGGCCCGCGTCCCGGTGCACCTCCGGCCAACGGCAGTCAGTCATAGCCATCACTTCCCGGCTGGCCATGGTCATCATGCCGCCTGGGCAAATCACCGGTGGCCGGTCGACCCGTTTCCCGGAAAGTGTTTGTATCAGTCGCTCTTTTTCTGTCATGGCCGTACTTAATTCAGGGAGAGGGGCAGGCGGCCGTATCTTCTCCCCGCCTCCAGGAAGGCCACCATGTTTTCATGGGGGGTATTTATTGGAACTTCGCAGCCGGTCGCCACTATATAGCCCTTGGGGTTGTCGCCGGCCTTCACAACGGCTTCCCTGACCATCTCGGAGATGATTTCCGGATTACCTTTGAACATCCCATCCGCCGGAGAAATATTGCCCATCAGACAAACCCTGTCGCCCACCAGCTGTTTGGCTTCCAAAAGGTCGATATCGTCGATGCTCAGGATGTCGGCGCCGCTCTCGGCCATGCTGTTTATGACTCTCCTGGTCCTGCCGCAGATGTGGAGGACCCCCGGGAGGCCGTGAGAGCGGATCTGCTGATAGACTTCCTGGAGATAGGGCAGCACAAACTCCCGGAAATGCTTTTCCCCGATCATGGAACCGGTGGCAATGGGCTCCACCGTCACCGGCACCCCTCCCGCCTTGGCGAACGCGTCGATGAGAATCTTGACGGAATCGGTGGTCGCCCTCATGAGGCTGTGAACCATTTCGGGATCCGTATAAAGTTCTTTGATAAAGGTTTCCGTACCCCGCAACGCCGCGGAAGTAGTGAACGGCGCGCCGATAACCGGGACGAGGAAAACCTCATCGCCTATGGCATCGACACACCTCTTCAACGCTTCCAGGTAGACGGGGAGACGGCCGTCCTTTTCGGGGTCGACCGGGCGCAATTTCTTTAAGTCCTCCCTGGACTTGATGAGGGGCTCACTCACCTGGGGGGCATCGTCTTCCGGAAAAGACATCTTCGTCCCCATGGCTTCGGCCAGGGTCGAGGTGGTGGTAAACAGGTAGACAATATCGTGCCGGTATTTCTTGAAGCAGGCGATGTTGGCTTCCCCCATGTTCCTGCCATTGTTGTTGAACTCACTCACTTTCAGGTTAAGCGACCGCGCCGCCCAGTTTAAAATCAATGGGCTCACCAGCAGGCGATCCATCTCCCCCCCGGCCAGGGCCGCCAGCATCCTCTCCTTGGGAGTCATCTGTTCGGCAAGGCTCATTTGGCGTCTCCTTTGGCTCTGGGAACCAGGACCCGTTCCCGTCTGGAGAGAGACAAGATCTGCAGGGGCACTTTTTGAAAGAGACCTTTAGCCACCTTGACCGCCTCCGACGCGTTTTTGGCATAGCCGTCGGCGTTGATGTTCTTGGCAAAGGTCGGGGATATCGGTCCTCCCCCCACCATGGTTTTGCAGAGCAGGCCGGCCTTCTTGAGATCTTCGATGATCACCTGCATACCGTCCATGGTGGTGGTCATCAGCGTGGACATGCAGACTAGATCGGCTTTCTGCTCTCCTGCAGTGTCAATAAACCTGGCATAGGGGACGTCCCTTCCCAGATCAATCATCTCGAAACCGGCATTATCCAGCATGATCCGCACCAGGTTCTTCCCGATATCATGCGTATCCCCCTTCACTACCCCGATTACCGCCTTTTTCCGATTCGTTGTGGCTTCTTTGGGAAGAAAAGGCTTGAGCATTTCGATGCCGGCGTACATGGCGTCGGCGCAAACGAGGATCTCGGGAACAAAATATTCCTCCTGCTCGAAGAGTTCGTTGACCCGGTCCATGCCCTTGGCCAGGCCTTCGGTAATGGCCTCATAGGGATCGATTTTGAAAGCCAACGCCGATTCGGCTGCTCTCTTGGCGCCGGGCACGTCCATGTTGATCACGGCCTCGGCCAGCTCGTGCAGTATCGCTGCCTTTCCTGCGCTCATTTTCTTCTCCTTTTTTATTCAACTCATTAAAATGACGGCAAAAAACTATTTTCCCGCGCTAATTCCATAGCTTCAGGGAAGCGATAAGCCCGCGAAAAACCAGGCGGCTCGTTAATCCCTTGGTGCGAGAAAGGTCAAGCCTCGGCCCTCGGGTCGATTTTAGGTACGCGAGTCACTCGGCTGGAAAGGAGAAAAATGGTAGGATTTACCTGAAGGAAGGGAAGAAAGGTTTGATTCAGTGGTCAACCGAAGCTGCTGCTGATCCCAGGTGATCCGCCCTTGCCCCTCCCAGCCTGAAAGGGTAGAGATGGCCTTGCCAAGGCCCTCCGAATCCCTGGGCTTCAGGTTCTCCTGATAATGGGAACATCTGGCTGATGCACCTGAACCTACCTCCTCTTTTTGAGATGGTTTCATTATATGGTGCTGTGCGGTAACCTTCAACAATTTTCTGGTTTAGTTTCCCGACTGCCCAATCCTATGCCGATTCTGGATTACCATCGGCTGAACTCCCAAAAAAATACGAACCGGTCATATGGGTCCATCCTGTCAAAGTCCCGAGACCAATTTTCTGACCGCAATCCGGAGTCAATCTCACTATCCCCACAGGCCTTTATGATCTTCCTCAAAAAGATCACTATGGTCTTCATCGTCGAAGGACTCGCCGTAGTACGGCGCCATTCCAGGAAATAACGCCTTATACAGCAGCCAACCGAGCACCAATAAAAAGATTAGGCTCAACACGGCGATCCCCTCCTATCTCCAGCCTTCTTAAACCAGTTTCTTTAACTCCGCTTCGGTTATCCCCAACTGCTTGAGGATAGCGTTAAAGGTTCCCTTGGGGATGTAACCTCTTTGGATAGTGGATATGCGCCTTCCGCTCTGCGGATCAAAAACCAGAGTATGTTTTCCACCTTCCTTAATCTGATAGCCCAGCTTCTTGGCCGCCCGGATTAGCTGTTTTCCGGTATAGCTCATATCGCCCGGGCCTTTTCCGCCTCAGCCAGCTTGGCTTTCCATTCCCTCTCGTGCTCTAAGCACAATTCCAGGGCATCAATGATATTGTCCAAGGCCTCTTGCTCCGTTTCCCCGTGGGAAATGGCCGCCGGTTCTTCTTTGCATTGTATTGTAAAGCCGCCGTCCTCCAGGTCCGGCGTAAGAACCACGGTGAAAAGCCGATCTCCCGCCATAACCCTTTCTTGCCGGGGAGCGGCAAATTGCTGGAGATCACCCTGCAACCCTTCGATGATTTCCCCCAGTGCCAAGGAAAAGACAAACTGGCCGCCTCTCAGCACGTCCAAAATCTTTGCCGGGTCCCTGGCCAGGACAAAGAGATTTACGCCGTCAGTAACAAATCGAAGTTCGGCCAGGGGTTGCCCCATGTCCAGGAAGTTCTTCCTTAACCACGCCAGGGCCTTTCTGATTTTCTGCAAGGTGATTCCTTCATCCTTTAACCTCTTAGCCACCTTTAGGGCCACCAGGTCCTGAAAGGAATATTCCCGCCGGGAGCCTTTGCCCGCCGCCGGCCTTACAGAGGGTCTAACCACGCCGGTTGTGGCCCAATGATCCATTTGCCGCCCGGTCAATCCGGTCAAGGCTAATACAGCTTTGCGTCCAAAAATCATGATTCTTCCCAACCTGTATTTTATAATACGCTTATGTATTTCTTATATTCCTATAAGGTGGGGATGTCAAGGGCTTTTCCATTTAGCGCCGTTTTTGCATCAAGACAAATTGCCACAACTTGCTTTGTGTAAAGCCGGTAGCTTGTCCATGGCACCGCCGGGTATCCGGCTGAAGCCGGAGGACTTAACCTGGCATCCGAGACGTATGGCGCGTTGACAAGCGCCCTGCGGTTAATATTCACCGCAGCGATCACGTCCGCGTGGCCCAACAAACCACAAGACGTGCACCGAAACCGAGCCTGAGAACGGCGATTTTGTTTAGAGATGCACCCGCAATTAGGGCATTCCCGAGAAGTGTTGCGGGGAGCAACCGTCATCACTGGAACTCCGGCAAGTTTAGCCTTATATACGATAAAGGCCCGACACACGATAAAGGCCCGAACTTGACATCCGGACATATATGTCAAACGGGACGGTGATGGCAAAGTTTGTGGATGTGCCGGAAGCCCTTACCTGCGGGCGGGATGAAAAGGAGGCTCTGCGGCTGGCCCAGGAGGCCCTGGTGTTGGCCTTGACGGAGGGCTATATGGCGGTTCGGCGCAACGTGCCGAAACCTTCCAAACCGAAGAGGGGGCAGCGCACCGTGGCAGTGCCCCCCTGGTGGCGGCCAAGTTGGCGGTCTATCAGGCCATGCTTGAAGAAGGGGTGACCCAGGTGGAATTGGCGGCGCGGTTGCACCAGGACGACCGGCAAGTGCGACGGCTGTTGGATGTCAAGCATCGTTCCCGCCTCGATATGTTGGACCGGGCTCTTCATGCTCTGGGGAGGCAGATGGTTTTGGAGGTGAAAAGGGTCGCATGAAAACGCATGAAGAGATGGTCGCCGAATGGCTTTTCTTCACCTTATCACCCTCTCAAAACTTCTTCCGCCTCCTCCGCCAACTTCCGCCGAAGCCTTTCCTGCTCTCGGCGCTCAAGCGCCTTCTTGTCCTCAGCAGTCTGGCGCACCGCTAACTGAGTACACAGGACATTGAGCAAGAAGCTACGGGGCTATCCTCTACGAAGATATTGACCCCTGTTCAGGCCATCGCGCCCAATGCCTACGTTGTACCGGAGCAGCACCAAACAGGTGCGGCAGTGCCCGCAGCTTGATTGTCCGAGTTATCCCTATTATAGGATGGGGAAAAACCACAACCGCAAGGGGACCCACCCCAAGGGCATGAACCCTCCCGGATTAGATAGAATTAACGCTTTAAGAGGTGAAAAAATTGCAAAAGAGGTTGCCCCTGATTAATTGGTCGTGCGATAATCTCTGCATGGCTGGGACGATCCGCACCAAGGAGAAATGCCCTCAATGCGGGGGCCATTTTAAGGGGGAACCTCTGTCATGTCCTCTGTGCAAAACCGCGCCCACCCGCTATTACAGTGACTTTTATTGGAAGAAACAGCATTAAACTTTACTCTGATGAGGATGGATATTCCCTCAGTTCCTGGGAGCAGGCGAATCGCCTGCTGTCTCATATCCGTCATGAAATTGTATATAGAGTGCCCAAGCCTAGCTTGGGCAAAAAAAAGTATTCCAAGATTAAAAACACAGGCTGGAAGCCGGCGCTGCCAAGATTATCCCTGCGGAGAGATGCCCGAGAGGCTGAAGGGGCACGATTGGAAATCGTGTGAACGCCAAAAGCGTTCCGAGGGTTCGAATCCCTCTCTCTCCGCCAGTTTCAGTAGCCATTAGTCAGTAATCAGTCCCCCAAAAAACTCCATGCCGGTCAATCTAAAACACCTCACACTGGGATTCATCGGTCTCTTTGTAGTGTTCGCCCTGGCCTTGTTTCTGCCGGCCGGCACGATTTTCTGGCCGGCGGGCTGGGCCTACCTGATTCTGTTCTTCGGCGCTAACGCCGCCCTGGCCGTATGGCTGCTCAGACACAGCCCCGAATTATTGCAGGAGCGCCTGACCGGTTTTGGCAAACGTGGCGAACCACTCTGGGATAAAGTGTTTTTAGTGACTCTGGAAGTGTTCTTCCTATCCTGGTTTGTCTTGATGGGACTCGATGCCGTGCGTTTCCACTGGTCGCAGATGCCGGGCTGGCTCCAGGTGGCGGGGGTCCTTCTCGTACTGGGTTCTTTCTACCTCTTTTTCCTGACCTTTCGGGAAAATCCGTATCTATCCCCTGCGGTCCGGGTCCAAGCGGAGCGCGGGCAAACGGTGATCACCACCGGGCCGTATCAGTATGTGCGCCATCCAATGTACGCTGCGGTGATCCCCTTTGCGGCAGGCACCGCCCTTTTACTGGGGTCCTGGTGGGGGCTGCTCATGGCGCTGCTCTTAAACTTTGGGTTAGCTTACCGGGCGGTGCAGGAAGAACGCGTGCTGAGCGCCGAACTGCCCGGCTATAAAGAGTATATGGCGCAGGTAAAATACCGCTTCATCCCGCATGTCTGGTAGGGGCGCCGGAATCGGGCCGCACCTTGCACCTTGGGTCAAACATTCCTAACTTTTTGCTTAATTTCAAGAACAAGAAAAGGAGGAATGGCAATGTTCAATGTGGTGCATTTCGAAATTCCCGCGGATGATGTGGAACGAGCTAGAAAATTTTACAGCGGGCTGTTTGGCTGGAAAATTGAAAAATTCACCGGCCCCACTCCCATGGAGTATTGGGAAATTGCCACTGGCGCCGAAAAGGGTGAGATGGGCCTGTCGGGCGGGGGCATGATGCAGCGGCAAATGCCCGAGGAACGTATTACCATGTATGTTAATGTGCCCTCCGTCGATGATTACGTGGCCAAGGTCAAGAAGCTGGGAGGCCGGGTGGTCGTTCCCAAAATGGCGGTTCCTGAAATGGGATACTTTGCGGTATGTCTCGATCCGGAAAATAACGGCTTCGGGATCTGGGAGGTTAATCCCCAGGCCATGTAATGCCGTTTTCGTTGCCCGTTTTCAGTTTCCGTAAAAGCCGGAGCGAAATATCACTGCCAGGCCTGAGCAAAGTATGTTAATATCATTAATGAAAAAGCCTGAAAGCAAAAACGGCAAACGGAAAACGGAAAACGGTCCTTATGGCTTATCAAGTGCTGGCCCGGAAGTGGCGGCCCCAGACCTTTGAGGAGGTGGTGGGTCAGGAGCCCATCACCCGCACCCTGCAAAACGCCCTGGCTTCCGGGCGGGTGGCCCACGCCTTCCTGTTCAGCGGCCCCCGGGGGGTGGGCAAGACCTCGGTGGCCCGCATCCTGGCCAAGGCCCTCAACTGTGTGGCCGGCCCCACTCCGCAGCCGGATAATACCTGCGAGGTCTGCCGCCAGATCACCAACGGGTCCTCGCTCGATGTCCTGGAAATTGACGGCGCCTCGAACCGCGGCATTGACGAAGTCCGCGATCTGCGTGAAAAGATTAAATATCTGCCGGCCCAGGGCAAGTTCAAGGTCTACATCATCGATGAAGTCCACATGCTCACCAAGGAGGCCTTCAACGCCCTGTTGAAGACCCTGGAGGAGCCCCCGGCCCACGCGGTCTTTATCCTGGCCACCACCGAGCCCCACAAGGTGCCGGTGACCATCCTCTCCCGCTGTCAGCGTTATGACTTTCGCCGCATCCCTACAGGGTTGATTCAGGAATACCTGGGGAAATTGGCCAGTCAGGAAGGCTGGCACATCGACCCCGAAGGCCTGGCCCTGGTGGCCCGGGCCGCGGAGGGGGGCTTGCGGGACGCCCAGGGATTCCTGGACCAGGTGGTGACTTTCGGCGGCGAAGACGTCACCCCCGCCGAAATCGCCCGTATCCTGGGGGTGACGGACCGGGGAGCGCTGCTCTCCGCGCTTCAGGCCGTTATCGACCGCAACGGCCCGGAAGTGCTCAGCCTGATCGACGAGCTTTATAACCAGGGCCATGACCTGCGGCGCTTTTATCAAGATTTGGTGCTCTATGCCCGGCATTTACTGCTGGCGGGCCTGCACCGCGAGTCCCGGCAACTGGCGGCGGTGGCCGATAGCGAGTGGGAAGAGCTGACCGCTCTGGCCAGGCGGACTTCTGAAGTTCACCTGCATAATCTGCTCACTGTGCTGCTGCAGGGCGAGGAAGAGCTGAGACGGGCCGCCCAGCCGCGGCTGGCCCTGGAAGTGCTGCTCCTGAAGCTGGTTCACCTGGAGCCGATGCGGCCGCTAAATATCTGGCTGGAAAAACTGGAGAAGTTGGAGCAGCGGCTGGAAAGCCGAGGCATTGCTGCTGCCAAACCCGCCCCAGTAGCGCAGGCGTCCCCGCCTGTGAAAGCGCAGGCGGCTCCACCTGTGACTGCAGTGCAGGCGTCGGTGGCGCAGGCGTCCCAACCTGCGGAACCATTGGTCCCGGCGGACGCGACCCTGCCGGAAAAATGGGACGCCTTTTTACAATTTGTTCAAGATCGAGGAGAGGCTCCTTTATACGGGAGGCTTTCTAAGTGCCTCCTGATTGGGGAGACGGATCACCGCTTGCAATTGGAAACAGGCCCGACCTGGAATGCCGTGGGCCGGGCTCATGAGTCTCATTTGCGCGAACTGGTCCGGGTTTTTTTTGGAGAAGATTACGACCTGGAGATCAAAACTCCTGAAGCCAAACCCCCGGCGAAAAAGGCTGCGGCCAAGAAATCCTTTAAGATGACAGAACTCAAACAGCAGGCCCTGGAGGTCTTCGGAGGCGCCTTTGTCTCTCCGGGGAAGGAGGATCCTGAGTGAAGAATATGATGAGCATGATGAAGCAGGCCCAGAAACTGCAGGCCAAGATGGTGGAGATGCAGGCGGAGATGGGCAACCGCACGGTCAGCGCGGCATCCGGCGGCGGCATGGTGGAAGCCGTGGTCAATGGCCGCCAGGAGTTGGTGAGCCTGCGCATCGATAAAGAAGTGGTGTCCCCGGATGACGTGGAGATGCTCCAGGACCTGATTTTCGCGGCAGTGAACGAGGCCCTGAACCGCAGTCGTGAAATGATGGCTCAGGAGATGAGTAAGCTCACCGGGGGCATGCAAATCCCAGGTCTGTTTTAAGTAGGGGCGACCCGCTGGATCGCCCTTAGCTGTCAGCTATCAGGTGATATAGGGCGGCCTGTGGCCGCCAAAAATAACGGCGGGCACAGCCCGCCCTTTAGGAATTTCAATGTCAGGCAACGCTTATCCCGCCGCTTTGCGGCGGGTGATTACCGATATCGGCAAATGGCCCGGGGTGGGGGAAAAGACTGCGTCACGTATGGCTATGCACCTGCTGCGGACCCCAAAGGAGGAGGTCCTGGAATTGGCTCAGGCCCTGCTGGAGCTGAAAGAGAAGATTCAGCTCTGCCGCCAATGCTATGCCTTCGCCGACCAGGAACGCTGCCCGGTCTGTGCCGACCCCGGCCGCCAGCCGGGAAAACTGCTGGTGGTGGCTGAGCCCGGGGATCTCCTGGCCATCGAGAAGGTGGGCTGGTACAAGGGCCGCTATCACGTCCTGGGCGGCCTGATCGCTCCCCTTGAAGGGGTGGGCCCCGATGACCTGCGGGTTAAGGAACTGATGGAACGCCTCAAGACTGAGGGGGTGCAGGAAGTGATCCTGGCCCTCAACCCCTCCCTCGAAGGCGAGACCACCACCAGCTATCTCGCCATGGAATTGAAGCCCCTGGGCGTGAAAGTGACCCGCATCGCCTACGGCCTGCCCATGGGCGGGGAGATCAAATACGCCGACCAGCAGACCTTGAAGGAGTCATTGAGCCATCGGGTGGAGGCGTGATAAGGGTTCAGGGACCAGGGATCAGGGGTCAGGAAACAGCCTGTGATCTCTGGTCCCTGATCCCTAATCCCTGCGTTTAATATGTTTGACCGCCGCTTAGTCCAAAATTTTGATTACCTGTTGCTGGCGCTGGTGCTGCTCATCACCGGCATGGGCATCGTCAACCTGTATAGCGCCGGGTTCAACCGGGGCGAAGGCACGCCGATCTATATCAAGCAGATGTATTGGCTGGCAATGGGCCTCGGGGTGATGTTCTTCACCCTATGCTACGATTACCGGCACCTGGAAAAGCTGGCTTATGTCGTTTATGGTCTGAGCATTCTGTTGCTGGTTGGAGTAATGGTGGCCGGGAAGACGGTCTACGGCTCCAAGCGCTGGCTGATCTTGGGCCCCATTTCCTTCCAGCCGTCGGAGTTGGCCAAGATCGGGGTCATCCTGGCGCTGTCCACTTACTTCAGCCGACGCCCCCGGCTGGATTCCATGGGCCTCAAGGAACTGATAGTCCCCGGACTCTTGGTATTGGTGCCGGTGGGCCTGATTATCAAACAACCGGATCTGGGTTCCGGCATCCTGGTGGCCCTGGTGGCGGGCAGCATCATCTTTGCCGCCGGCGTCCGTTGGCGCACTTTGGTTGGCGGCGCTTTGACCTTTGGGCTATGTTCGCCGCTAATCTGGCATTTCCTCAAGGATTACCAGCGCCAGCGAGTGCTAACTTTTCTCAATCCTGAGAAGGACCCCCTGGGCGCGGGCTATCACATCCTGCAATCCATGATCGCGGTGGGTTCCGGGCGTTTTTGGGGCAAAGGCTTTTTGCAAGGGACCCAGAGCCAGCTCTATTTCCTGCCGGAGCAGCACACCGACTTCGTCTTTTCAGTTTTTGCCGAAGAATGGGGTTTCGTTGGTTCAGCGCTGCTGCTGCTGTTGTTCACCGGCCTGGCACTATGGGGCTTACAGGTCTCCCGGGACTGCAAGGAGCGCTTCGGCCATTATCTGGCCCTCGGGGTGACCGCCCTGATCTTCTGGCAGATCTTCATCAACCTTTGCATGGTCACGGGTTTTATGCCGGTGGTGGGCATCCCGTTGCCATTGTTCAGTTACGGCGGCTCCTCGCTCATTACTACCCTTCTGGGAGTCGGATTCCTCCTCAATATCCGTATGCGGCGGTATCTTTTCGGGGGATGATTTTCGCCATTAAGAAATTATTTTCAGTTTGGGCCGGATACAAAGGAGTAAGTGATGAAAAAACATCGATTTACTGTATTGATTGAACGTGATGAAGATGGTTTCTTGGTGGCCACTGTGCCTTCTCTCAAAAGTTGCTACACCCAAGCCAGGAGCATGGAAGAATTATTGCCGCGGATTAAAGAGGTTATAGAGCTCTGTTTGGAGGAAGAGGAACCAGTTCCTATGGTTTTTGAAGCAGTGCAGCAGATTGAGATTACCATATGACCCGCCTGCCTGCGGTCACCTCGACTTTAATGATGAAATTTTTGCAAGATATGGGATTCCAAAAAAGCAGACAGCGTGGCAGCCATATTTTCTTCCACATCCCGACGGGCGCACTGCAACAGTCCCGTTTCATAAGGGGGAAGATTTGGGTCGGGGGCTTACCAGCAAAATACTTCATGACCTAGAAATCTCCCGGGATTACTTTCTGACTTGGCTGGAAAAGCAGTAAGTTCTAAGAGCGGAGATCGGATATCCCTTTGCCCCTGTTCAGTTACGGCGGCTCCTCGCTCATCACTACCCTTCTGGGAGTCGGATTCCTCCTCAATATCCGTACGCGGCGGTATCTTTTCGGGGGCTAAAAATTTTTTGAAAAAGTTTTTGACACCCACTTGAAAATAGGCTAAAAAGGCAAATGTGAAAAGTTACACATGGCCTTTCCCTCAGGAAATACCTCTTAAGCAGCTAAGTAAATGAATTAATTAAATAAACCAAGAGGTGGCAGCCAGGTATGGATTTACCGAATTTTACAGTAATCCCAATGATTGTCATTTTTTTAGCCACGGTTTATCTCCTTAATATGGTGCTGTTCCGGCCCATCCGGAACGCCCTGAAGGAGCGCCAGGCCAGACTCGACGCCCAAGCAGCCGACATCAACCTCATGGAGACCCAGGGTCAGGGCCTTGATAGTGAAATCAAGGACAAACTGGCCGCGGCCCGGCGGGAAGGGGCCGGGGCTCGGGAGGCTTTGAAACAGGAAGGGGCCGCTGCGGAAACTTCTTTATTGGAGGAAGTGAAGCGGGAAGCGGACCTGGAATGGTCGCGGGTGGAGCAGAAAATCAAGGAAGACGTGCGCCGGGCCCGAGAGTCGCTTAAGGCTCAGGCCGAATCCTTTGCCCAGTTGCTGGCCTCCAAGATCTTGGGGAGGGAGCTCTCATGAAGATGGGGAACAGAACTGGTAAACAGTGGGTTTTTGCAATCCTGATGGCTTTGGGCTTGTGCCTGCTTTTAGTTAGCGCAGGTCTGGCGGAGGAGGCAGCTCACGGCGATGGCCACGGGGGTATCAGCCCCGCCAAGATTTATGACTTCACCTGGCGCACCGTAAATTTCCTCCTCTTTGCAGGAATCTTGGTCTATTTGCTGGTCAAGAAGGTTGATGTCAAAGGCGTCTTTGCCAAACGTTCCCAGGCAATCGCCGAGACCCTGGAAACTCTGGAAAGCAAGAAGGCGCAGGCGGCCGCGGCCCTAAAAGAGATGGAAGCCCGCCTGGCCGAAGTGGCCAAGGAACGTGAAGCCATTATCAAGCAGTATATGGCCGAAGGCGAAATCGAAAAATCCAAGATTTTGGATAAGGCCAACCAGGTGGCTGCACGGATCAAGGAAATGGCCACTCTGTCGATTCAGCAGGAGACCCTGAGGGCCACCCAGGAATTGAAAAAAGAAGTGGCGGATATGGCCACCAAAATGGCCGAAGACCTCATCAAAGAAAAAGCGACCTTCGCCGACCAGCAGGTTCTGGTGGAGGAATATCTTAAAAAGGTGGTGGAAGCCCATTGATTGATCTGACCGTTGCCCGACGTTATGCCAAGGCCTTGCTGACCCTGGGCAAGGAAGACGGCAAGTACAAGGAGTATGGGGAGGGGATAAGTGGGTTCGCCGCCCTGATGCAGCGGGAACCGGAATTGCGGGATGCCCTGCTCAACCCCGTACATAGTCAGGAGGACCGCCATAAGTTGCTCCTGCGGATGATAGAACTTTTGCAAATGTCTCCCATGGTGGCCAATCTGCTGCAGCTCATGTTCGATAAGCACCGCCTGGATGCCCTGGACGGTGTGGCTCAGGCTTATCAGCAACTGGTGGATGAGGTGGAAAACGTCAGCCGGGCCAAAGTGAAAACGGCCATTTTTCTGGATGACGCCACCCAGGAACGGTTGCGGCAGACCATGGAGAAGTTGACGGGTTCCACGGTGGTGATGGAGGTCGAAGAAGACCCCAGCATCATCGGCGGCATCGTGGCCCGGGTGGGCGATTTGGTGCTGGACGGCAGTGTGCGGACCCAGATTAATTCCTTACGAGAATCCTTAATAAAAGGCGAGGTCTTATAAATGGAAATTAGAGCCGAAGAAATCAGCCAAATTATTCGCTCACAGATCCGGGATTACGAGAAAAAAGTGGAAGTCGCCGAAACCGGCACCGTTTTGTCGGTGGGTGACGGCATCGCCCGGGTTCACGGCGTGGAGAAATGCATGGCCATGGAGCTCCTGGAGTTCCCCGGGGGTATTTTCGGTCTTGCTCTCAACCTGGAAGAGGACAATGTCGGTGTCGCCATCCTGGGTGAAGATACTCACATCAAAGAGGGCGATATCGTCAAACGCACCGGCCGGATTGCCCAGGTGCCCGTCGGCGACGCGGTGCTGGGGAGGGTCATCGACCCGGTGGGCAACCCCCTGGACGGCAAAGGCCCCATTGAAACCAAGGAGTTCCGCCGCATCGAGGTCAAGGCCCCCGGCGTCATCGAACGCCAGCCGGTGAATGAGCCCATGTACACCGGGTATAAGGCCATCGATGCCATGACCCCGGTGGGCCGCGGACAGCGGGAACTGGTCATCGGCGACCGCCAGATCGGCAAAACCGCCCTGTGCATCGACTCCATCATTAATCAGAAGGACTCCGGCGTCCTGTGCATTTACGTGGCCATCGGCCAGAAAAAATCCACGGTGGCCCAGGTGGTGGATGCCCTGGAGCGCAACGGCGCCATGAAGCACACCATCGTCATCAACGCTTCGGCCTCGGAGCCGGCGCCCTTGCAGTACGTCGCCGCTTACTCCGGCTGCGCCATGGGCGAGTACTACCGGGACACCGGCCGCCACGCCCTGATCATCTACGACGATCTGACCAAGCAGGCCCAGGCCTACCGGCAGATTTCCCTGCTGCTCCGCCGGCCGCCGGGACGTGAAGCTTATCCTGGTGACATCTTCTACAACCACTCCCGCTTGCTGGAACGGGCCGCCAAGCTGAACGACGAGAAAGGCGCCGGCTCTCTGACCGCCCTGCCCATCATCGAGACCCAGCAGGGCGACGTGTCGGCCTACATTCCCACCAACGTCATTTCCATCACCGACGGCCAGGTGTACCTGGAACCGGGCCTGTTCTTCTCCGGCGTCCGGCCCGCCATCAACGTCGGTCTGTCGGTCTCCCGGGTCGGCGGCGCTGCCCAGGTCAAGGCCATGAAACAAGTGGCCGGCTCTCTGCGGTTAGATCTGGCCCAGTACCGTGAACTGGCGGCCTTCGCCCAGTTCGGTTCTGAATTGGATAAATCCACCCAGCAGCAGCTCAACCGGGGCATCCGGTTGGTGGAAATCCTGAAGCAGCCTCAGTATGACCCGCTACCGATGGAGAAAGAGATCTCCATCCTCTACGCCGGCACCCGGGGCTTCCTGGATAAATATCCGATTGACGTGTTGGCAGCTTACGAGCAGCAGCTCTATAGCTTCATGGAGTCCAAATATTCCGACGTCCTGGCCGACATCAAGGAGAAGAAGGAGTTCACTCCTGAGCTTGATGCCCGGATGAAGGCGCTGCTGGAAGAGTTCGACACCGTATTCCAGCCTGCCACCGCATAACCCGGGGGGTACAGGATGGCGACCCTAAGAGACATTAGAAATAAAATCGTGGCGGTCAAAAAGACCCAGCAGATCACCAAGGCCATGAACATGGTCTCCGCTGCGAAATTGCGTGGCGCCCAGACACGCATGGAAGGGTTTAGGCCTTACGCCCAAGCCTTCTCCATGATGCTGGGCAATATGGCCGGCCGGGTGGAGCCGGAGATCCATCCCTTTTTCCAGAAGGCTGCTGAAGTCGAGCGGGTGGGGCTGGTGCTGATGACCTCCGACCGCGGTCTTTGCGGCAGCTTCAACGTCAATCTGATCAACCAGGCGGTGAAGTTCATCCGTGAGAAAGAGGCTGCCGGGATCCAGGTTGATCTGATCTGCGTGGGCCGCAAAGGCCGGGACTTCTTCCGGCGCCGTAAACGGGAGATGCTGGCCCAATACGTGGATGTGTGGAATAAGTTCGACTTTTCCAACGCCGTGACGGTGGCCCGGGAGATCATGAGCACTTTCTTGACCGGAAAGGTGCAAGAAGTCCATCTGATCCACGCCATGTTCATCAACATGGCGATCCAGCGGCCGACTCTGGTGCAGCTCCTGCCCATTCAACCGGGCGAAACGGCGGCCGAAGAGGCGCCCAGTGTGGAATACCTCTTCGAACCGGCCATGGAGCAGTTCCTGGAATACTTGCTGCCGAAATACATCAACGTGCAGGTGTACCATGGCTTTCTGGAGAACTCCGCCAGCGAGCACGCGGCCCGGATGACCGCCATGGACAATGCTCAGAGCAACTGCAAAGAGATGATCACGCAGCTTACCCTGGTGATGAACAAGGCCCGGCAGGCGGCCATTACCAAAGAATTGATGGATATCGTGGGCGGGGCTGAAGCCCTTAAAGGCTAAGCCGCCCGAATGAGGAGGATTTTTAGGAATGAACATAGGCAAGATCGCCCGCGTTATCGGTCCGGTAGTGGACGTCGAATTTGAGGAAGGCAAACTGCCGGCCATCAGAAATGCGCTGTTAATCACTAACCCGGCCATTGACGACAAGGAGGACAACCTGGTCGTCGAAGTGGCCCAGCATTTGGGCAACAACATGGTGCGTACCATCGCCATGGACACCACCGACGGTCTGGTGCGGGGCATGCCCGTCAAAGACACCGAGAACCCTATTATGGTGCCGGTGGGCGCCGAGGCCCTGGGCCGGGTGCTCAACGTCGTGGGCCGGCCGGTGGACGGCTTGGGGCCGGTTACCGCCAAAAACATGTACCCCATTCACCGCCCGGCGCCGGCCTTCGTGGATCAGGACACCACGGTTAAGGTTCTGGAAACTGGCGTTAAGGTCATCGACCTGCTGGTCCCGTTTCCCCGGGGCGGCAAGATGGGCATGTTCGGCGGCGCCGGCGTGGGCAAGACCGTCGTTATGATGGAAATGATCCATAATATCGCCATGCACCACGGCGGCATCTCGGTGTTCGCCGGGGTGGGCGAGCGCACCCGTGAAGGCAACGACCTGTACCTGGAAATGAAACACTCGGGCGTACTGCCCAAGGCCGCTCTGATCTACGGGCAGATGACCGAGCCCCCCGGAGCCCGGGCCCGGGTATCGCTGACCGCTCTGGCCGCCGCTGAATACTTCCGGGATGTGGAAGGCCAGGACACCCTGCTCTTCATCGACAACATCTTCCGTTTCACCCAGGCGGGTTCCGAAGTATCAGCGCTGCTGGGCCGCATGCCCTCCGCCGTGGGTTACCAGCCCACCCTGGGCACCGACCTTGGTGAATTGCAGGAGCGCATCACCTCCACCAAGAAAGGTTCGGTTACTTCGGTACAGTGCATTTACGTGCCCGCCGATGACTTGACCGACCCGGCTCCGGCCACCACCTTCGCTCACCTGGACGGCACCGTGGTTTTATCCCGTCAGATCGCCGAGCTGGGCATTTACCCGGCCGTGGATCCTCTGGACTCCACCTCCCGCATCCTGGACCCGCAGGTCCTGGGCGAGGAGCATTACGCGGTCGCCCGGCAGGTCCAGCAGATCCTCCAGAAGTACAAAGATCTGCAGGACATTATCGCCATTCTGGGCATCGACGAACTCTCCGATGAAGATAAGCTGACCGTGTCCCGGGCCCGGAAGATTCAGCGCTTCCTGTCCCAGCCCTTCTTCGTGGCGGCGCAGTTCACCGGCATGGAAGGGAAGTTCGTCAAGGTCGGCGACACCGTGCGGAGCTTCAAAGAGATCATCGACGGCAAACACGACGACCTGCCGGAGCAGGCCTTCTACATGGTGGGAAGCATCGAAGAAGCGGTGGCCAAGGCTGAAAAAATGGCTGCGGCCTAAGGGAGGCTACCAACTATGGCAGAAAAGCAACTCCTATTGGAGGTAGTCACTCCTGACCGCATGGTGCTGTCCACCCATGCGGACGTGGTGGTGTGCCCGGGAGTGGAGGGCCAGTTCGGCGTCCTCTATGGCCACATCCCCTTCCTGAGCGCCCTGGACATCGGCGAGATGTACTACAAGTCCGGCACAAAGACCGAGTATCTCGCGGTGGCGGGCGGCTTTGCCGAAGTCACCGGCGAAAAGGTCACCATTGTCGCCGAGGCGGCCGAGGTGGGCCACGAGATCGACGTGGAACGGGCCCGGCGGGCCCTGGAACGGGCGCAAAAGCGTCTGGCCGCGTCCAAGACCGAAGTGATTGACTGGACCCGGGCGGAAGCCGCGCTACGCCGCTCTTTGGTGCGCGCCAAGGTGGCCTCCAGGTAAATAACCTTAACTCAACTACTGCAATGGAAGGCAGCTGCGATTTTCGGGGCTGCCTTCTTTTTTTTAGAAATCCTAAAACTTATTTATAGGAGCCTCTTGCAAAATTCATTTAGAGAAGGAAGAATCTTCTTATAGCGATTGCCAAAAATAATTTCTTGTAGGGGCGCACCCGCGTGTGCGTCCTCCTGCGGGCGGACACATAGGTCCGCCCCTACAATCCATCGGTTATCGGAAAAAACTTTTGGCAAACGCTATAATTGCCGGATAATTCCCTGGTGGCACAGGCTTTCTAGCCTGTGCAAGCGCAGGCTGAAGCCTGCGGCTACATTTTGCAAGAGGCTCATTAGAATAATCAATTTATGGGAATAGAATAGATTTTAAACCAGGAAGGAGAACTATATGCAACGGCAAAAAGTTTGGTGGACGGTATGGTTAATGGCTTCAGCGATTCTAGTCCTGTTGATTAACGGTTGCGCCGCAGGCACCGGCGCCAGTCAGCCCCGGGCCGCTGCCTCCGGCAAAACAGAATTGATGCTGCTCCGGGCTGGCTTTGAATCCGTTCCCAATGAACATCCAAAATGTGCCAAAGTCTGTCAAAATTTAATTCCCGGTCAAATTGTGCCGCATCGCAGAGGAAGTACTATAGTTTACAGCTACTTATCCCCTGAGACCGGGCGTTTTTATGTTGGCACCGCGGCCGAATATCAAAACTTTGTCAATCTGTCCGAGGAGCGGCAACCTCCGACGCTCGGCAACGAAAGTACCGATCCGGAGTTCTGGAATATTTGGCAGGATATGTATAGCGGCCGCTGATCTAACACAAGCTTCAGCTAAATAAAGGCAAGCCGGGCTTGAGGGCTTGCCTTTTCATTTTTACAAAACTATCTTGTCAGGGTATGATTTGTGTATCAGATTGAGAATAGCTGGAAATTTATGAAATTTAAACTTTCCCGCCATGCCAAGCATGAACTGCAAAGGCGTGCCATTCCCATGGAATTGCTGAAATCAGTTCTGGAAAATCCACAGCAGGTAATCGAAGCAGCCTTATGGCAAAAAAGTCTATTAATCGCAAATGGATTTTGGGGATGGCAAAATATTTCTGTTGCGAGCGGTAATAGTCGAATTTGTTGATTATATCCTGGTCGTTACTGTTTATCGGACCAAAAAATCAGCAAATATTGGAGGACGTCATGAAAGTGACTTATGATCCCGAAGTCGATGTGCTGCGCATTCTCTTTAGCAATGCGCCTATCGAAGAAAGCGACGAAGACAAGCCAGGTATCATCATTGACTACGATAAACAAGGCAATGTTGTGGGGATGGAAATTTTGGACGCCTCCAAAAGGATGGATAATCCGAGGGCGGTGGATTATGCGGTGATGGGGTGATAGTTATTCAGAGAAATTAGTAAGTTAGTTCATATACTTGATGTTTAACTTTTTATTAATCAGCCCTTGGTTGAATCCTAATTTTTGGCATAAAGAGTGCAAATAAAGGATGGTAATGCTAAAAGGCAACATCACCGCCATCGTTCTGGCCGCGGGGCAGGGCACCCGCATGAAATCGAGCCGGCCCAAGGTAGTGCACGAAATCCTGGGGCGGCCCATGGTCGCTTACCTGATTGATACCCTGAAAGGCGCCGGGGTGGAGGATATCGTCCTGGTCGTGGGTCATCAGGCCGATCGCGTCCAGGAAGTCTACCGGGATTACGGGGTGCGCTTTGTGGTCCAGGACCCGCAACTGGGCACCGGCCATGCCCTGCAGGTGGCCTGGCCGGCGGTGCCAAAGGATGCCCAAACGGTCATGGTGCTGTGTGGTGATGCGCCGCTGATCTCCGGCGAGAGCATTCTGACCCTGCAACAGTTGCATAAGAGCACCGGGGTGGCCATCACGATGCAGACCATCGAGCTGACGGATGGGAAGCATTACGGCCGGGTGGTGCGGGACAATGCGGGCCGCGTCGAGGCCGTGGTACAATCAAAAGATGCCAAAAACCATCCCGATATTCTGGCTATCCGGGAAATCAACACCGGGGCCTATTGCTTCGAGGCGGCATTTTTGGCCGACAGCCTGCCACGGTTGGCGCCCAGTCCGGTAACCGGCGAAATTTACATCACTGACCTGATCAAACTGGCCCGGGAGCAGGGGAGGGGGGTAGAAGCCTTGATCGACCCGGATCGGGAGAAATTGCTCGGCATCAACAGCCGGGCCGAACTGGCCATGGCCATGCAAACCGTGAAACGCCAGATCAACGCCCGGCATATGGACGAGGGAGTCACCCTGATCGATCCCGAATCCACTTACATCGAGTCCGGCGTCACCGTCGGGCTGGACACGGTCATTTACCCCAACGTCTTTCTCCAGGGCGACACCGTCATCGGCGAAAACTGCGTCATCGAAGCAACCGTGAAGATCGTGGATTCCACCTTGGAAGATGGCGTCAAGATCAAGATGGGCTGCGTCATCACCAACAGCCGCATCGGGGCCGGGGCGGACACCGGCCCGTTCGCCCATCTCCGG
>JAMCQY010000377.1 GCA_023381945.1 Deltaproteobacteria bacterium
CCAGATAGGTAATGACGAACAGGATCAACCCCAGCTCGATCAAGGCGCTGATATATATGGCGCTGGTGGCCTCGGTGAATTCGTTAGCCAGAGTGGAGGCGATGCTGTTGCCGGCGGCGAAGAGCGAGGCTGAGATATGATGCGAGTTGCCGATCACAAAGGTGACGGCCATGGTCTCCCCCAAGGCCCGGCCCAACCCTAAAAAGACCGCGCCGATGATGCCCACCAGACCATACGGGATGGTCACCTTATAAGTTACCTCCCAGGTGGTGGCGCCCATGCCGTAGGCGGCTTCTTTGACCACAGGGGGCACCAGGGAAAAGATGTCCCGGGTGATGGCGCAGATAAAGGGCAGGACCATGAAAGCCAGAATGATGCCGGCGGTCAGCATGCCGAGGCCCATGGGCGGGCCTTGAAACAGCGGCAGCCAGCCCAGGGTTTCCCCCAAGGCCGGCTGGATGTAATTGGCCATGAAGGGAGCAAAGACGAACAGGCCCCACATGCCGTAGATAATACTGGGAATGGCGGCCAGCAGCTCGATGATAGTGCCTACCAGCCGGCTCAACCGGGTGGGAGCCAGTTCCACCAGGAACAGGGCCAAGGCGATGCTCAACGGCACTGCGATCAGCATAGCGATGAGGGTGGAGACCAGGGTGCCGTAAATACTGCTTAGTGCGCCGAAATCTTCGGTAACCGGATTCCATTGCTGGGAGATCAGGAAGTGAAAACCGAAACGTTTCAGGGCTGGCAGGGATTGAGAAAGCAGGGCGAGGAAGATGCCGGCCATGAGCCCCGGAATCAGCAAGGCGCTGAGGATGGTCAGCCAGCGGAAGACCCGGTCACCGCGGAAAGCCGCCTTGGCCTTGGCCGCAGCCGGTACGGATTTGGTTGCCGTAGGCATTGATAATGAATCCATCTTATATAGACGAGGGCACGGCGCGCCGTGCCCCTGCTTTTTAAACTTGCCACTCCCAGGACTGGGACTGGCATTCCAAAAAAAAATTAATGGAGATGCTACGGTTCGTTATTTATACTGGCCATTGAGAAATATCTTTACTTCCCTGGCCACACCGGCTTGCCGCCGGAGGTGATCTCCTTAGCCCAGGTGGCTTCCACCAACTTCACCACGCTTTCAGGCATGGGCACATAGTCGAGCTTTTTAGCCATGTCGCCGCCGTGCTGGTAGCACCAATCGAAATATTTCAGCATGGCCTGGGCCTTGGCGGGGTCGGGCTGGTCCTTGTGGACCATGATAAAGGTGGCGCCGGCGATGGGCCAGCTCTGGTCACCCGGCTGATCATCCAGCATTAAATAAAAGCCAAAGGGAGCCTTGGACCAGTCGGCATTGGCCGCGGCCGCCGCAAAGGCTTCGAGGCTGGGCTTCAAGAATTTGCCGCTCTTATTCTGCATAAGAGTATATGTCATATTATTTTGTTTAACATAGGCATATTCGACGTAGCCGATGGAGCCGGGCACCACTTTCACCTGGCCGGCCACGCCTTCATTACCCTTGCCGCCGACGCCGTTTTTCGCGGGCCACTGCACCGAGGTGCCGGCGCCCACCTTCTGTTGCCATTCCGGGGAAATCATGGAGAGGTAGGTGGAAAAGATGAAGGTGGTGCCGGAGCCATCACTGCGGTGCACCTCGGTGATGGCCTGGGAGGGCAGTTTCAGGTTGGGGTTGAGCTTCTTAATAGCCGGGTCGTCCCATTTGGTGATTTTGCCGAGATAGATGTCGGCCAGCACCGGGCCGTTGAGCTTCAGGTCCCCAGGGCCGATGCCCGGAATGTTCACTGCCAGCACCACGCCGCCCATGACCATGGGCCACTGCACCAAGCCGTTCTCCTTCAGCATGTCGGCCTTTTGGGGCGCATCCGAGGCGCCGAAATCCACGGTCTTGGCCTTGATCTGGGCAATGCCGCCGCCGGAGCCGATGGACTGATAATTGATCTTGACCCCGGTGGTTTGATTATATTTGTGGGCCCACTGACCATAAATGGGGTAAGGGAAAGTGGCCCCGGCTCCGTTAAGAGTCACGGGCTGGGCCTGGGCGAGGCTGACCAGGGAGCAGCTAAGGATAAGGGCTGAGAGCAACCACCATGACTTCCGCATGTTCATGCTCCTTCGAGTTTGGGAAGAGATTGTTTTAAACCTATTTCAAAACCACGTTTCCTCGAGGTCAGGAACCCTGGCGCGCGCCGCCGCGGTTTTGAAACACCTTAGCGTTAAGTTAAGGGAGAAATGTTAGGAAACGGTTAGGAAGGGATAAATTTTTGATGAATTTGGCCTAATCCGGTAGAAGATGTAAAGCAAAAATGCTGCCTTTTGCCGGAGTGCTGTCCACCGTCACCCGGCCACCCAGGGCCTGGGAGATATGTTTGACGATGGCCAGGCCCAGGCCGGTGCCTCCCACTTTGCGGCTGCGGCCCGCATCCACCCGATAGAAGCGCTCAAAAATGCGGGAAAGCTGATTTTTTTCAATACCCACCCCCTGGTCATGCACCCGGACCACCACCTCGCCGCCTACCCGTAGGGCTTTCACTTGCACAATGCTGCCGGGGGGGCTGTATTTCACAGCATTATCGATCAGGTTGACCAGGGCCTGCTCCAAGAGCGGCGCATTGATCTGGGCCCGCAGGTCTCCGGGGCAATCCAATGATACCGCGATATTCTTGGCCGAGGCCTGGGCGGCGCAAACCTGAATAGCTGACTCCATAACTCCCTTGAGCTTGCCGGCGGTCAGAAAGACCCGGCCCTGCTCGGCGTCCCGTTCGATACGGGAGAGGCTGAGGAGGTCGTCAATAATCTCGTTAATCCGGTCGGTCTGCCGGGCGATGATGCGCAGGAACTTCCCGGCATTCTCGGGTTCGCGCAGCGCCCCGGCCAGCAGGGTCTCCACGAAGCCTTTAATTGAGGTGATGGGGGTCTTGAGTTCGTGGGAGACGTTGGCCACGAAGTCCCGCCGGGTCATCTCCAGGCGCCGGAGTTGCGTAATATCGTGGAGCACCACGAGAAAGCCGATATCCAGCCCCTGCGTGTCCTTCAGAAAGGTGCCGTGAGCCTGGATCACCTGCTCGCCTTGCCGCAGAACCACCTCGCCTTCCACGGGCTCCCGGGTAAAGATGATGCGGGTGATGAAGCTCTGCAACTGCGGGTCCCGCACCACTTCCTGGATGCTGCGATCCTGGGAAGTAACATAGTCCGCGCCCAGCAACTTAGCCGCTGCCGGGTTCAGGGCGATGAGGCGCTGCTCGGCGTCCACTGCCAGTACACCTTCCACCATGCTGGAAAGCACCGCTTCTTGTAACTGGCCCTGCCGGACGAGGGCGTTGATGCGGTCCTCCAGTTGCTCAGCCATGTGATTAAAGGCCTCGGCCAGGCTGCCCAATTCGTCCGCGGCGGGTACGGGCAGCCGCCGGCTCAGGTCGCCGCCGGCAAAACGCCGCGCCCCGCGCTTCAAATCTTCCAGGGGGCGGCTGATCCGTTGGGAAAGGTAGAGGCTCAAGGCCGCCAATAACAGGACGATGATTAAACCGCCCAGGGCCAATTTCCAGTAGAGGGCCCGCAGGGCTTTCGCAATGGCAGTCATGGGCAGGGAAGCCCTCACCACCCCGGCAATCCGGCCCTGGTCCTTTAAAGGGACGGCCACGTACATCCGCTGATGACCCAGGGTGAAACTGTATCTCCCTGAGGTCCCCACCCGGCCGTGCAGCGCCTCCTGCACTTCCGGACGGTCCGCGTGATTTTCCATGCGGGCCGGGTCCTCATCGGAGTCGCCCAGGACCTGGCCGGTGGGTAAGATCACCGTCAGCCGGGTGGCTGTCAACCTTCCCAGCTCCTTGCACAATTGATCGATCTCCCGGCCATTGGCGGGGGACAAACCGCCCCGCAAATAGTCCTGCACCAACAGGGCGCGGTTCTTCAAGTCGATTTCGGTCTGTTCCAGATAAAATTGCCGCCAGGAGGCGGTGGCGTACCAGGTGAGGGCTAAAAGGGAGAGGAGGGTCACCAGCAGATAGGAAGGAAAGAGCTGCCAGATCAGGCGTTTGCGGGGCATGGGCAACCTTAGGTTCAAGGTTCAAGGTTCAAAGTTCAAAAAGGCGGGCACGGAGGCCTGCCCCACCAGGATAATCAATCCTTCAGGCGGTAGCCGATGCCGCGCACGGTCTCCAGGGATTTGCCGAAAAGGCCCAGTTTCTTCCGCAGGCCGACAATATGCACGTCCACTGAGCGCTCGGTGACGGCAAAATCTTCGCCGTGCACCTCCTTGACGATCTGGCTGCGGGTAAAGACCCAGCCGGGACGCCGCGCCAGGAGATGGAGGAGGTGAAATTCCGTTACGGTGAGATCCAGCTTTTGCCCGGCTAGCAAGACTTCATGGCGGCCCGGGTTAATCACTAAATCCTTAAATTTCAAGGGCGCGGTATCATTCGGAACTTCGGCCTTCCTTCGCCGGAGTGCCGTCCGGATGCGGGCCAGCAGCACCCGGGGGCTGAATGGCTTGGTGACATAGTCGTCCGCCCCCAACTCCAGGCCGGCGACGATATCTGCCTCTTCCCCCTTGGCGGTCAGCATGATAATGGGGATGGGCCGGGTCCGGGCGTCGCTTTTCAGCCGCCGGCAGACCTCCAGGCCGTCCACGCCGGGAAGCAGTAAATCCAGGAGAATGAGATCGGGCAGGATAGCCCGGGCAGTGGCCACCGCCTCTTCGCCGGTGGCCGCGCCGGTTACCCGGTAGCCCTCCCGGGCCAGATTGTACCTGAGCAACTCCAGGATATCCTCTTCATCATCCACCGCCAGAATGCTTTCTTGGGCCACCTAAGTCCTCCGGTTTGTCCTTTAACTGCAAGCCGGCCGCGAGTTATTTTTCCGGTTCAGGCAGCGAAAAAAAGAAGGTGGCCCCTTGATCGGCCTTGCCTTCGGCCCAGACGCGTCCCCCATGCCGCTGGATGATCCTCTGGACAATGGCCAGTCCAAGTCCCGTGCCTTCAAATTTCGAGTCGCCGTGCAACCTTTGAAAGGCTCCGAATAATTTATCGGCATGCGCCGGATCGAACCCTATCCCGTTATCCTTGACAAAATAGATAGTTTCACCGCATTCAAGGGAGCCTCCCAGTTCGATGTGGCCGGTTTCCCTGGGGGCAGTAAATTTGACGGCATTGGCCAAAAGATTGAGCCACACCTGTTTGATCAGGTTGTAGTCGCCCTGGGCCGGAGGCAGAGGTTTAATGGTCAATTGAATATTGGGGGTTGGGGCGTAGGCTTTGATTTCACTGACGGCACTTTTAACCAGCTTGGTCATGTCAATCTCGGATTTTTTCACCTTCCCGTGCCCTAAACGCGAGAAGGCCAGGATGTCATTAATGAGCCTGTCCATCTGGCGGCCCCGGTCAATGATAACGTCGAGGAGCCGTTGACCCTGAGCATCGAGTTGTTGGGCGTGGTCTTCCAAGAGGATGTTGGCAAAACCCTCGATGGCCCGGAGCGGCGCCCGCAAGTCATGAGAGACGGAATAAGAGAAGGCCTCCAGGTCCTGGTTGGCCTCCAGGAGTTGATCCCGGGCCGCGGCCAATTTGTCCACCATGGAGTTGAACGACTCGGAGAACTCCCCCATGAAGTCGACCCGCTGGTTAAAATCACCTTGGGCGATCATCTGGGTTTGCCAGGTGAGATGGCGCAGGCTGGCCTGCAAGCTCTTGAGGGCGCCGGCCATCAGACCCCTGGCCTTGAGCGCCGGCGACAGGTCTCCTTTGGATACGGCCAGGGCAAAATCCTGGGCCGCCCGCATCTCGGCAAGCAGCCGGGCCAGCCGGGCCTGCTGATCCCGGGTTCCGGGTAGTTCAGGGGGCGGAGGTGCGCCTCGAAACCAGGTTGATTCAATGGCCTGGAGGGCGCATGCCAGGTCGTCGCTGGGAGAATCTTTCGAAACCATCAGTCCTTAGCTTTAGCGGTAAAACGGCAGGTGCGGTCGCCGGTGCACCAGCAGTCGATCTCTTTTACCACGAAGTTTTTGCCGGAGAAGTTCTCCAGCAAACCGGCGATAAAGCCCTCATCGTAAACGCAAATCTCGTAATCCAGTTCCGGCAGGCCCGAGCAGTCCAGGTCTTCGGAGACGGTCAGGACAAAATCATTGGCTTGCAAATCCGCCTTTTCCACCCGCAGGACGCCGATACCCATGTCTTTGAGGACTTCCTGGAGCTTCTTGATGAATTCGGGGAAATCGGCACAGCCAACGAGCAGGTGTTGATAAAATTGGGTGCCCGCCAGCTTGCCGGCCTCATAGAAAATCTGGTCGGTCTTTTCGGTCCCCAACTGCTGCTCCATGATGTCGCGGAAACAGAACTGCATAAGGCGGTAGACTTCGAGGCGTGCCTTAGGCCCCAGGTTGGGCCGGCCCACGTCCAGGTTCCCTAATAGTTCCCAATAGAATTGGTATTTGCGTTTGGTTTCCATCTGTTTCCCTTAGAGGTAGGGGATTATGGCGAATGCCTGCATGGCATTAGGGATTTTAGGGCAATTTACGCATTAATAGGTGAAAATGCAAGCCCGGAGGCAGAGCGGGAGGACCGGACCTTGGCAAGGGGAAGCGCCAAAGCTGGCTAAAGATTTGCAGGGCATTTCAGCTCGGCTTTTATATAAGCTCGTTTTTGTTATATTTAGTACTTATCCGTAATTAAATTGACATTTATTAAATAATATGGCATGCATGCCCATAAAACGGCTTATGGGAGGTGGACG
>JAMCQY010000186.1 GCA_023381945.1 Deltaproteobacteria bacterium
ATGTCCTGGACCAGTATGGCAACCTGTCATTTGACCCGGACGGCGTAGCGGGTTACTGGATTGCAGCCGGAGATTACTGCCTGCCCGAAAATTACCATGTGGTGCATCGAAAGCCTTACGCCACAATCCGCCACCCTATACGCCACAAGTCAAACTCGTGATATTCTTAATCATTATTACCTTGTGGCGTATGGTGGCGTATATTTCCATAAAGTATTTAAAAACGCTCTTCACGAGACTACATTATGGAAAGTTGCGCCACCTTGCGCCACCTCAGCGAAGAATGTAATTAATCCGCCACCTTACGTTGTGGCGTATAGGGTGGCGGATTGTGGCGTATGTGGCGCATCCATCATATCGTCCGTAACCCCAGCCCACGCCACGAACGCACGCCGCCACCCGATTTAAAGCTCTGAAAACCGTGCTCCCCCAGGGCCAGACCGAAGCTGCGCTTCTTCAGCCGCTCCTTTTCAGTCAGGCCCTGCTCTTCGGCCCAATCCTGGTAAGCCTTATAGAGGTCGGCCGCTGACACCGCCAGGGTGCCCCCTTTAAGGCACTTGGCCTCCAGGAACTCCGCCAGCACGTCCATTTCGGCCCGGTATTCCGCCGTGGCCTCCAGCACCTCCTGGGGCGGATCGAGGCCCATCTCTTGCCACAGCAGGCAGCCGCGCACCAGCCAGGCCAGGATGCCGGGGGCCTCGGCCCACAGTTTCTCCGGCAGTTCGGCGTCCTGCTCCTCCTTGGGCACATTCAGCAAAAACGGCAGGAACATGATGCGCCGCCAGATGGAGTTGTCCGAGCCGCTGATCCGGGGTTTGTTATTGGTGGCGATCCACAGTTTGAACTGCGGCTTGAAATCGAAATATTCGCCGTACAGAAAGCGGGCGGTGATGGTATCCTGGCCCACCAGTTCCTTGACCAGGGATTCGGACAGCCGCCGGCCCCGGTCTACCTCTTTGGCGGTGACGAACCGCGGCCCGTCCAGGCGGGCCACGTCGGTGGGGATTTCACCCCCCTTGTTGCGGGCCAGCAGGGTCTCCACCGGGGTGTTGCGGCTATAAGTGCCCAGCACCTTGGCGATCAGCTCGAGCAGCGTCGATTTGCCGTTGGCGCCGGCCCCCCAGAGCATGAAGAGGCATTGTTCCTGGCAGGAGCCGGTGAGGGAATAGCCCAGAGCCCGCAAGAGAAAATTGACCATATCATCGGCCACTTCGGGCCGCTCCTCCACCAGCATGACCTGGTACAGGAACTTCTCCCATTCCGGGCAGGGCCTATCCGGCTCATAGTCCACCGGCGCCAGGCAGGTCAACAGGTCGGCCGGATCATGGGGCTTGAGTTCCCCGGTGCGCAGATCCACCGTGCCGTTTTGGCAGTTGAGCAGCCAGGAATCGGCGTCGAACTGCGCCGGCGCCACCGGCATGCCCGGCTCGCTCTGGGCCAGGCGCATCATCGCAATGATCCGTTTCGAATCCTCGCAGGCCAGGGCCCACTTGCCCAGGGCCTCCCGGACCTTCAGATCGGTGGCCTCGGCCGCCTCCCGGTAAATCTCGCCCACCGTGGACTTGGCCCGGCGCTCCACCTCCCCGGAGCTGTCCACCGCCCAATTTTTGCCGCTCCAGATGAACCATTTTTTGCTCAGGTGCGAATAGAGCAGGTCCCGGCCATGCAGGGCCACCAGCCGCCGGGCGTTGCCCAGGTCGGACATGGTGAAGCCGCCTGCGGCCAGGGGCGGCGGCTCCGGCGGCCGGGCCTGCTTCTTCAAGCCTGCCACCAGGGACTTGATCTCCCGCCCCTGGATATGGGCCTCGGAGAGGTCCTTGATTCCCGCCGGGGCCGGGATCACCAGCACCTTGGGCAGGTCTTCCCGGACCTCATCCCGCAGCAGCCGCTCCAGGGGATTTTTGGGGTTGCGCACCCCGGCGTCGGGCTCCTCCCAGAGATAAACCTGGACCTCCTGCAGGGCCTTGAGTTCGGCCGGCAGTAGATTGCGCCGGCTGCTTTTCCAGGTCTTTTTGCCGGGCAGTCCCAGGGCGGGCAGGCCGTGCAGCCAGCAGGTCAGGGCGTCCGATTCCCCCTCCACCAGCAGGCACCAGCCCGCACTCCTGATCTTGGGGAGTTTCCACAGGCCGTAGAGCCGGGTTTTATCGCCTTTGCGCCATTTGAATTTTTCTTTGCCCGCGCCGAAGCGCCGCCGCTGGGACAGCGCCTTGCCATCCTTGTCCTTGTAGGGGAAATCCACCGTGCGGCAGCCGTCGAAGACCTCCGGCGGGTACTGATATTCGCCCACTCCCTGCATCTCCAGGAAGTCCAGGGGCAGCTTCTTGGCCAGGGCGAATTCCTTCAGGCTCAAGGATTTATATTGCCCCCGGGGCTGGGGGGTCAAATCCACCCCAGCCAGTCTGCCCAGGGCGGCCAGGGCCTCCTTGAAATCGCAGCCGTGCCGGCGCTGGTAAAACTGGAAAACGTCCCCCTGCTCGTCGCAGGCGAAGCATTTAAACAGGCCGGTCTTCAGATTGACGGAGAGGGAGGGATTTTTGTCTTCATGAAAGGGACACAGGGCCTGAAAGTTGCCCCCCGAAGTGGGCTTGAGCTGCTGCAACTCCCCCTGGTAAAAAGACTCGAAGCTCAAGCGGTCGAGTATCTGGGCCTTATGGTCCGGTTGCGCCAAATTCTCCCCCGAGAAAAGCAGTGATCAGCGATCAGTTGTCAGTAAATGCCCCAGAAGCCCTGAGGCGCGGCACCGGGCTCATAATCATCTCGCCATCCTCCGGCGCTTCTCCGCCTTCTTTTCGGCCTTGGAGAGCTTGCCGCCCTCGGCCCGCCGCAGGGAACAATGCTGATCGACCCAATACTGGCGGCCCTGACTGTCTTTGAGGCGCTGTCCGGGCTTAAACTGATGCGGCCGGGATTTTTTAGGTTCAGCCGGGACCGGGGCCGGATCCGCCTCGGCCCGATAGATATTAGGCTGAGCTTTTTTGATTTCTAACGTGGGTGAAGCTGCGTCTGGGCTCATCTTCTTCGCCTTTTCCCCCTTTGCCTATCTTTCCAGTTTTTCTAAAATCTCTACGAGAATGTCTTCGAGGCCATCCAGGACCTCACCGCAGGAATAAGAGATCATCTCGGCCAATAACTCCATGAGGCAGAAGGGGAGGGAAATTAGCTGAAATAGCCAGTAAACGCCCTGAGTGAAGATTTTCTCCATCATTTAATATTCCGCTGACCACTATTCACTATTCACTGCCTCTAAAATCCCCCGGGCGGCGCCTGGCGCTGCGGCTTGCCAGCCCATGGGTGCAGACCTTCTCCGGCCCGCCCGGGTTCCGTTTAGCACGTCAGGTCCCCTTCCTCGATGAGACCTGATTTTCCGCCAAGGCTATTTCATGTCCATGCCCTCCGGTTGAGACTCCCAACTTCAGGCGGGCGTGGGAGGATCACCCTTAAAAAAGCCCCGGACTTCGCCGCCGGGAAAGCTAATCCCGAAGGCCATTGGCCCTTAGCTTTAACCGCAGGGCCCGGCGGCTACTTGTTTCGACCCCGGGGCGCCGGCCGCCTTCTTCCCCGCGGTTTCCCCGGCCCCCCGAATGGTAAGGGCCGGAAATCGTTGGATAATGTGCTCATTTCTGGATCTCAGCAAACATGCTCATTTGAAGTAACTCGCCTCCGTGAAAATTCATATCTGTCCCTTGACTCGGCAATAGGTTCGCCGATATCAGAGCAGCGGCATTCGGCGGGCTGACCGAGTTGCCGCACATGCGCACCTGGTCCGCTTTGCTGATCGCCTTCCCATCTACTTTAATGTCGATTGCATAATCCTTCCCGAAACCCTGAGCCAGAAACAATTCCCGGGGACATAGCATTCTCATGCCGATATCGACTATCACGTAGGGATTCCCGCCGAGCCAGACCGTGACCAATCCCATGCGATCCTTCGTGGGGATGGTATGAAGCGGATCGGAGCAGGAGGCAAGCTGCCCGCCTGAACCGTAGTACCGCATGAGAAAAGCCCTGACTTCTCCGAAATGCTTCCCGCCCGCAGTTATGGTGGGGAGAGGTTCCCGCAGGTCCTGGCCGTCCTTGCACGTGCCGTGGAGATTGATCAGGTGCGAAGTAACCAGGGAGTGATGATCGACACTCGTTACGGTTCCAAGCGGTAATTTCATCTCCTGTCCCACTACCCCGCCATAGTGTTTGGCAAGAAAAGCGGCAACCAGGGCCGTCTTGCCGCCGCCGCCGGCCGTAATTGTTCCAACCGGGGATTCGATACTTTGGCCGATACTGTTACCGAACTGGCGCTGAAGGTGCGGCACACAAACCACATGCCGGTTTTTCATTGTGATGGTGGAAAGAGGTGCATTAATATCGTTTGAACATCTATTGCGCGAACCCTGATGGTCTATGGTCACAATGAAAGGATTCCCTGTCCCGATCACATAACGGCCGATGCCCAAGGCAATCCTTTTCAGGGTTGCTTCGGCAAGCGGTTTTTTCCGGTCGAAGATGCTCGGGCAGGGAATCGACCAGTCGATAATTTCGGCTGCCGACCTGTAAGGGAGTTTTCCGGTGCCATGGGTCAGCTCCGGCCAACAAGGCAGGATGCCGTCGCACCTGGCGATTAAAAACAAACGCCGGCGGATGGTGGGCGCACCGTAATTACAGGCCCGGAGTTCCCTCCACTGCACCTGATAGCCGAGAGCCCGCAGAGAATTCACAAAGGCCCGGAAGGTTTGACCCTTCTGCGATTTAATTATTTGGCCGTCTTTAAGGGGGCCCCAATCCCTGAATTCCTCGACGTTTTCCAGGATGATGATTCGCGGCCGGACTTCCCGGGCCCATTTTTCTACCACCCAGGCCAAATCGCGCTTTTTCTCATCGCGGATAGGAGGTCCGCCCTTGGCCTTGCTGTGATGGGTACAATCGGGACTCGCCCAAAGAAGCCCCACGGGCAGCCCCTTACAGGCCCACCTGGGCGGGACCTGCCATACGTCCTGGAGAAGGTGCCTGGTCCCGGGATGATTGGCGGCATGCATGGCGACCGCAACCACGTCGTGATTAACCGCAACATCGGGGTCACGCCCGGTAGCCATGCGAATGCCCTCTGAGGCTCCTCCCCCGCCGGCAAAAAGGTCGACGATAATCTCGGAAGTTAACGAAATCCTTTTCATTCAAAACTATCCTCTTCCTGGTCCGCCCGGGGGGCCAGCCGCAGGCCCTGGTTGGGGCAATCCTCCCCCGTCCAGCCGCAGAAGGGCGCGCCCTTGACCGGGGTGAAATACCGGGCGCAGAGGTTGGCGTTGGTGGACAAAGGCCGGAAAACCTGCACCAGGCAATCGCTTTCAGGGGTGCTCCTCAGGGTGGGCATCGTTTCTCTCCTCCTCCTCCAGCCAGAGCTGCAGGGTGCGCAGGTGGGCGCACAGGGATTGCAGCAGCCGCCGGCGGTCCACCTGATTCAGTTCCCGGTGAATGGTCACAATTTGGCCGGGCAGGCCGTCGATCTTAATGCTTATCTGCGTGGCCACGGCCCCCTCCCAATTTCCGCTCCCCCAGCCAGCGGGGCAGGTAAACCACGTGCGGCCCCCGGGCGTAATCGTTGGGGGACAGCCGGATCACGCTCTTGGGCAGCACCAGGCGGCGGCCCCGGACCTGGAAGATCACGCTGCAGCCGTGCTCGGCCACGATCTCGCCCCTAAGCCGCATGGCTCTGCGCCCCGGCGGTCAAATGGTACGTGCAGGTGCGGCAGATGCCCACCACCTTGAGAAAATCCCCCTTAATCTGCCCCAGCCGGGCGCCGCAATAGAGGCACTTGACCAGGATCAGCCGCTGCCGGGGAAAATCCGCTTTGCTGGTGGTTTTGACCATTTCGACCGCCGGCCCCGTAGCTAAAACTAATTATTTTTTCGCCCAAAAAAAATTAGCGCCAGCCGCCCGAAGCACCAGGGCAGGAACAGCAGGATCAAAAAAATCCGGCTGACCAGCCAGAAGGGCCAGGGCGGCAGCGCCCATAAGCGGCCGAAGGGGATCATCTCTCCACCGCCTGCATCGGGTTATGCGGGTGCCGCCTTTGCCCGGCGTAGTAATTCAGCACCGCCTTCTCCATGGCGGCCAAATGCCCGATGGCCTCGGCGATCTCTTTGGAGATCTCTTCTTTTTCCTGCCGGGTGATGGCCGGCCCCCCGGGCGAGGCCGGGTCCACCGCGCCGATCACCGCCTCCACCGCCGCGGCGGTCTCTTTGAGCACCGCACTGATCTGCCGGTTGAGGTCGGGGAGGCAGGCCAGGGCCTGGGGCTTTCTAAAAACCAGCAACCCCGAGAGGCCGCAGAGCCACTCCAGGGCCCACTGGGCCTTTTGATAGTGGATGGCCTCGAGCAGACGGCGGCAGAAGAGCTTTTTGCCGGGCTCGGCCTCTTCCCCGTGCTTCAGCAGGTAGCGGTAGGTCCAGCCCAGCTTGTCGGCCAGTTCCTTGGGGCTCAAAGGCCCCTCGTGGATCAGGTCGAAGGTGAGCTGCTTGCACAGCCGCTGGCGCTCATCTTCTCTTAAGGCCAGGAATTCGGCGTTGGTCAGGGCGGGCAACATGGGGCCTAATCTCCGTTTAAATGCCCTTTACGGGCCGGGCGCAATTGCCCTAAGTTGAGCAGCACATGTCGAGTCGGGAAATTGACCATAACAGCGGTTCAGCATCATCCCAGGCCCCGCCGCCAGCTGATGTGCTGCC
>JAMCQY010000076.1:0-1754 GCA_023381945.1 Deltaproteobacteria bacterium
AGTACTGGCCTTATTTCTCCTTTCTGCGGCCTTTGAGACCTATCGGGGCGAATGGTTATTTTTCGGATTGGCCATTATCTGGGCGGGACTCATGTGTCAGAGTTTGTGGAAAGTCTGGAAATATGCCTTTCCTGATTAACAGTAACCTGCGTCCCCTCCGTTGACGGCAAATTGAGAAAATTGTAGGAATAGGAAGTCAATTCGGCTTTCTCACAAGTTTATAGAATGATGGCACCCTCAGACCTCGCTGAAAGAAAAACTCCGCCTCTAAGGCTATTGGCCTGGGAGACTACCCGGCACTGCAACCTGGCTTGCCTCCATTGCCGGGCCGCGGCGGGCTCCGGGCCCTATCCCGGCGAACTCACTACGGAAGAGGGCATCACCCTGCTGGACGACTTGGCCATCATGGGCCAGCCCGTGGTGATCCTCACCGGTGGCGAGCCCTTGCTGCGCGACGACATCTTTGACCTGGCGGCACATGGCCATAGCCAGGGCCTGCGCATGGTCATGGCGGTAAACGGCACCTTACTCACCCCGCAGATCGCCACCCGCCTCAAGAAGGCGGGCATCCAACGGCTTTCCATCTCCATCGACGGAGCCACTGCGGCCAGTCATGACCAGCTCCGGGCGGTGCCCGGCGCTTATGAAGGGGCTCTCGCCGGCATCGCCGCGGCCAGGGAGGCCGGGCTGCCCTTTCAGATCAATACTACCGTCACCCGGGCCAACCGGCATGAACTTCCGGCTATTCACCAACTGGCCATCAGCCTAGGGGCCGCTGCGCACCATGTCTTCGTGTTGGTGCCCACCGGCCGCGGTGAAGAATTGGTGGACCAGATAGTGCACCCGGAGGAATACGAAGAGACCCTGCGCTGGCTCCTGGAACGTCAAAAGGAAGGAAAACTTTTCATTAAGCCCACCTGCGCGCCGCAGTTCTACCGCTTGTGGCGGCAGGACGCCGCGGCCCGGGGCGAGAAGATCTCCCCGGCCACCCACGGCATGGAGGCCATGACCAAAGGCTGCCTGGGCGGCCAGGGCTTCGCCTTTGTCTCCTACCAGGGTGAGGTCCAGCCCTGCGGGTACCTGGAATTGGTCGCCGGCAACATCCGGGAAACGCGGTTTCCGGAAATCTGGCAGCATTCGGAGCTATTTCAGCAACTGCGAAGGGTGGACGACTACCGGGGTAAATGCCACAGCTGCCAGTACCGCAAGGTCTGCGGCGGCTGCCGGGCCCGGGCCTACGCCATGACCGGCGACGTCCTGGCGGAGGACCCAATCTGTCCTTATGAGCCGATAGGATGATGGCTCACGCCAAGGCGCTAAGACGCAAAAGACGCAAGTAATGATTTTTTCTTTGCCGGCTTTGCGGCTTTGCGTGAGAAAAGGGTTTAAGATGCCGCAACAGACCGAATTGGACAGCCTCGACAAGGCCATCCTGAACGAAATTCAATCACATTTTCCCATCGTCTCCCGGCCGTACGCCGAGGTCGGCGGCAGGGTAGGGGCCCCGGAAGCCGAAGTCATGCGGCGGGTGCAGGCCATGATGGAAAGTGGCGTCATCCGGCGCATCGGGGCCAATTTCACTTCGCGTAAGTTAGGCTATACCAGCACCCTGTGCGCCGCCCACGTGCCTCAAGAGAGATTGGCCCGCTTCGTGGAGGTGGTAAACCGCTACCCCGGGGTGACTCATAACTACCTGCGGCGGCATCACTTCAACGTCTGGTTTACCCTGATCGCCGAATCGGTGGAGCGCCTGG
>JAMCQY010000076.1:1764-3462 GCA_023381945.1 Deltaproteobacteria bacterium
ATTTCCGCAGCTTCCGGGGTTGAGGTGCTGAGCCTGCCGGCCCAGGAGGTCTTTAAGATCAAAGTTGATTTCCCCGTATGACCGGGGACCGGGGACCGAAGCCCGGGGGAATTTCTCCCGTCCCCCGTCTCAGGTCCCGCGTTTTCTTATTCCAGACTGTCAATTATCTTCCTAAGAAATGCCTTCGGGTTTCCCATTTCTCCGGCGTGCACATAGACTATCAGGCCCTGGCGGTCCAGGACCACATAAGTGGGAGTTCCGGGGATATCCAGGGCCTTGCCTATTTGAGCCTTAGGGTCCGGGATCAGCGGGAAGCGCACCTCACGCTTTATCCGCCAAACCTCCATCTGTACGGGGGTGCCATAGAATCCTACCCCCAACATCTTTAACTGCGGCAAGCCGTCACCAGACCGCAATTTTCGGTTCTGTGTAATCAAACCAAAGAGCCGGTTGACTCCCGGGGCTGCCAGGATACAGTGGGGGCAACTGTCGGAGAAGATATTCAGCAGAACGTAGCGAGCCTGAATGTCCTTTAATTTGAAGGGCCCGGGCTGGACCAGGCCCAGATAGTCCCGATCCGCCGCGGAAAGGGTGCCGCTGAAGGTCAGGTCGTGGAAGCGTTGACCTACCGCCAGGTCAGCCTTGGCAGGCCCGGTAAAGAAAGACACGGCCATGATCATGGCCGCCATGAATAGAACTATTTTATTTTTCATTGGTTTAAACCGCCATTGCTTACTGCTCCCTGCTTACCGGCAAAGGCACGCATAAAACCGGGCAGGGGAGCAACCGCACCACTTTTTCCGCGGTGGAGCCGAAAAAGACCTCTTCAATGGCCCCCCGCCCGCCCCGGCCGTAACCACCCATAATAACCAGGTCGGCTAACAAGTCCCGGGCCACCACCGCGATCTCCTGAAAGGGGACTCCGATGGCCACCATGCCCTCTACGTCCAGTTTGCCGGGCTTCACCTGCTTCAGGAATTCTCCCAATTGCAATTGGGCCCGCTCCCGAAACTCTGGCCATAAGGTCTCGGCGCTGACTTGCAGGTGACTGGCCAGTTGCTCCACCAGTCTTTGATTGACGACGTGCAGCAGGATGATTTTGGCCCCGAACCCCTGGGCCAACTTCTTGGCCATTCGAAAGGCTGCCTCCGAGCATTGGGAAAAATCGGTGGCCACCAGCAGGGTGTGCATATCCATGCTTCCCCCGGTTCTCTGGTTTATAAGTTTATCGACTTTAGTAAATCTAATGCAGAACTGCACGGACGTCAAATGGGGCGGACAGGAATAAAACCAAAAGACTTGGGGAAAGAGGTTAAAAGGGAAAGAGCAAAAGGTTAAGACCTTCGTCACGGAAGGCTTGTGCTTTACCCCTTTCCCTTTGCTTTATTACTTTGCTGCGGCCTTGATGCCCTTTATGGCTTCATCGGCGCTGTCGAAGGTGCCGATCTCCACCCAAAGGATCTTGCCGCTCTTATCCACGAGCATGGAAACCGGATAAGGGGTGAAATTCAACGCCTTGCCCAGTGAGCTATTGGGGTCGGGCAGCACTGGAAAAGGCACTTTATGGAAGGCCTTCCACATCTTTACCGCGCTTTCATCATTGCCCTGGCCCGCGGACATAAATTTCACCTTGCCCTTCAGGGCGGCGTCCTGCTGCACCTTGTTGTAGAGCTCGTTCAGGATCGGAGCCTGGTGCAT
>JAMCQY010000076.1:3551-29457 GCA_023381945.1 Deltaproteobacteria bacterium
CTTGCGCCTTCGGAAGTCCCAAATATTTAGCTTCGTCTTCGGTCAAAGGTTTGGCAAATTTTACCGGGCCCAGCACCTGGCCCACTTTGGGCTCTGCCTCGGCAAACAACGGTGCGGCGCAAAAACCAAGAACCAGCGCCAGACAACAACCCAGGGCGATGCCCTTCTTGCTCAATTTCATCCGTGGCCCCCTTATGGGATTTTTGCGCCTAATGATAATGCAACCAAGGGTAAACAGCAAGGAAAAGACGGTTCCGAGTTTCAAGTTTCGAGTTCCTGCCAAAAAACTTGCTTCTTTGCCCCTTGGCGTCTTTGCGTGAGATAAAGATTCACTTAATAAAAAACCGCTCTTCCCGCCAATCCACCGGCAGCCGCACCAGAGCTCCCTGGCGGTGCTGGTAGACGAGGTAGCCGTGTTGCGCCCCATGCTCAAAGAGACGATGAGTGAGGGCCACGTCCTGGCGGCAATAGGAGTCTAGTTCCTCCCACTTGCCCGCCGCAAAAAGTTCCAGGGCCAGCAGGCCATCGCCGCTCTTCTTCTCCCCCAGGGTTTTGTCCGCCAGGTGATTAAGGGACAGCCGGGTTCCCAGGGCGGCGTAAACCTCCTCGAGGATGTCCAGGGTGGGCACCTCGGTGAGCCTGACCTTGGTATAGGGCTGCAGCACCCGGTAGTCGAACCGCTTGATATTGAAGCCCACCACCAGGTCAAGTTTGGTCAGGCGCTGGCCGAGCCGTTCCAGGTCGTGCTCGCGGTAGGTGGTGGCGACCCCGGTGTGAGTCTCGTGGAGCACCGCCAGCGAGACCCCCATGAGGTGGCATTGGCCCCAACCGCCCACATCGGCCGCAGAGCAACGGGTCTCCAGGTCCAGCACGCCGATCTGGCGCTGGGTGAGCCAGGTGCCGCCGGTGATGGGCTCGTCGGCGGTGGGCGGAGGGACCGTCGGGGGCTCGGCAAAGGGGAATTCGGGATCGCCTTCGGGCTCCTCCAACCCCAGGAGCATGGCGGCGATGCTGACTGCGGCCTCTTTGTCCAAAGGCTTGTTGCCCGAGCCGCATTTGGGGGAGTGGATGCAGTAAGGGCAGCCGTCTTCGCAGGGGCAGGCTTGGGTGATTTCCCGGGAGCGGTTTAGCAGGTCCCCGGGAGCGGTTTAGCAGGTCCTCCAGGATGTCGTAGGCGCGAACCGAGAGACCTACACCGCCGGGGTAGCCGTCGTAAATGAAGATCGCGGCCCGGCCCACCTGGGGGTGCGCCGGGTGGGAGATGCCACCAATGTCATAGCGGTCCGCCAGGGCAAAGAGCGGGAACATGCCGATAAGGACGTGCTCCAGGGCGTGGATGCCGCCCATGAAATGGAGGCCTGCGGCATAAATCGCGTTTTTCACCGCATCGGGAATCTCCAGCCACATGCCCACGGTCTCAAAAATCTGCGGTGGCAGCTCCAGAGTAACCATTCCCAAAAGCTCCTGGCCCGGCAGGCGCCGCTTTTCATAGGACATGATGTGTTCGGTGACCTTGAGCCGGCCGATGCGGGCCGTAAAACCCGCCACCTGACGGGTCTCGATGATCTCCAGGATTTCCGTCTCTTTTTCCGTCTGGATGCGGGTAAAATAGTTGGGCTCGATGGGGTTGACCCAGACGTTGCGGCGTTCCAGGTCCAATTTCTCTACCGCCCAGGTCTGGGCCTTGTGGAGATAGACCGCGCCGGGGTGGCACTCCCTTAGAGCCCGATGGCCGTCCACCGAGCCCAGGGGCCGCTTCTTGCCGGTCTGGAAAATGGCGAAGCTTTCACCCACCCCCCGGATATTCACTTCTTTTTGAGGAAAACGGTCCCGGGCGAACCAGGCGTCGCCCGCGGCGGAATGGAGCAAATAGCGCGCCCGCGTAAGGCTGGCGAGCACCGCCTTATGGTCCTCCAAATCAAAGAAGGTTTCACCCTTGACCTGGAGGGGCATCTCCTGGGCGGCGCAAGGCAGATGCGCCTTGACCACGTAAGGGTTATCCGGGTCCACCACCGCGGTCTCCAGGGGTCGGCCGAAGAACTCGTCCGGGTTCTTGATGAAATACTGGTCCAGGGCGTCGGCCTGGGCCACCATAACGATGAGGGAATCGCGGCCTTGACGGCCCACCCGGCCGGCCCGCTGCCGGGTGGTCACCATGGTGCCGGGGTAGCCCACCAGGAGGCAGACGTCCAGGCCGCCAATATCGATGCCCATCTCCAGGGCGCTGGTGGAGATCACCCCCCGCATCTTGCCCGCGGCCATGGCCCGTTCGATCTCCCGGCGCTCCTCCGGCAGGAAGCCGGCCCGGTAGGAGCTGATGTAGCGCTTCAGTTCCGGCACCAGGCGCAGCGACCAGACGTGGATCAGTTCCGTGAGTTTGCGGGACTGGGTAAAGCAGATGGTATTGAAGCCTTCCCGCACGGCCTTTGCGAAAATCTGGGCCGCCACGGAGGGCGCTCCGGAAGGCGGGTTGAGAAAGAGAAAGTGACGGCCGGGTTGGGGGGCGCCGCTTTCCGAGATCGTCTCAACTTCGAGGCCGGTTAGTTGTCTGACAAAAATTTCGGGCTGGGCAATGGTGGCGGAAGACAGGATAAACTGCGGATTGGCGCCGTAGTGGGCGCAGAGGCGCCGCAGACGCCGGAGCACCTGGGCCATGTGGCTGCCCATGATGCCCCGATAGGTGTGGACCTCGTCGATGACCACGAACTTGAGGCGGGCAAAGAAGCCGGCCCATGAGGCGTGAAACGGCATTAAACCCATATGCAGCATGTCTGGATTGCTGATCAGCACATGGGGCGGGTTCGCTTTGATGGCCTGACGTTTAGAGGGCGGCGTATCGCCGTCATAAATGGCGGCGGAAAGAAATGGGGAGGGCAGGGCGGCGTCCAGTTCCTTCAGGGTTTTGAGCTGGTCCTGCTCCAACGCCTTCAGGGGGAAGAGATACAGGGCATGGCCGCCGTCGTCCTTGATGAGCGACTCCAGCACCGGCAGGTTATAGATCAGGGTCTTGCCGCTGGCCGTGGGCGTGGCCACCAGCAGGTTTTTGCCAGCCCGGATGTGCTCCAACGCCTCGGCCTGATGGCGGTAGAGGCGGGGAATCCCTAATTGCTTCAGGGCCGCGGCAAGCTGCGGCGGCAGACCGGGATCATCCGGGCCATAGGCCGCCACCTGTTCAGGCAAATAGCGGTAATGGGCGACGATATCGCGATGGTCAGCGGAGTCTTTCAGTGAGTTGATAAATGCTTGGAGCATATAAATAAAGCTTTTCGGTTTTGCTTGAAAAATTTAAGAAAATAAAGAACCGCAGTGTTAGGCGGTTCACGCGCCATAGAGGTGGTCGGCGCCGCATTCTATCCTCATTTTTAAATTATACTTGGGAACGATTCCAATATTCAAGCAGGACCATCTCCTCAGCATTGTAAAGTAATTCCTTTCTCGATATTAGCAAATATTTTACTAAATATTGGAATAGCAATAATAACTCCGGCTACAGAACTCACAATTGCAACCATTGCTGTTGTTAATATAACACCTTTAACGCCGCCGAAAGGAAATGACGAAACAGATACGTTCAATTGTAAAATTATTCTTCTAACAATTTTATCAACCGTATTTATCCATCTAAAAGAAAATACGCAGCATAAAAATGCTCCAATAGATTCTATTATAAATAAAGAGGACAAAATAGCTTGGGTATGAATATTAATATCTCCTTTAAATATATAGCCTGCTATTACACCAATGGAAACCAAATATATTGTAACCCCCTTAAGAAATAAATTAAAATGATGTTTATATATATCCATATACATATCTAAATGCTTAATTAATAAATCCTGTGTATTTACTTTTTTTACAAATCTCATATCTTATACCGTCTGAAGATATAAATGATATTTTAAAAGCTGGTGGCACAGGCTTTCCAGCCTGTGCCGCGCAGGCCAATGCCTGCGGCCATCAAAAAATTATTAGGGATGGTAGGCACGGAGGCCTGCCCCACCAGTTTATTTCAGGATGGCGGGCGGGGACGCCCGCCCTACCAACTGGCCCCTGCCCCCTAACCCCTACTTCGTGCCCACGTCCACGTGCTGCCAGTCGGTGCTATAGTTGACGTGAGTCCATTCCTGGGGCAGGCGCATTCCCAGCCATTTAGCAGGCCGGAAGACCCAGGAAGGCATTTGCCGGGCATCGAGTTTGTGCATGGCGTCCCGATTGAATTGGCGCAAGGAGCAGCTGACGGGGTTGGGGCAGCCGTCCACCACCCCTGGGTAGTTGATGTCATTCAGGTCCATGGCAAGACCCAGGCGGTGGTTGGAGGCGGGGGCGTGGCGGCCGTGGTAAAGCTCAGCCAGGTTTTGAATACTGCACGGGACCACGGCGGCCGCCAGGGAATCGCCGTCGTTGTCCGGGAAACTGAGGCATTCCGCCGCCCCCGGCGCAGTCCGGTCGCTCACGGCATAGGTGTCTTCGCCGCCCCTTACCGTCACCAGCGGCACCCGGCGGGCAGGATCGTAATAGCCCTCCCGGAAGACGTACTCCAGGAGCAGGCCCGCAATGGGGGCGAACTTGCTGTTCACTTCAAACTGGATGGTTTCAGCCCGGTATGCGGTTTTGTTATTGATGTCGGCCATTTTGGGGGTAAACCAGACAAAGCCCGATTTGCGGGGGGTGGTCAGGGCTACGGTCTGCCATTTCTTCTCAAAAGCGGCGTAGGCCTGGAGCTTCTGGGACCGAGCCGGCACCCAGGCCGGCACGATCAGGGTGACCCCCACGCGATCGCCATTCGAGTGACGGCGGCTGCGCAGGTACTCCCAGTTGGGTTCCATTCCCGGGGGCAGCAATGCCCGGGTCTCCCGGCGCAATTCCACCAGCCGCCGCACGTCCAGCAACCGCTTGGCCAGGGCGATTTTTTGGAGACAGTCCCGGTCTCGATCAGCCGCCGACATTTGCGGAGCATAGTTCAAGGCTGCCTGGCGCAGAATCCGGGCGGCCCGGGGGGCCTGGGCAGACTCCAAAATTTTGGGATGCGGCGGGGTAGGGGAGGCGGCTCGCTCAGAGCCATCGGCGGCCAGTAATCTGCCAGAAAATATCAGCGCCAGACCAAACGCCAGGAGCAAAGACTTCAGGGCGAACCTATATTGCATGTTATTAATTGTATGTGAGCCGGGAAGGGTAGTCAATTTGAGAATGAAAGAGTTGACTGGTGTCGCTTACCGGGGGCCTGCACATGCATATATTATTTCTTTAACATATTCCAACGACAATCAAATTCTAACAAGAATATAACCTTTCAAAAATATTGGAATCCTATGATGCCCCCGTTTAGCGAAAAATTCTTGATAGGGGGAGCAGTACATGGGATTGCAATCATCCAAAGCAGGTTTTTTTACCAGGAGGAAACCAGGAATCTTGGCCATGGTGATGCTGGGATGCCTGGCTCTGGCGAATATCGCGGTGTCCACCCCGGCCTGGGCCGTGAGCGCCGACGAGCTTCTGGACCTCATGGTGAGTGAGAAGGCTATCACCCCGGAAAAGGCCGAGAAAATCAAACAAAAGGCCCGGAAAATCGACCGGGTGAAAAAAACCGAAGAAGAGGCCAAACGGGCCCGGGAGTTGGAGCAGGTCAAGCAGGAGGCTAAAGCGGAGGCCACCAAAGAGGCCAAGGCGGCAGCGAAAGCAGCCGTGCCGAAACCTGCCTGGAAGGTTTACTGGAAAAACGGCCTGCAGGTAGAGAGCGCGGACAAAAAACATCATGTAAAAGTGGGCGGCAGGATCCAGTACGATATTTCCAGTATCTCTTCACCTACCCGTCGCTTTGTCGATCAAGTTTCGGCAGATGAAGGGACCCGTCTTACCGGTTCCGGCACAGAATTCCGGCGGGCCAGGTTGTATATCGAGGGCACCGTTTACCAAGACCTCTTTTTTAAGGCGCAGTATGATTTTGCCGGCGGCGCCACGGCATTCAAGGATGTCTACCTGGGAGTTAAGGGTATCCCCTACATCGGGCATATCCGAGTCGGCCAGATGAAGGAACCCTGGTCGCTGGAAGAGCAAACCAGCAGCAATTTCATTACCTTCATGGAAAGAGCGTTGCCGAATGTGTTCTCCCCTGAGCGCAAAACGGGGGGCATGGTTTACAACACCGCCTTTAACAAGCGGTTATACTGGGGCGCGGGTCTTTTCTACAACACCAATGATGTGGGAGATGCCTACCAAAACTGGCAGAACTGGGACGCTACGGCGCGCCTCGCGGGAACCCCCATGTATGAGGACAAAGGCAGGCGTCTGGTTCACCTGGGTCTGTCTTACAGCCACCAGTTCCGCAACGACAATCCCAACGCCTTTACCTTGCGTTATCGGCAGCGCCCGGAGGCGCATATTACCGACGCCCGGACGGTGGACACCGGAGGTATTGCCATCGCCCGGACGATATTCACGCCCGCAGGCATTCTGCCGTCCAATCAACGTCCCCTCATTGCGGTCGACGGCGTTGACCTGATAAACCCCGAGTTCGCCATGGTTTGGGGTCCGGTCTCCATTCAAGGTGAATACACGCTGTCCGTAGCCAGCGCCAGCCGCAGGCTGGCCTTTCCTACCCGGAATCCTTTCTTAACCGGGAGTGACCCGACTTTCCAAGGGGCATATGCCTATATCAGCTACTTTCTCACCGGCGAACACCGAACCTACAAACAGAGTGGCGCCTGCTTCGACCGCATCAAGCCGAAGCATAACTTTAGCCTCAGGGGAGGCGGCTGGGGAGCCTGGGAAGCGGCCTTCCGCTGGTCCTATCTGAACTTGAATAGTAAAGGGATATTTGGCGGTATAGAAAATGACTATACCGTCGGCCTGAACTGGTATCTGACCCCTAACGCCCGGTGGATGTTCAATTATGTATACGGCGACATCGGTCACCGCAATGTCACCCCGCGCCCCGGATATCCTTCAAATTACGCTGGCGGTTCAGTCAACGCTGTCCAAACTCGCTTTCAGATTGATTTCTAACGTCTGAAGCCCACCTTCAAGCCAGGGCAGAGGCGAAAGCGCTTTGCCCTGGCAATCTGATTTTGGCCTCAGACCACCTCCAAAATAAGGCATTTGAGATAAAGGCTCTCCGGCAGGGACAGCAAGGCTGGATGATCCCGGGCGGCGCCCCGGCGCTCGATGAGCCTGGCCTGGCGCCGGGCGTCGGCCGCAGCTTCCCGGACGATTCCCAGGAAATCGGTTTCACTGAGGTTGTAAGAGCAGGAACAGGTGATCAGGACCCCGCCGGGATTAAGAAGCTGAAAGGCCCGGCGGTTGATCTCCCGGTAACCTTTGTCGGCCGCGGCCCGCTCGCCCCGGCTTTTGGCAAAGGCCGGAGGATCCAGGACGATGCCGTCGAAGCGTTTCCCCGAGGTTACCGCGGTTTTCAGGTAGCTAAAGACATTTTCCCGCAGATAATCCAGGTTATCAAGGCCATTGAGCCTGGCATTCTCGCGGGCCATCTTCAGGGCCGCCGCGGAGGTGTCCACCAGGGTGACTTGCCCGGCCCGCGGGGCCAGGTGCATGGCAAATGACCCCTGGTAGGCGAAAGCATCCAGAACCCTGCCCCGAACCACTGCGGCAGCCGCAGCCCGGTTCTCCCGCTGATCCAGAAATAGCCCGGTCTTCTGGCCGCCCCGGATATCCACCCAGAAGCGCACCCCGCTGCTTTGCACCTCCACCCTCTCCGGCAACTCCCCTGAGACGATCTTGACCTCACGAGGAAGCCCTTCGAGAAGGCGCACCTCGGTATCGTGGCGCAGGGTGATGGACCGGGGGGACAGATGACGCTCCAACAGCGAGATCATCTCGGGCAGCAGCCGCTCCATCCCGGGATGCAGGGTTTGCAGGACTAGATGGCCGGCGTAGGAATCCGCCACCAGACCCGGAAAACCGTCCGATTCGGAATAAATCAGACGGAAGGCGTCGCTGTCTTGGACCACCTTCCGGCGAAAATCCAGGGCGCACCTCAGGCGCTGCTCCCAAAAAGCCGCGTCCACCGGTTCATCTGCGTAAGTGACGAAGCGCAAGGCAATGCGGGAGTGCGCGCTATAAAAGGCCTGGCCCAGGAAGCGCTCCTGCGGTCCCACCACCGCGGCGAGTTCCCCGGAGGGCAGCTTGACGTCGCCGGCTAGGTCGTCCCGGTAAAGCCAGGGGTGGCCGGTGCGTTGCCAACGCATGCCTTTGGCAGTGATTCGCGCTACGGGCAGCCGTCGTTCTCCAGCAGACCAATATTCCATGTTGGTTTCGAGTTTCTATCTTTGAGCTTTTAAAAAAAAGTTCCAAGGCCCAATTTGGCAACCAAACAAATTGGGGACCCGATCTAAAGCCTTGCCTGCCTCAAAATCGCGCCGCTACGGGCCTTATATGCAGTCGGCCTCTGAAACCCGCGCTATTACTGGATTTTAGTGCTATACCAGCGCTGTCTTTCCCGAAATTTGGCGTAGCGTTTGCGAATCAGCCGGCCGGCGAAGTCCGGGTGGCCGAAATAGGTCGGCGCCAGAGCCAGGAACCTGGCCTCCATTTCTTTCAGAGTGGCCTCAAACTCCCGGGTGTCGATGAAGTTGCGTTCATCGCGTTGAGAAAAGGTGATCTCGGGTCCCAGGGCCTTGACGACATCGGCCTGCTGGTCCAGCAAATCCGGCGGCAAGTTAGCGGCGTTGATGGGGATGTTGATCCGGAGTTCCAGGGTGATTATCCAGCGGTCGCCGATCATGGGCCGGGACAGGTCCCAGAACTCCAGGGTCAAACCGTTATTCAGGGGGTGGCGGGAGAGCAATTTTTCCGTTGTCATGGCCTCGATTCTCTCTTCGAGTTATAGTATATCTAAATCATCGTTAATGCCAAGCTCGCAGAGGAGTTACTATGCGCCGCCGCACCTTGATAATCGTACTGATCGCCGCGCTGGCCGGCGCGCTGTTGGCAGGGGGAGCCTACTGGCGCTGGACCAATTCACCGCGCTACGCCTTGCAGCGCATGGCCCTGGCCATCAAGACCAGAAACATGCCCGAAGTATTTAAGTACCTTGATTTAAAGTCAATTTTGAATAATTTCATCGATGCGGCCAGCCGCGAACCGGCAAACCCGGATTGCGGCAAGGAGGACGAATGGACCCGCATGAGCCGCAGTCTGGGGGGCAAATTTGCCCGGATGTTCTTGCCACAACTGTTCGACAGCTTCGAAAAAGAAATCAAAATGGGGATGGGGAAATACCTGCAGAATCTGGATAATACCCAAATTCTGGCGATCGCTGCCGCGGCCACCACGGCACAGATCGAGATGCAGGCGGATGATGAAGCCAAGGTTACCTTGGTTGATCCCAAGAGCAAAAAGCCGCTGCGCTTCCAGATGTCGCGACAGCCCGAGACCGGAACCTGGCAAGTCGTGTCGATTAACTATCAGGATTTAAAGAGTTTAGCCAAGGCGAAGTTTTAGGGGCCTGAATATAACGTCTGATAATATATATTATGTAAACTACCATATGCCGAGCGAAGAAAAATGTCCTAAATGCGGGGCTGTCCTGCGGCGCCATCGAAATCCGCTGCCAACGGTGGATATCATCATCGAAATCCCCGATCAAGGCCTAGTTTTGATCCAACGGGCCAATCCGCCGTATGGCTGGGCTTTGCCCGGAGGCTTCGTGGACTACGGCGAGTCACTCGAAGACGCCGCCCGCCGCGAGGCCCGGGAGGAAACGGGCTTGGCCGTGGTTCTTCTGGGGCAGTTTCATACTTATTCGGACCCGAAGCGTGACCCGCGGCAGCATAACATTAGCACGGTGTTTGTGGCCGAGGCTGGCGGCACGCCCCGGGCCGCGGACGACGCCCGCAGCCTGGAAATCTTTCCGGCGGAGGCCTTGCCTCCGGAACTTGCCTTTGACCACGGACAGATACTGGCGGACTATCTCAAGGTCCGGCCCCAATGGCTGGCCAAATTTAAGAAGACTTCCTAGATTTGGATAATAATCGTGCATTATTATTGGCATATCGGGGTCTGAGCACCATGGCCGGCCTGGTGGGCTGGCCGTGGTTTTACTGGCACCTGAAATCCCGCGGCCAGGGTGAAAGTTTTCGGTCCCGCCTGGGCTTGGAACTCCCGGAGGCTCCTCCGGCAGGCTTTCCCCGTATATGGCTCCACGGCGTCTCGGTGGGCGAAATCCTGGCGGCCGTCCCCCTGGCCCGGGAATTGAGACATTTACTCCCCGAAGCCGCCTTGATTGTTTCCACCGGGACGGAAACCGGTCAAGGCCTGGCCCGCCAGCACCTGGCTCCTCTGGGCGCCTTGGTGTGCTACTTCCCCCTGGACATTCCCTGGGCGGTGCAGCGTTATCTGGACCGGCTTAATCCGCACCTGGTCATTACCCTGGAATCTGAAATATGGCCAAATTTCCTCGACTTAGCCCAACAGCGCGGGGTGCTCCTGGCCCTGGCCAACGCCCGCATCTCCGATAAAAGCTTCAGAAGATACCTGAGATATCGCCGGTATGCTACCGAATTAATAGGAAAATATGACCTAATAGCCGCCGGCAATTCTCAGGATTACCAGCGTCTGCGCGCCTTGGGCTTAACCCCGGAAAAGCTCCATCTCAGCGGCAACCTGAAATACGACCGCCTGCTCCAGGACAAGGATGAGCCGCAAGCCCGGGAGTTTCAGGAATTGCTGCAAGGCGCCAAGGTTGCTGCGCCGGAAAAGCAGCCCGTTTTTCTGGCCGCTTCCACTCATCCGGGGGAGGAGGAAGTTATGCTAGCCGCGTTTGACCAGCTCCGAGGCCCCTGCCCTGCTCTGCTGCTGGTCCTGGCGCCTCGGCATCCGGAACGCGCCGCCGCCTTGGGTGATTTGCTGAACCGGCACGGCCTCTCTTACCACTTATGGAGCCGGCTCAAATCCGGCTTGGAAGGCCGACGCCATCCTGTGGTGGTCATCGACACCATCGGCGACCTCTTCAATCTTTATGGCGCGGCGGACCTGGCTTTCGTAGGCGGCAGTCTCGTACCACACGGCGGACAAAATATTTTGGAACCCGCCGCCTGGGGTCTGCCGCCGCTTCATGGCCCCAACCTGCAAAATTTCCGTTGGGCCGAGCACATCCTCAGCGAGGCCGGAGCCGAGATCAACGTTTCTGATGCGGCCTCCCTTGCTGCTGCCGCCCTGAGGCTCCTTAAAGATCCAGGGCTGCGCCAAAGCCTGGGGGCTCGGGCCCAGGCGGCCCTGACCCCGCACCAGGGCGCCGCCCGGCGCCAAGCGGAGTTGATTGTCGAACTTTGGGTCAAAAACGTGGCTGAAATCCGCCAGCCTTTCTGCAAATCCAGGTAAATCTATTGCCTACCCCGAAATCGCCCCGCCACGGGCTTTATATGCGGTCGGTTTTAAAGCGTTTGCCAAAAGTTTTTTCCTATAGGGTATATCCTAAATCCCCCCTATCCCCCCTTTTTCAAAGGGGGGAACTTGGCGAAATTGCTTTGAAAGTCCCCATTTGAAAAAGGGGGATTTAGGGGGATTTAAAAATCAGCCAATCGAAAGAATTTTTGGCAATCGCTATAGCTGTCTTGACTTGCGGAAAAATGAGGCAACATCTTCTCCGAGTATGTTATATTTTATAGAAATCCTTAGCGTTTCGAGGTTAGCAATTTGAAGGCATTGTTGGCGCTGGAAGACGGCCTGGTGCTTAAGGGGCGGTCCTTCACCGGCGAGGGCGAGTCCTCCGGCGAGGTGGTGTTCAATACCGCCATGACCGGTTATCAGGAAATCCTCACCGACCCCTCCTATAAGGGCCAAATCGTCACTATGACGTATCCCCTGATCGGCAATTACGGCATTAATCCCGAAGATATCGAGTCCCGAGGGGTGCAGGTGGAGGGCTTCATTGTCAAAGAATACCACCCCTACCCTTCCAACTGGCGGGCCCAGGGCCGGCTGGCGGATTACCTCAAGGCTGCCGGCAAGCTGGGGGTGGAAGGCTTCGACACCCGGGCCATCACCAAGCGCCTGCGGGAGCACGGGGCGATGCGGGGGATCATCTCCACGGTGGACCTGGACCCCGAATCCCTGGTGCGCCGGGCCAGGGAGATCCCCAGCATGGAGGGCCAGGACCTGGTGCCCCAGGTTACCTGCAAATATCCCTACTGGTGGCCGGAATTTCCCAAGGAAGCCACAGGCAGGGACGCCTGCGCCACCGAGGCCGATTTGGAAGCTTTGTGGGCCGAGCGCTCCGGCAAGAAGGTCGTACTTTACGATTATGGCGTAAAATACAATATTATCAGGAGCTTGATTGAACGGGGCCTTAATGTCCTGGTGGTGCCGGCCACCACTCCGGCCGAGGCGTTGAGGCGACTTAATCCGGATGGAATTGTTCTCAGCAATGGGCCGGGCGACCCGGCTGCGGTCACTTATGCCGTGGATAATGTACGGCAGTGTCTGGGCGCGGCGCCCATTTTCGGCATCTGCCTGGGGCACCAACTTCTGGGCCTGGCCCTGGGCGGCCGCACCTTCAAGCTCAAATTCGGCCACCGCGGCGCCAATCAGCCGGTGAAGAGCAAGCTCTCCGGTAAGGTGGAGATCACCTCACAGAATCACGGCTTCGCGGTGGACCTGGATTCCATTCCGGACCCGGCGGTGGAACCGACTCATATCAATCTCAATGACAATACTCTGGAGGGCCTGCGCCATCCGGGGCTTAAGGCCTTTTCGGTGCAGTATCATCCGGAAGCCTCTCCGGGCCCGCATGATGCTGATTATTTGTTTGAGGAATTCTTGAGCATGGTGGCAACTTCAAGAAATGGATGACGATAATAAATATATTTTAGAATTGTTAATAAAGAAATGGGAGCTTTTATGGAATCATTATAAAATGCAAGATGAAATGATGGAAAAAAGGAGAAATCTTTTATGGATCATACAAGCATTCATATTTACAGGTTGGTATTATTCTTTTTTAAAATCTCTTGAATGTATTTGGTTATTTAAAATATTATCATTATTTATTCCATTTTATGGTTTATTTGTTAATGTGATATTATTAGTCGTTTTAAATAGGCATAATTTATCCCTCCTTATTGATGAACAGGCATTGAGGGATGTCGAGTACCAATGGAATATGATGTCAAATATAGTAAAAATGGACAGGTTTATTATCGATAAGAAAATATTATTTGACGGCTCAAGTCATAAATGGACTTTTACGCCTGAAAATATCAAAGAGCGTAAACATATTAGACTTACATCGCAAAAAAAATGGTTCAATAATGGAATAACAATATCATTTATGCTTATATGGCAAGCAATATTTATTTTTTATTTTACAAAATATTATTAATAATATAGCAAAAATTATTGCGAAGGCATCTTGCACGAGGCCAAAAATGCCGGTCAGGAACTGGAAATTTAGGATTGCCGACATTGATCGCTGAGAAGACCATCCAGGAAGCCGTAAGAATCCTCAAGAAAGCCGGGCGGCCCAGACGCATAATTCTTTTTGGCTCTTATGGCCGGGGTACGCCAGGCGAGGATAGCGATCTGGATTTTCTGGTAATTTTATCTGAGGTTCCTGACCATAAACGTGAGATGGTGCATCTACGTAGAGCGCTTAGTCCCTTACGCATTCCTGTTGATGTTTTGGTGGTAAGCGAAAAAACCTTTCGGGAATGGTCTGATACTCCAGGACATGTGCTATACGAAGCTGCCAGGGAAGGTCGTGTGCTTTATGAAGCGGCGTGAACTCGCTCTTCTTTATCTCCAAAAAGCCGCGGAAGATGAAGCCTTGGTGGACGAAGTGCTCGATTCTCCTCGGGTAAACGATAGCGCCATTGGTTTCCATTGCCAACAGGCAGCCGAAAAGATACTAAAAGGTCTGTTAGCATTTCTGGGCCAGCGGTTTCGAAAAACCCATGACCTCAGAGAATTGATCGATCTATTGACAGACCAAGGATACCCTCTTCCTCCTTCCTTGGTAGACATTGACCAGCTAACCCCCTATGCAGTCGAATTTAGATATGAACTTTTGCCGCTGGAAGATTCTTCTACTCTTGATCGTCGAGAAGTTCGACAAAGGCTGAAGGAATTGCGATTCTGGGTGCAGACCCAAATCCTTCATGATTCATAGTGTACAGGGTACTCGGAGATGAAAAATACCCTCATCGTCATCTCCATCCTCGTGGCGGCCGCGGGGCTCTCTTGGGGCGGTTGGTTCCTGTATAAAAATTTCCGCGGCGCGAGCCCGGCCTTCGGGCCTCCTTCCCAGGATATTTCCAAGCTGCTGGAAACTGAGCCTTCCCCCTCCCCTGCCGTCCCTCAGCCGCATACAGCCCTAACGGCTCCGCTGAAGCTGCCGCCGGGATTTGCCATCTCCATTTTTGCCAAAAACCTGGGCAACCCCCGGGTCCTGTGCCTGGACCCTGACGGCAACCTGCTGGTCAGCCTACCTGGCCAGGGCAAAGTGGTGGCCCTGCCGGACCGCCAGCATAAGGGAGTGGCCTCTGAGGTCGTCACGGTACTAAAGGGCTTGAAAAGGCCCCACGGCCTGGCCTTCGGTCCTGGGACCGAGCCCAAACTCTATGTAGCCGAAACCACGGAAGTGGCAACCTATGATTATGATCCGGAAAAATTGACGGCCACCAATAAGCAGAAAATCATCGACCTGCCAAAGGGCGGACGCCATTTCACCCGTACCCTGCACTTCAAGTCGCCGCCTCCCCGGCCGCGGCTGTTGATCTCGGTGGGGTCGGACTGCGACACCTGCGTGGAAAAAGACTGGCGCTATGCCTCCATTCTGGTCGCCGAGCCCGACGGCAGCCATCTCAAGACCTTCGCCTCCGGGCTGCGCAACTCCGTATTCCTGACCTCGCACCCGGTGACCGGCCATGTTTGGGCCACCGAGATGGGCCGGGATTTCCTGGGCGAAGATTTGCCGCCGGATGAGATCAATATTATCCTGGAAGGGCAGAATTACGGCTGGCCGTACTGCTACGGCAAACGCGTGCATGACGGCCGGTTCGACCCCGAAGGCGCCAAAAAGGATTTTTGCAAGTCCACGGTGCCTTCGTATATTGACATTCCAGCCCATAGCGCGCCGCTGGGGCTGGCCTTCTTCCCGGAGGAGTGGCCCAAGGAGTACCGGTTTAACCTGCTGGTCGCCTATCACGGCTCCTGGAACCGCGCGGTGCCCACGGGTTATAAAGTGGTGCGCTACAAGCTGGACCAGGCCGGCAATTTCCTGGGCCAAGAAGACTTTATTACCGGCTGGCTGTCGCCTGACGGCGCCTTGGGCCGCCCCGTGGATATCCTGATTACCGACGACGGCGTGATTTTCATTTCGGATGATAAGGCGGGAGTGGTTTATCGAGTGGTTTATGGAAAGTTGCCTAAGCATTAATCAAACTTAAAAGCTGAATAAGTTCACCTTAATCCAACCCAACCCCAGGAGGTTACCATGGAGCAGAAAGAGAAAGCGGAACTGGAAGTCATCTTGGAACCCAATGATGAAGGCGGCTATACCGCCTCTGTCCCCAGCATACCGGGCTGCGTCAGTAAAGGCGCCACTATTGATGAGACCATTAATAATTTGAAGGAAGGCATCCGGCTATATTTAGAAAAAGTGATGGCCCAGGTGGTGACAAACGCCAAGCAACAAGGATTGGCCTAGTTCTTCAGAATGGAGAACATCCGACCCCGGGTGTTCTTGAAAGCAGGCGGGGGCGTTTATGTGGTATACGGCCCTGCTGCCCGGGAGCGTGACGGCAGGGCCAGGCAGGAAAAACTGCTGGCTTAACAGCTCTCAAAAGAATAAAATTATTGTATGAAGATCATCCAGGCGGTAGCCCGCAGCCGACAGCGGCGGCGGGCGCCGTCTCGGTTTGCCTTCATCACCCGGGCAACGTAAAAAGATAAAGAATTCGAGATATTATGCCGAAACGGACCGACCTCAAGAAAATTCTGATCATCGGCTCGGGGCCCATCATCATCAGCCAGGCCTGCGAGTTCGACTATTCCGGCACTCAGGCCTGCAAAGCTCTCCGGGAGGAAGGCTACGAGGTGGTGCTGATCAACTCCAACCCCGCCACCATTATGACCGATCCGGAGATGGCCGACCGCACCTACATCGAGCCCATTACCCCGGAAATGGTCTGTCAGGTGATCGAGCGCGAGCGGCCGGATGCCATCCTGCCCACCCTGGGCGGCCAGACCGGCCTCAACTGCGCCATCGCCGTGGCCGAAACCGGCATCCTGGAGCGCCTGGGAGTGGAGATGATCGGGGCCAACCCCCAGGTCATCAAGAAGGCCGAGGACCGCGAGCTCTTCCGGGACGCCATGGCCAACATCAACCTCAGAGTCCCCAAGAGCGCCATTGTCCGGACCCTTGAGGAGGCCGTGGCTGCAGCCCCGCAGATCGGCTATCCCGTCATCGTCCGCCCCAGCTTCACCCTCGGCGGCACCGGCGGCGGCATTGCCTATAACCTGGAAGACCTGAAGCAAATGTCCGCCGAAGGCCTGGATGCCAGCATGATCACCGAGGTCATGCTGGAAGAATCGGTCCTGGGCTGGAAGGAATTCGAGCTGGAAGTGATGCGGGACTTCCAGGACAACGTGGTGATCATCTGCTCCATCGAGAACCTGGACCCCATGGGGGTGCACACCGGCGACTCCATTACCGTGGCCCCGGCCCAGACCCTGACCGACCGGGAATACCAGCTTATGCGGGACGCCGCCATCGCCATCATCCGGGAGATCGGGGTGGAAACCGGCGGCTCCAACATCCAGTTTGCCATTCACCCCCAGACCGGCGAGATGGTGGTCATCGAGATGAATCCGCGGGTGTCGCGCTCTTCAGCCCTGGCCTCGAAAGCCACCGGCTTCCCCATCGCCAAAATCGCCGCCAAACTGGCGGTGGGCTTCACTTTGGATGAAATCCACAACGATATTACCCGGGAAACCTACGCCTCCTTTGAGCCCACCATTGATTATTGCGTGGTCAAAATCCCCCGCTGGGCCTTTGAAAAATTCCCCGGCGCCGAGGACTTCCTGACCACTGCCATGAAATCGGTGGGCGAGGTCATGGCCATCGGCCGCACCTTTAAAGAGGCCCTGCAGAAAGGCATCCGCTCGCTGGAGATCAGCCGCCATGGCCTGGGCCATGACGGCAAGGACCTGCCGGAGATCGGCCCGGACGAGCTTAAGACCAAGCTAAGGGTCCCTAACTCCCAGCGCCTCTTCTACCTGCGCCAGGCTTTTCGTTCTGGGATGAGCGTGGACGAGGTTTACGAGATCACCGCCATCGACCCCTGGTTCCTCCATCAGATTCGAGACCTGGTGGCCTTCTCTGACGAATTGGCGCTTTTTGGCGAACTCTTGCGGCAGGGTCGGGGCCAGGACCAGTTGGAAGACATGCTGCGCCGGGCCAAGGAATACGGCTTTTCCGACGTGCAGATGGGCCAACTCTGGGGCGGCGGCGAAGAGCAAAGCGCCGCACTGCGCCGGGAGCACGGCGTCACCCCGGTCTATAAGCTGGTGGATACCTGCGCCGCCGAGTTCGAGGCTTACACCCCATATTTTTATTCCACTTATGAATGGGAAGACGAGGCCCGCAAGACCGAACGGGAGAAGGTAGCCATCCTGGGCGGCGGCCCCAACCGCATCGGCCAGGGCATCGAGTTCGACTACTGCTGCTGCCAGGCCTCCTTCGCTCTCCGGGAAATGGGGGTGGAGTCCATTATGGTCAACTCCAACCCTGAGACGGTGTCCACCGACTACGATACCTCGGATAAGCTCTATTTCGAGCCCCTGACCCGGGAAGACGTCCTCAATATCGTGGCCACGGAAAACCCCAAGGGCCTCATCCTGCAATTCGGCGGCCAGACCCCGTTGAATCTGGCGGTGCCTCTGGGCAAGGCCGGGGTGCGCATTATGGGCACCTCAGCCACGGCCATCGACCGGGCCGAGGACCGGAAACTCTTCAAGCAGCTTTTGGCCAAGTTGAACCTCAAGCAGCCGCCCAACGACACGGCCACCAGCGTGGACCAGGCCCTGAAGATCGCCCACGAGATCACTTACCCGGTCTTGGTGCGGCCGTCCTACGTCCTGGGGGGGCGGGCCATGCAGATCGTGGCCGATGATGCAGGCCTGGTCAATTTCATGAATTGGGCCCTGGAGGCCTCGCCGGACAAACCCATCCTCATCGACAAGTTTTTGGAGGACGCCATCGAAGTGGATGTGGACGCCATATCAGACGGAAGCCGCACCGTCATCGGCGCCCTCATGGAGCACATCGAAGAAGCGGGCATTCACTCGGGCGATTCGGCCTGCGTGCTGCCGCCCTATTCGCTCAGCCGGGAAATTCAGGAAGAAATCAAAGCCCAAACCCGGGCCATGGCCGCGGAGTTGGGGGTTATTGGCCTGATTAATATCCAGTTTGCCGTCAAAGACAACGAAGTCTATGTTCTGGAGGTTAACCCCCGGGCTTCCCGCACGGTGCCCTTTGTCAGCAAGGCCACCGGCGTATCCTTGGCCAAGCTGGCCACCAAGGTGATGCTGGGGCACAAGTTGGAAGAACTGGGCTTCACCAAGGAAGTCGAGCCGCCCTACTTCGCCGTTAAGGAGTCGGTCTTCCCCTTCCGGCGCTTCCCCGGGGTGGACCCGCTGCTCGGCCCGGAGATGCGCTCCACCGGCGAAGTCATGGGGATTGACGAGGATTTCGGCTTTGCCTTTGCCAAGTCGCAGTTGGCCGCCAGCCAGTTTCTGCCGCTCACCGGCGGGGTGCTGTTCAGCGTCAAGGACGCTGACAAACCCGCGGCCCTGAAACTGGCCAAGGGCTTCCAGGCCAAGGGCTTCCGCCTCTACGCCACCGCCGGCACCGCGGCGTTTCTTACCAAGCACGGCCTGCCGGTCACCAGCGTACACAAGATCCGGGAAGGCCGGCCGCATATCATCGACTATATCAAGAACAACGATATTCACCTGCTGGTCAACACGCCGGAGGGCCGCTATACCCCGGCGGACTCCTACTCCATCCGCCGGGCCGCCCTGGAATACAATATCCCCTACACCACCACCGTGGCCGCGGCGAGAGCCACCCTGGACGCCATCCGCGCCATGAAACGGGGCAAACTGGAAGTCAAAAGCCTCCAGGAATACCACGCCATGGTGAAACAGGCGGCGGGTAAACTAAGGGCGGTGAAGGGATAAATGCCTTTGGTAGCACAGGCTTTCCAGCCTGTGCTTTTTTTCAATGATTTAAAATACTGATTTTATCAGATTGTAATTATGGATGATCGCATCAAAGAATTAATCGATCGACCTACTGAAAGTTTATCAATTGAATTAAAAGGATGGTTTGATCCTGATACACCTGAGGGGAAAGCAAAGATTATTCACGCCTCTATTGCAATGAGGAATCATGGGGGAGGTTATGTTTTAATTGGGTTTAAAAATGAAACTGGTGAACCAGATTTCGAAAATGCCCCGGAAGATATAAGAAATTTATATCATATTGATAAAATCCAATGGTTGATCTCTAAGTATTCTTCTGAATCATTCGAAATAAAAATTCATTTTCCATCCTTACGAGGGCAAGATTTCCCTGTATTAGAAATTCCTACAGGGGTTAAAACACCAGTCGCCACGAAATCTGTGTTAAAGGCCGATAATGGGAAGAGTCTGATAAGAGAAAACAGTATCTATGTTAGGTCGTTATCGTCGAATAATACACCGAGTACTGCTCAGGCAACTTGGAAAGATTTTAATCGACTTATAGAAGTTTGTTTTGAAAATCGTGAGGCAGATATTGGGAGGTTTTTGCGTAGACATTTAATGGGAATTTCTCCAGAACATCTTAAAGAAATTGCACTTTCTGTAACCGAGGGTTTCAAACCAGACGAAACTATGGAAGACAAATTAAGGGGGTTTCTTCAAGAATCGGAGGAAAGATTCCTTTATGAGATAGAAAAGCGCAGGTTATCTTTACCCGAGCATGGAGTATGGGAAGTTGTGCTTATTATTGATGGTGATATTCCACCGCATAATCTCGATAAAAAATTTCTTAATCTTCTTGAATCAAGTAATCCAAATTATACCGGTTGGCCCGTATGGCTTGATAGTCGCAGTTTTGCTGATGAGACTGCAAGGCCTTATATATTTGAAAATGTCTGGGAGGCTCTTTTAGTTTTCCTGAAGGATACATTGTTTGATAAAATTGATTTCATGCGTCTTAGTCCAAAGGGAAAATTTTATCTAAGAAGCGCTTTTGAGGATGATATATCTCTTAATCCTCGCAGACCTGAATCAATGACAGCATTGGATTTTGGATTACCAATTCTTCGCACTGCTGAAGCTATAAGTGTAGGACTTGAATTTGCGAAAGGGATGGGATGCAAACCGGAAAAAACCCAATTATTTTTCGGTTTTAAATGGTCAAAATTACGTGGGCGTATACTTAGCTCATGGGCTTGGCCAGGTCGTTATATTTCACAATATCGAACTGCATATCAAGACGAGGTTTTTTTAATTTCCATTGTTCCGTTAGAAACTTCTGAATCGGCTATCCCACAATTTGTTTATAATATTGTGAAGTCATTATTCACAATTTTTGATGGATTTGAAATAAGTCTAAAAATTGTTGAAGAATTCGTAAATAACTTATTGCAAAGACGCAATTTTTAAATATCTACCCCCATGCCCGACGCCATCCTTACAGAACTAAAGCTGCCCGCCGACGCCCGAATGCTAGGCCTGGTACAGGAATACGTGCGCGGCTTGGCGGAGTTGGCCGGCCTCCCGATCGAGGAGGCCCAATCCCTGGCCCTGGGCGTCCGGGAGGCCTGTAGCCGCTGCATTGCCAACGATTTTGATGATGAGGATACCGCAGAATTTACTCTGCGGGGAGAATTAACGCCGGCCACTCTGACCCTGTCGCTGTGTGACCGGGGCCTGCCCCTGGACCCGGGCGCGAAGGAAGCCGAGCCGCAAACCGGTGAAGAATCCTCCGAACCTGTCAGCTCACACGGTTACGGCCTGGACCTGATCAATCATTGCGCCGATGAAGTGCGCTGGCTCAACCACGGGCTGGAGGGCAACGAACTGCGCCTCATCAAGTACCTCGCCGGGGTCTGCCGCCTGGAAGCGCCTTCGGCCCGGGCTGCCAATCACCAGGATGAGGCCTGCGTGCTGGCAGCGCCGAATTACACCATCCGCCTGCTGCGGCCGGGAGACGGCCCCCGGGTGGCACAGTTGATGTACCGGGTTTACGGCTATTCCTATTCCAACGAAGATTTTTATTATCCCGACCGGCTCGATCACGACTTGGAAACCGGTCGCCACGTGGGCGTGGTGGCGGTGGCCGACACCGGCGAGATCGTCGGGCATGCCGGCATCGAGCGTCCGGACCTGGGGCCTCTGGCCGAATTGGGACAACTGGCGGTGGCGCCGGCCCACCGCCGGCACGGTTTGCGGAAACTGATGGGAGACCGGCTGCAGGAAGAGATCGGCCGCCTGGGTCTCACCGGCCTTTACGGCGAGGCCGTCACCGTCCACACCTACAGCCAGGAGGCCAGCGAAAACCGTAACCTGCGCGCCTGCGCCATTAAACTTCTCGACTGGCAGGCGCAATTTAAACGAGTCGACAGCCTCCATCCCGGGCTATTGCGAGAGGCTGCCGGCCAGCGGGAAAGCATGGTTCTGTACTTCAAGTACCTGCAACCGCCAGGTTCGGCGCGGGTCTGCGCCCCCTCCCGGCATCGGCGGATGTTGAGCCGGATTTATGAAAATTTGGGAATTTCCGTGGAATTCCTGGTACCCAGCGGCCCCACCGGTTTTGGCAAGGTGGCGGTGCATTATGATAAGGCTACCGGCGTCGGCGCCATCCAGGTCAACCGCATCGGCGTCGATACCGTTGCAGAATGTTATCAAGGGTGGCAGGATTTGACCAAACTCGCCGGAGCCGCGGTCATCGGCCTCGAGCTGCCGCTGGCCCAGGGAGGCACTCCATTTCTCTGTGATCTGGCTGAGGAAAACGGCTTCTTTTTTTCCGGTGTAAAGCCGCACTTTGCGACGGACGGGGACTTTTTGCGCCTCCAATACCTCAATGCCGAACTTAACCTGGAGCGGCTGCGGATTTATTCCCCCTTTGCCCGGGAACTGCTGGACTATGTCCTGCTTGAGCGGGCGAGGGTAGGACTACCCCGTTGAATTTAACCGGTTGAGGCAAACAATTATTATCGACTTTATTGGAGAAATAGCTTATCTAGAAAATATAACAGGCAGATAATGATAATGGCTGCCTGAAGATAGTTATGACTCTACCGGCACAGGCGGAACGCTTGTGCTACCATTTTTTGCGCCTGCTGAAACAGGCGGTTCCAAAACCTCTGGCCTTTTGGGCAAGGGTTTAAAGTGGAAACAGAAAACGGAAAACCGAAAACGGAAAACATCCTCATCCGTCAGGATGATGACAAGCCCCGGGAGCATTGCGGCGTCTTCGGCATCTATGGCCATCCTGAGGCGGCGCGGCTGACGTACTTTGGCCTGTACGCCTTGCAGCACCGGGGCCAGGAGTCCTGCGGCATCGTCACCGGTGACGGGCAACGCGTCCGTCAGCACCGGGGTCTGGGTCTGGTGGCCGAGGTCTTCAATCAGCCGCTGCTGGAAACCCTGCCGGGACATCTGGCCATCGGCCATGTACGCTATTCCACCACCGGCTCCACCAACATCATCAACGCCCAACCCTTCATAGTCCAGCACGGCGGCCAAACCATCGCCATCGCCCACAACGGCACCCTCACCAACGCCAAACAGATCCGCTGCCGGCTGGAAGCCGAGGGCTCCATCTTCCAGTCCACCATGGACACGGAGGTCATCGTTCACCTCCTGGCGCGGCACCTCCGGGGAGGCCTCATCGACCTGATCGACGCCCTGGCCGCGGCCCTGGCCGAGGTGCAGGGCTCTTATTCCCTGGTGCTGGCCACCGAGGATATGGTTATTGCCGCCCGGGACCCCCGGGGTTTCCGCCCTCTTTGCCTGGGGCGGCTCAACGGCTCCTGGGTCGTGGCCTCCGAGACCTGCGCCCTGGACCTGGTGCAGGCCGACTACTTCCGGGAAGTGGAGCCTGGCGAGATCCTGGTTTTGGACGCCATCGGCCTCCATTCCCGCAAGCCTTTGGCCCCGGCGCCCCCGAAGCATTGCATCTTCGAGTTTATCTATTTCGCCCGGCCTGACAGCCTGGTCTTCGGCCAGAGCGTCTACCTGGTGCGCAAGCGCCTGGGCGCTGCCCTCGCCCGGGAGCATCCCCTCGAAGGCGACCTGGTGATGCCTTTCCCCGACTCCGGCACTTATGCCGCCCTGGGCTATGCCGCCGCCACCGGCATCCCCTTCGAGATGGGCGTGATCCGCAACCACTACGTGGGCCGCACCTTCATCCAGCCCTCCCAGAGCATGCGGGACTTTTCGGTGCGGGTAAAACTCAATCCGGTGCGGGAGATCCTCAAGGGCCAGCGGGTCATCGTCATCGAGGACTCCATTATCCGCGGCACCACCACCCGCTCCCGGGTCAAGTCTCTTAGGGACGCCGGGGCCAAAGAAGTGAGCATGCTGGTGAGTTGCCCGCCCCACCGCTTCCCCTGCTTCTATGGCATCGACTTCTCCAGCAAGGGTGAGCTCATCGCCGCCCAGCAGGAGATCGATCAAATCCGGAAATTCCTGGACCTCGATTACCTGGGCTACCTGAGCCTGGGCGGCATGGTGGAGGCCACGCTGATGGATCATGAAACCTTCTGCCTTTCCTGCTTCTCCGGCGACTATCCGGTGCTGCTGGAAGCTAACTTCTCCAAGACCTGTTTCGAAGAGGATATCTGCGCCCCCGGACCCCTGGAAGGCCGCCCGGTGGTGTGCAAATAACCAACGCTTATCACAATTTTTCCGAAAGTCCATCGAGTATCCATGACTGAACACTTAATCGGCGTCATTTCCGACACCCACGGTTTGCTCCGGCCCCAGGCGCAGCGGGCCTTACAAGGGGTGGAACTCATTTTGCATGCCGGGGATATCGGCGGCCCGGAGATTCTCGCGGCCCTGGAGAAGATCGCTCCGGTCTACCCGGTGCTGGGCAACACCGATAAAGGCGACTGGGCGCGCAAACTGCCCCAGACCCGGGTTGCGCAAGTGGGCGGGACCCGCCTTTACGTTTTGCACGACCTGCATCTCCTGGACCTGGACCCCGCGGCGGCCGGCCTCCGGGCGGTGATCTGCGGCCACTCCCATCGTCCCTCCAGTGTTCAAAAAAACGGAGTCCTCTATTTGAATCCCGGTTCTGCCGGACCGCGGCGCTTTACTCTGCCGGTCAGCCTGGCCCTGCTGCGGGTATCGGGCCACTCGCTGTCAACCGAGCTCATCGATCTGAAATAAGGCGCGCCGTTATAGCGATTGCCAAAAACAATTTCTTGTAGGGGCGCACCCGCGTGTGCGCCCTCCTGCGGGCGGACACATGGGTCCGCCCCTACAATCCCTCGGGTTATCGGAAAAAACTTTTGGCAAACGCTATAGCTGTCAGCTTTCAGCGGTCAGCCAAGATTACTTCCAGCCTGCCCCCAAGTAGCTAATTTTCGATGAAAACTGGCAACCCTTGCGCTTTTGAGAGAGATTGTGTAGGGTTGAGCCGATTGTCATCTTTTTCCCGGAGGTCTCACCGATGCTCAGAGTGAAATCACTTCTCCTGCTCCTGGTCCTGTTGGCGGCAGCGGCCTGCTCGGAACAAAAAGCTCCCCAACCCCTGGCGAAGCCTGCCGCGCCGGCCGACACTGAAGAAAACCGTCAGGCCGCGGCCAAACAGTATCTGGAGGCGGCGCCTCCCCAGGAACTGCTGACGGAGATGAGCGGCAGGGTGGTGAAGATGCTGCCGGAACAGAGCCAAAAGCCCTTTTTAGAGGTGATGAATAGCAAGTCTTTACGTGAGTCCACCTACAACATTACTTTAAAGGCTTTGGTGAAGCATTTTACCGTCCACGAACTCAAGGCCATGACGGCCTTTTACGGCTCGCCCGAAGGAAAGTCCATCCGCCAGAAGTTCGGTGACTATATGGGCGAGGTCATGCCCCAGGTCAATAAAGAGGTGATCGCCGCTCTGCAGCAGATAAAATCGCCGCCCGAGGCCTCAAAGGAATCTCCGGGGCAGCATACGGAATCCAAGGAGCCTCAAGCTCAGACTGAGCCAGCCGCGCCGTCAACGCCTCCGGCGCAGTCCACGCCGCCCAGCGCCAAATAAGCCGCCCGGCCACGGTCTGCTGAAAAAGCCAAGAGGCAGGGAACCAAGCCCTGCCTCCCTTATTTGCCAGGTTTCGGCAACTCGTTTAACCGCCGACGTAGCCTCCGGCAATATGGCTCTCATCCCACCAGTCAATCTTTTCCGCCAGCCGCTCTTTCAGGGTTTCGATCTCTTCTTTGGCTTTGCTCCAGTCGGCCGGGCATTCCTTCAGTAATTGATCAATTTTCCGGCTCAGATCGCCCACCATAATATCCAGTTCATCGGTCTGCCGCCTGATCTTGGCCTGCTCTTCCCGGGGCATCTTTTCAATGACCCGCAGGATGTCGTACAGCCGGGCCTTCATGCCGGTCAGCTCATTATACATGGAGTCGCAATAGTCTCGGATATCCATGATGCGCCCCCTTTGTTCCCTTGTGATATTAAAAATTTAGTGTATAGAATTCATATTGTCAAGATAGCTCCGCACCTCTGGGGCCAGGGCAATCGCATGTAAAAATTACGTTGTAAGAACTTTGAGCAGGTAAGCATGGTCCCAGGCGGCCTTGAGGCGTTTGGTTTGAATGCCCCCCTTTAGGGAGTTTTCCCGTTTAAGCATGTTGGTCGCCAGGTGGCGCAAGATGGCCAAATTTTCCGGGCCATGGTCTTTGC
>JAMCQY010000097.1 GCA_023381945.1 Deltaproteobacteria bacterium
TTAAGCAGGCTCTCCGCCTGTAGAATATCAGGGCGGCGCAGGAGTACTTCCGAAGACGTGCCGGGCGAAACGTCCGGCAATGGTTTGACGACGCTCAACTCCTTAGGCAACAACTCGGCCGGCACCGGCGAGCCTGCCAGCAGGTTGAGGGCATTTTCATCCTGAGCAACCAGTTCAGTGTACTTGGCGACGTCCACCCGCGCCGCATCCACTCTGGTTTGCACCTGGCGCAGGTCCAGCTCGGGCGCAATCCCGACATCAAAGCGCCGCTGAATTAAATGATAGGCGGCCTGCTGGGACTCGAGCGTGAACTGCGCCAACTTGAGGTTTTCCCGGTCCGCGGCCAGGGTCAGATAAGCATTGGCGACTTCGGAGATCAGCAGGATCTGGGCGCTGCGGCGGCCCTGTTCCGTGGCGAAGTATTCCTCCAGCGCCTTGTTTGACAGGCTGCGGATGCGTCCGAAGAAATCTACCTCCCAGGAGAGGACGCCCAGATTGACGCTGTACTCCTCCACGGTCACCAAGCCGGTGGTGCCGGAAATCCTGACCCGCTGCTTGCTGGCCTTAGTGCCTGTTTCCACCTTGGGGTAAAGCTCGGCGCGCTGGACGCGGTACAAAGCGCGCGCCCGTTCCACGTTCAAGGCAGCCACCCGCAGATCGCGGTTATTTTTCAAGGCCGTATCGATGACCTGCTGCAGGCGGTCATCGTTGAAGAATTCCCGCCAAGGCAGCTCCGCCGCACCTGGAGCCCCCCGGGTGGAGGAGGTCTCTTTGTAGGCCGGGCCGCTGGGCCAGGATGCAGGAACCGGGGCTTCGGGCCGGGTGTATTTCGGGGCCATGGTGCAACCACCCAGGCAAATCATCACACCCACCAACAACAATTTTCTGGTCATATCACGCCCCTACAAGCTTGCAGAATCCGAATCAGGTTCAGGAAGTGGCTGCCGCTTTCTCTGAAAAAGGCTGCATATCAGAACATAGAACAGCGGGATGAAAAAGAGATCGATGAAGGTGGCGGACATCATGCCGCCGACCACCGCAGTCCCGATGGCATTCTGGGCGCCGGCCCCGGCGCCGGAGGTTAACGCCAGGGGCAGGACTCCGAAGAAAAAGGCCAGTGAGGTCATGATGACCGGCCGGAACCGGGTTTTCACCGCGCCCAGGGTCGCCTCCACCAGCCCGGCTCCCTGGTGCCGCCGTTCCCGGGCAAACTGGATAATGAGGATGGCGTTTTTGGTCGAAAGCCCCAGAGTGGTGAGACAGCCGATCTGGAAGTACACGTCATTAGGCAGGCCGCGCAGCGACGTGGCCACAGTCGCGCCTAATAAGCCCAGGGGCAGCATCAGCAGGTTGGCAAATGGGATGGTCCAACTCTCATAAAGGGCCGCGACGCACAGGAAAATGACCAAAATGGAGAAGGCGTACAGCAGCGGCGCCTGGGACTTGGCCATCCGTTCCTGGAAGGAGAGTCCGGCCCAGTCAAAGCCAATGCCCTTGGGCAGCTTCGCGACAATCTCCTGCATGGCCTGCATCGCCTCCCCCGAACTCCTCCCGGGAGCGGGTTCGCCCCAGATATTCATGGACGGGAAGCTGTTGAAGCGCTCCAGGAGCGGCGAACCCAGGAACCAGTGGCCGGCGGCGAAGGAAGTGAACGGCGTCATCGTTCCCTTGGTATTGGGAACGTAGAGCCTTTCCAGGTCTTTGGGCAGCATCCGGTAGGGCGCATCGGCCTGGACGTACACCCGCTTGACCCGCCCCCCCTGGATGAAGTCGTTCACGTAAGCGCTGCCGAAGGCCGACGAGATGGTGTTGTGGATAGCATTAATGGGAACCCCCAGGGCGCCCGCCTTTTCCCAATCCACATCGATGCGGTACTGGGTCACGTCCTCCAGGCCGCTGGGCCGCACCCGGGTCAGCCTCGGGTCCTGGGCCGCCAGGCCGAGCAGTTGGTTGCGGGCGGCCATCAAGGCCGGATGTCCCAACCCGCCCCGATCCTGCAACTGAAAATCGAAGCCACCCGCCCGGCTGAGCTCCAGGACGGCCGGCGGCGGGAAGGCGAACACCCTGGCGTTGCGGATCTTGGAGAACTTGGCCATGGCGCGTTTCACCAGGGCGTTGACCTTCAGGTTCGCCCCGGGGCGCTCCTCCCAGTTCCTGAGCCGGACGAAGGCCAGCCCGGTGTTTTGCCCGGCTCCGGAAAAGCCCCGGCCGGCGAGAGTAAAGATCCCCTTAACCGCTGACTTTTCATCTTCCATAAAATGGTTGCGCACCTGGTCCATAACCTGCTTGGTCTGCTCCAGGGTCGAACCCGCCGGGAGCATTACCTGGATGTACATGACCCCCTGGTCCTCTTCGGGGAGATAGGCGGTGGGCATGCGCTGGAACAGGAATACCAGGGACGCCACCAACACCAGGTATATCATCAGGAAGCGGAGCTTCTTACCGAGAATCCGCTCAACCGTATCCCGGTACCAGTCTCTGATTGCGAAAAATATCCGGTCAAACCAGCGGAAAAACGGCCGGAAAAGGTAAAAACCGCTCTCCGACGGATTATGCCCTTGGGTTACCGGCCGCAGGAGCGAGGCGCAGAGAACTGGGGTCAGGATCAGGGCCACCAGGACCGACAGCAGCATGGCGGCGATGATGGTCACGGAAAACTGGCGGTAGATGACTCCGGTGGAGCCGCCGAAGAAGGCCATGGGACCGAACACCGCCGAAAGCACCAAGCCAATGCCGATCAGGGCGCTGGTGATTTCTCCCATGGACTTGCGGGTCGCCTCTTTGGGCGGCAGCCCTTCCTCGCGCATAACCCGTTCCACGTTTTCCACCACCACGATGGCGTCGTCCACCAACAGGCCGATGGCCAGCACCATGGCGAACATGGTCAGCATATTGATGGAAAAGCCGAACATTCCCAGGACCGCGAAGGTCCCCAGGATCACCACCGGCACTGCCAGGGTGGGGATCAACGTGGCTCGCATAGTTCCCAGGAAGAGGTACATCACCAGGAAGACCAGCAGAATCGCCTCGAACAGGGTCTTGACCACCTCGTTGATGGCCACCCTGACGAAGGGGGTGGTGTCATAAGGGTAGATGGCCCTCATGCCGTGGGGGAAGTACCTTTCCAACTCCCGCATCTTCGCCTTGACGGCATCGGCGGTAGTCAAGGCGTTGGCGCCGGCGGCCTGCCGGACGGCCAGGGCGGCCGTAGGTTTGCCGTTGTAAAGGGTGTACCTTTCGTAGCGCTCGGTGCCCAGCTCCGTCCGGCCCACGTCGCGCACGCGCACGATGGAGCCGTCAGGGTTGACGCGCAGGGGGATGGCGGCAAACTCTTCCGGGGTCTTGAGCAGGTTCTGAACGATAATAGAGGCGTTCAGCCTTTGACCTTTCACCGCTGGTACTCCGCCGAACTGGCCGGCGGAAATCTCGACATTGTAAGCCTGCAGTCCCTTAATGATATCATCCATCGACAGGTGGAAGTCGTTCAGTTTTTCCGGATTGAGCCAGACCCGCATAGAATACTGGGAAGAGAAGGTTTCCACTTCACCCACGCCCGGCACCCGCGCCAGCACCTGCTCGATGTTGGCCTGGGCGTAGTCCGCCAGGTCATATTCATCCATGCTGCCATCTTCCGAGACCAAACCTACGATGATCAGCCAGTTTCGGGTGGACTTGCTGACCTTGACCCCCTGGCGCTGCACCACGTCAGGCAGACTCGCCATGGCGAGTTGGAGCTTGTTCTGCACCTGGGCCCAAGCGAGGTCCGGATCGGTCCCTGGGGCAAAGGTGAGCTCGATTCTCCCGGCGCCAGAGGCATCGCTGGTGGCAGACATATATAGCAGCTTGTCGAAGCCGGTCATCTTCTGTTCGATGATCTGCACTACGCTGTTTTCCACGGTTTCAGCCGAAGCCCCGGGATAAAAGGCGTCAATGGCAATAGACGGCGGCGCGATGGGCGGATACTGGGAGATGGGCAAATTGTAGATCACCAGCCCGCCTGCCAGCATCATGATGATGGCGATGACCCAGGCGAAGACCGGACGGTCCAGAAAGAAATTCGATAACATCGCGGTCCTCCGTCAGTGCGATTCCGGGGTGGGGGTTTTTTTCGGTTGCTCTGGGGCGGCGCCGGCCTTGGGACCCTCCCAGGCCACAGACTTGACGGTGGCGCCCGGCCGTATGTTCAGCATCCCCTCGACGATGACGCGGTCTCCGGCCGACAACCCGGAGGACACCAGCCAATGGTCGCCGATGGCGCGATTGAGGCTCAGCATCCTTTGTTGGACCTTGCCGGTCTTATCCACCACCAGGGCGACGGGTTCCCCTTTGGGAGTGCGGCTCACCCCTTGTTGCGGGACCAGGATGGCCTGTGGGGCGATTCCCTCCTGCACCGCAGCCCGCACGAACATGCCTGGCAGGAGCAAGTGTTTCGGATTGGGGACCACGATCCGCAGGGTGAAAGACCCGGTCGCCTGGTCCACCGTAACGTCCCGGAATTGCAGGGTGCCTGGCTGGGGGCACAGGTTGCCGTCTTCCAGGAGGATGCAGACTTTTCTCCCGTTTTTGCCATCGGCGCTGAGGCGGCCGGCTTCCAGGTTCCGTTTCAACCGCAGCAATTCGGCCGACGATTGGGTCACATCCACGTAAATCGGATCCAGCTGCTGAATGGTAGCCAGGCTCGCGGCCTGATACGCCGTCACCAGGGCGCCGTCGGTCACGCTGGACTTGCCGATCCGCCCGGATATGGGCGCGGTTACCCGAGTGTAGCCTAAGTTAATGCGAGCCGCTTCCACCGCGGCTTTCCAATATTCGATCTCGGCCCGGGCCTGTTCCATGGCGGCGGCTGCGTCGTCAGCATCCTGCCGGCTAACCGCTTTTTCAGCCAGCAATTCCCGGTATCTTTCAGCCTTCAACCGGATCGAGGGCAGGTTGGCCTGGGCCTTGCCCAGGGAGGCCTTGGCGGAATCGAGCGCCACCTGAAAGGGCGCAGGATCGATCTGGTAAAGCAGTTGCCCGGCTTTGACATCGGAGCCCTCTTTAAACAGGCGCTTCTTGATAATGCCATTGACCTGCGGGCGGATTTCCGCCACCAAATAGGGAGAAGTGCGGCCCGGCAACTCGGTGGTCAACTCAACCGGCTGCGCCTCAATGGTCACCGTGGCCACTTCCGGGACCGGTGGCGGCGTGGCTTGCTGTCCGTGGCCGCGGTCGCAGCCGCCCAGCAAAATCATCAGGGCCAGCAAAGCCCCGGCCCATCTCAGCGATTCATAACTGTTTTGCAGTGGTTGCATTACCAATCTCCCTAATTCTTCAGCAATCCTTGGAAGAAAATATTCAAAATGACGTCCGGATCTTCCGGGTAAGGATGTCGCTCGGGTGCATCGAGCCAGAGAAGCAGAAAGGCATCGATGACGCTGGCGAGAGCTACCGCCAGGTAATAGGGGTCAGCGAGCTTCTTGAACCGCCCGTTTTTGAAGCCGCTGGCAAAGATCGCAGCAAGGCTTTCCAGGAAGTGGTAATATCGCTGGCGGATTTCATCATCCAGGCCAGCCTTGATATTGAAGCTCGCCCCCCTGCTCTCCGCCAGGTACAGGCGAATGAAGGGGAGATTGCGGCGGAACACCTCGGTTTTGGTCCGGACATAATTCCGCAATTTTTCCACCTCGCCCTCCGCCTCTTCAAGCGCTCGCGTGAGTGCGTCTTCAAACTTGTCGCATAGCTCCAAAACCAGGGCCCGGTAAAGGTCTTCCTTGTTCTGGAAGAACTTGTAAAGGGTGCCGATGGCGAACTCGGACTTCTCGGCGATCTCGGCCATGGAGACATTGTGGTAGCCCTTCTGCGAGAAGAGATCGAGCGCGGCTGCCAGCATCTCCTGACGTTGCCGCAACTTCTCCCTTTCCCGCCTGGGGAGTTTCTGATCTTCCATCATTTGACCTCCGATGAAGTACTTTTCATAAACTGAACCCAATGTCACATTATAGAAGCAAATGACATATAGTCAAGAAAGTTATTTTTATACTTGCAGCCGCCGCGGGACTTTCCTGGGGATGCCTTTCCGCGATAAATACATGTTGCCCAGGGCGGCCAGAGCTTGAGGCCATCGCAGAGTTGTCAGATTCCCCCGTTTCTAGTTTGCACCTTAGACTGGACGGCTATATTTTAATATCAGGCAAACTTGCTCGATCTCCTGGTTCATTTTCCCCCAAAAGGATTAATTTTTTTGTCCAGGTTTCATCAACTCGGTTCATCTCTGGTCAGAGCGCTATTCCGCAGCGCCTGGCCGGTCATTGTCTTTAGCCTGTTGCTGACGGCTGTCTCCGTCTACTATGCCCTGAACCATTTGGCGATGCGGACCGACCGGGGCGACCTGGTGGGGACCGATCTCCGTGTTATGCAACTGAGCAAGGAAATCGACCGGCAATTTGGCAGCCGAGATAATCTAGCCGTGGTGGTGGAGAATAAAGAGTTAAAGCAATCTATACGGTTTATTGAAGCATTAGCCGCCGAATTGCGTAAATATCCACAGCACTTTCAGGAGGTTTTTTACCGGATTGATCCGGGTAAATTTAAGAATTGGGCTTTGCTTTATCTGGAGCAGAACCAACTGCTTGAGCTTAATAAGGAACTTTTGGGCCATAAAACAGAATTGCGGCGGCTTTCCTCCGATCCTCGCCTGGCCAATTTC
>JAMCQY010000222.1 GCA_023381945.1 Deltaproteobacteria bacterium
CCTTCTTCATGCAACCTTTTAACTTTTTGACGCTGTTTCAGGGTCAGAGCCGCCTGGGAATGGAGTTTCATGAGTTTCCCTCCTTACCCAAGCATATTAATGTATGTTAATGTCTATTGTCAATACAATTAGGGATTAGGGATTAGGGGTTAGGGGCAGGCGAGACTACTGACCACTGGCTACTGGCTACTAAATTATGGCACAACTGCCTGATCCAACGGCGGCGCTATCTCCTGAAGCCCAGGAGCTCTATGACCAACTGGTATCCCGGCGCGGCCGCATTGACGGGATGTACCGCAGCCTGCTCAATCATCCCCGTCTCACTCGGTACGTCAGCGATTTAGGTACATATTTGCGTTTCGGGGCCGGGGGCTTGCCGGACGCCCTGCGGGAATTGACCATCCTTTGGCTGGCCCGGCAACTGGGGGCGGCCTATGAATGGGTCAAGCACGTGGGCCCGGCGAGGCAGTCCGGGATTCCTGACGCGGTAATCGAGGCCCTGCGCACCCGCAAAGAACTGCACCTCGATGCCACCCAGGCGGCCGCCCTGACCGTGGCCCGTAGCGTCCTGGAACGGCGCTCTGTTCCGGCGGAGGTTCAAGAGGGCCTGGCTGCGAAGATCGGTTTGCCGGCGGTGATCGAACTGGTCGTGTTGGTGGGTTTTTATCAAATGATTGCTGGAGTGATCTTCGCCTTTGACGTCCCATTGCCGGAAGGCGCCGAGGCGCCTTTTGAGCCCGAAGGTGCTTGATTTTTTCGCCGGTGGCACTAGCTTATCTTTGCTGACGGCTGAATGCTGATACCTGAAAGCTCTGGAAAAATTTGGACTCCTTCTGGTCAGATCCTAATCTCCCTCGCTACATTGCCCTGGGCGTGTTGGTGCTGCTCTGCGCCTTTTTTGCCGCCACCGAAACCTCCCTCTTCGCCTTGAGTCCACTGGACCGCCTGCGCCTAAAAGAGCGTAAACGAGCCCGGGGAGAACTGGTGGAGGCTATTCTGGCCCGGCCTCGCCGCCTGCTGGTTACCGTGACTATTGGGGTGGAGACCGCCAGCACAATTTTTTCGGTGCTGGCCACCTCCATGGCCATCGCCGTCTGGGGACACCGGGGGGAGTGGCTGGTGGTGCTGCTCTTTGTTCCTACCTTCCAGTTTCTGGGAGAAATTGTCCCCAAATCCCTTGCCCTTGCCTATCCCACCCGTTTGTCCAGTTGGCTGGCCCCCTTGGTCGGTCCGACCATCATGTTGCTGACCCCTTTCCGAGTGGTGGCTATGCAGATCAGCCGGGGGCTCCTGGCCGCTTTCGGATTTCGTCCCGAACTCCAGGTGCCGGGGATGCACCAGGAGGATTTCGTCCGCATGGTGGAGGAGAGCCACCTCCGGGGCCTGATCGCCGAAATGGAGCGGGATTTTATCCAGAATCTCCTGAGCTTTGGAGAACTGCGGGTGGGGCAGATCATGGTGCCCCGCCCCGACATCTTCACCCTCCCCGCTGACACGCCCTGCCGAGACCTGATACAGGCCATCAAAAATTCCCGCTTTTCCCGGGTGCCCATCTATCAGGACGATCCCGATAACGTCCTGGGACTCCTGCATGCCAAGGATATCCTGGGATTGGAGCCGCAGAACCTCTGTGAGGACAAGGTGATCGAGAATATTCTGCGGCCCGCCTACTACGTGCCGGAGAACAAGAAGGCCTTCGACCTGTTAACTGAACTGCAGGCCCAGCATCTGCGTCTGGCCCTGGTTGTGGACGAATATGGCTCACTGGTGGGGTTGGTGAGCGTCGAGGACCTGCTTGAAGAACTCTGCGGCGAGATTCCCCAGGAGTTCAAGGTGGAAGAGAAGCTCCTGGAGGAGATCGGGCCGGGACTCTGGCGGGTGAAGGCCACCATGTCACTGGCGGACTTCAATGAGGCCCTGGGTCTGGAGTTGCCCACGGAAGAATTCGACTCCATCGGCGGCTTGGTCCTGAATCTTTTCGGGGCCCTGCCCCGTGAAGGACGGAGGGTGGCTTATGACCATCTCAGCTTCCAGGTGACCCGGATGAAGGGCACCCGCATCCTGGAGCTCAAGGTGCGACGGGAACAATCATGAGCTACGGCATCCTCATCATCTTCATCCCGCTCCTGCTCCTGGAAGCCTTCTTCGCGGCCTCCGAAATCGCCCTGGTCTCGGCCAACCGCCGCCGCCTGCACCACCGGGCCGAGGAGGGTTACCGGGATGCCCGTCTGGCCTTGCGGCTCCTGGCTCGCCCGGAGTATTTCCTGGCCACCACCCTGCTGGGAGCCTACATGGCCGCGGCGGTGAATACGGTGCTGGTGACCGCCTTCTTCCTGAACCTGTTCGGAAAGGCGGCCGAACTTCCCATCCTTATCGCCCTCCCCCCCTTGATCCTGATCCTGGGGGAGATCATCCCCAAGTCCATCGGCCGCCAGCAGGCCACCTTGCTGGCAGAGCGCCTGGCTCCAATGCTCTGGGCCGCCTCCTGGGTCATGTATCCTATTACCTGGGTGTTTGCCGTCCTCAGCCGCCTGATCTTACTGGCCGCCGGGGTCCGCCAGACCGGCCAGTTGCCCTTCATCACCCGGGAAGACCTGCGTCTGGTGGTGACCAAAAGCGGCCCGGAGGTGGACCTCAAGGGCAAGGAACGCCTCTTTATCCAGCGTATCCTTCATTTCAGCCAGCGCACCGTCAAGGAGGTGATGGTCCCGCTCATTCGGGTGACTGCCATTCCGGATACGCTGACCATCGGCCAGGCCCAGGAAGAGTTCCGCAATACCCAGTTCTCCCGTCTGCCGGTATACCATCGGCGCATCGACAACCTCACCGGCGTGCTGCACAGCTTCGATCTTCTGGGCGAGGAACATCGGGAGCGCCCCGTCAAGCCGCTCATCCGGCCGGTGAAATATGAGCCGGAACTGAAAAAGATCGACCGCTTGCTGGCCGAGATGCAGCGCGAGGGGAGTCACCTGGCCGTCGTGGTGGATGAATACGGCGGCGCCGTGGGCATTGTCGCCATCGAAGACCTGCTGGAAGAGATTGTCGGCGAGATTTCCGATGAATTTGACCAGGAGGTCACGCCTTACCGCAAGATCGGCGAAGGCCACTACCTCATCAGCGCCCGCACCGAAATCAAGGCGCTCAATGAATTGCTGAAGATCGACCTGCCCCCCGGGGATTACGAAACCCTGGCGGGCTTTCTCATCGCCCAATTGGGCGACCTGCCCCGGGGCGGCGAAAAGGTGCAGTACCGCAATCTGAAATTTATCGTGCGCGCCAGCGAGGCCCGGGCCGTCAAGGAGGTGGAACTCATTGTCGAACGTCCCGAGTAACGCACGTTGGGCCTTTTTTGACTGCTTCGCCGGCATCAGCGGCGACATGACCCTGGGGGCCCTTATCGACCTGGGCCTGCCGGTTTCCGACCTGGAGGAGCTGCTGAATCTTCTGGGTCTGGCTGAAGTGAAGCTGGCGGCGCCAAGGCAGACCAAGGATCATCTTACCGGAGTGCAGCTCTCCGTGGATTTTCGCTTCCGCAGCCCCCAACCCACCCGGAGCTACCGGGAGATCCATGCCCTGATCAATGGCGCGGCCTTGAGCGCCGGGGTGCAGGAGCGCAGTCTGGCCATGTTCCGTCTCCTGGGAGAGGTGGAGGCGCGGATTCACGGCCAGCCTCTGGAGGAGGTGCACTTCCACGAATTAGGAGCCCTGGATACCATCCTGGATATCGTGGGGGTGGCCTACGCAGTGGAAAAATTAGGGATCACCAGGGTCTTTTGCAGTTCCTTGCCCATGGGTTACGGCATGATCACTGCGGGTCACGGCCGCCTGCCCAACCCGGCGCCCGCCACGCTGGAACTGCTCAAGGGCCTGCCGGTCTATGGCACCGACCTGCCAGGGGAATTGGTCACCCCCACCGGGGCCGTGATCTTAAAGGGTCTGGAGGCAATTTTTGAGCCCTGTCCGCCCTTGCGTCTGGAACGGGTGGGTTACGGGGCCGGCACCCGGGAGCTGCCAGGTCATCCCAATCTGCTGCGCATTTACCTGGGCGAGCCAATCGCTGCGGTTCCCGGCCACCGCGAGCGCGTTTTGGTCCTGGAGACCCACATCGACGACATGAACCCGGAGCTCTACGAGCCTCTGATGGCCGGCCTCTTCTCCGCCGGAGCCCTGGACGTGGCCTTAAGTCATATCCAAATGAAGAAGGGCCGCCCCGGGGTGGCCCTGACGGTGATCGCGCCTTTGGCGGCCCGGGAAAGCTGTCTTGCGCAGCTGTTCACCGAATCCACCACGCTGGGGGTGCGGGTAAGCGAGGTGGAACGGGTGGCGGCTCGCCGCTGGCAGGAGACCATCGACACGCCCTACGGCCCCCTTGCGGTAAAGGTCATGGAGTACGGCGGCCGCCGCCGCGTCATGCCGGAGTACGAAGCCTGCCGGAAGCTGGCAGCAGCCACTGGTCTGCCGCTTCTGGAGGTCTATCGCCTGGTGCCGCGGGACTAGCTCCGTCTTCCGGCCCATCATCTCGACTTCCTCAAAGGCAGATGATTAAAAACGTTGCAGCCCGATTGATTCCGGTCGTCAGTATAACTATTTTTTAGCCATAGTTATTAGAGCCTCTTGCAAAATTCATTTAGAGAACGAAGAATCTTCTTATAGCGTTTGCCAAAAGTTTTTTCTGATAACCCGATGGATTGTAGGGGCGGACCCATGTGTCCGCCCGCAGGAGGGCGCACACGCGGGTGCGCCCCTACAAGAAATTATTTTTGGCAATCGCTATAATTGCCGGATAATTCCCTGGTGGCACAAGCTTTCTATCCTGTGCAAGCGCAGGCTGAAGCCTGCGGCTGCATTTTGCATGAGGCTCATTAGTTTGAATAATTATGGATAAGAACCACGTGGTTGAGGTTTGTATGAAGGCTGTCAAAAAGGCAACTGAGCATCTCGAAGATGAAATGCGGGGGTTGCGCCGGAAAATTGCCGATCTAGAAGAGGACAATATAAAAAATCGGCGGTTAATTGAGGCCTGGCGGGATTTGTGGGCCCAATATGAGGCCATAATCGAGGCCTTCGATGGACTGATCTATATCTGTTCCGAGAACTATGAAGTGGAGTTTATGAACCAGCGTTTCATTGAACGGACTGGCTATTATCCTCTGGGGCAAAAATGTTACAAAGCCCTGCACGGCCTCGATGACGTCTGTCCCTGGTGCGTCAATGACCGGGTCTTCAGGGGAGAGAAGGTCACCTGGGAAGTATTAAGCCCCAAAGATCACCGCTGGTATCGGGTGGTGAACACCCTCATCCGCCACCCCGACGGCTCCATGTCCAAGATGGCCTTGATTCAGGACATCACCGAACTCAAGGAAGCGAGGGAAGCGCAGAGAAGTAAAACCGAGGTAAGCCCCTCCCAGAGTACAATTCCATAATCTCTTTCCGGATCCTTCGACTCTTTACCTATCCAGGAAATCCCGGGGATTCCAGACCAGTGGGTTCGATAAAAGCCAGGGATTTACCGATTGATTTCCATGTTTAATACCAAGTTGAGACCTCTGCGAAAGTCCCTTTCAACATGGCAACCCACTTCAGTTTGCACAATATGATGGAGAGTAGGCGCCCTCGCCTACTATACATAGCGTCATAATTATTTGCGCATGTAAAATTTTTTTGGTATGGTCTGGTTATGAAACCGCTGATCATACCCGAGGCAGAAACGATCATAATGGGTCTCCAGGCAGAGATTCGTCGTTCACATGAAGCCCGTTATGATCATCGGTTGCACGTGGTTCTTTTAGTGGCACAAGGCCTGAGTTGCGCTGAGGTCGCGCAACGCTTCGGTGACGCCACGCGAACCGTGCAATATTGGGTTAAACAGGTTATCCAAAGAGGTCTCGCAGGCTTGGCAGAAGCCGAACGCCCGGGTCGACCTCCATCGCTCAATGAGTCTCAACTCTTGGCGGTTGGCCAGGCACTGCGGGACTCGCCGGAGGTTTATGGGCTTGGCACTCATCTCTGGGATGGCAAGACCTTGTCCGCCTTTATCAAAGAGCGATTCCGGGTGGACTTGGGGGTGCGCCAATGCCAGAGACTTTTCCGCCAATTTGGTTTCCGCCTGCGCAAGCCCAGGCCGCTCATTGCCCATGCTGATCCTGAGGTGCAGCAGCTTTATAAAAAAACTCCAAGACCTCGACCAAAACCTCGGGGTTGAACTATGGGCCATGGACGAAGTCCGTTTTCAACAACACGGTTCTCGCTGCCGCATGTGGGTGCCGCCAGAGACTCGGGACCCAGTAATTTTACATCATCCGACCCATCGCAGCATCGGCTACTTTGGAGCGGTGCGCTTGAGTGATGGTAAATTCGTCTTCCAGAGAGAGGAAACCCGCTTTAATGCCCAGACGTTCCAGGGCTTCCTCCAAAACCTCCGCTTGGACAGCGGAGAAACGGGCCGCCGAGTAATGGTAATCACGGATAATGCCAGGTATCATCATGCCAAGCTGCATCAGGGGTGGCGAACCCAACAGGCTGAGAGCTTTGCCCTCGATTTTCTGCCGCCTTATAGTCCCGAGCTGAACCCCATTGAGCGGGTCTGGCGCTTGGTTAGGAGAAGATGCATTCATAATAAATACTTCCCCAGCTTA
>JAMCQY010000038.1 GCA_023381945.1 Deltaproteobacteria bacterium
ACCACCATCGCCCTGGAGACCGACAAAGGCAACTTTGAGTTGGCCATTGCCCTGGGAATAATCTTATTGGCCATCTCCTTTGCCATCACCATTGCTCTGCGCTTTTTTCAGAGACTGGGCCATACCGGACCCATGGTGAGCTCATGAGCCTGGAACTTAGAATCTCCCATCTATTCAAGACCTACAATGGCAATCCGATCCTGCGGGATTGCTCCTTTGCCTTTGCCTCGGGCAGGGCTTACATGTTGCAGGGTCCCAACGGCAGCGGCAAATCCACTCTGTTCCGGCTCCTGGCCCTGCTGGAAAAGCCCGATGGCGGCCGGGTGGAGTACCGGGAGGACGGCCGGGTCCAGGCTGACGTTCTGGATTTGCGCCGGCGCCTCACCCTGGTGCTGCCCCGCACCGGCATCTTCAATACTACGGTTTTTCACAATGTCGCTTTTGGCTTGCAGATCAGAGGCCTCGGCAAAACCGCCATCCGGGAGCGGGTCGAGGAGGCCCTGGCAAGCGTGGGGCTGGCGCATAAGAAACATCAACGGGCCTCGGAACTCTCCAGCGGCGAGACCAAGCGCCTGGGTATCGCCCGGGCCATGGTCATCGAGCCGGAGATTTTCCTGCTGGACGAACCCACTGCCAATATCGACCCGGCCAACACCGCCATCATCGAAGAAATCATCCTGGCCCTGAAGCGTCAGCGGCGGGCCACCCTGCTGCTGATCACCCACGACCCGGCCCAGGCCGAGCGGCTGGGCGATGAGCTGCTCTGGTTGAAGGACGGCAAGGTGGTTGCAGCCTGAATAGAGTCAGTTATTGAGATAGGGTTGGGGTAGGGGGCGGTTGAGTGCCGCCCCTATTTTTTGAAACAAAATGGAAATCGGCTTGAGCTCTTGCAAATGTTCGTCCGAGCTTGGATTATAGCGTTTGCCAAAAGTTTTTTCCGATAACCCGATGGATTGTAGGGGCGGACCCATGTGTCCGCCCGCAGGAGGGCGCACACGCGGGTGCGCCCCTACAAGAAATTATTTTTGGCAATCGCTATAGGTGCGCGGCCAGGGCGGGGTTGTCCGGAGGTTGGCGGATATTTCCCAAAAATGCCCAGGTGACAACGACGCCCACGATGATTAGCTTAATCACGTTAAAGTCGTCCAAATATTTGGCGGCGGCTTGGATTCAAATCCATAACGGAGACGGACATGTCTGAATGGCTGATCAACCTAAACCACAGCTCGGCAGTCTTCGCGGCGCGTCACATGATGGTAAGCTGGGTCTGGGGCCAATTCAGCAATATCACGGGCAGACTCGATTTTGATCCGCAACGGGTGGCGGACGCGAAGGTGGCGGCGGAAATCGACGCTGCCTCGATCTACACCGGGGTAGAGCGGCGGGACCTGCATCTGAAGAGTCCTGACTTCCTCGACGTAGCCAACTACCCGACGATCACCTTCAAGAGCACCGGAGTAGAGCCGGACGGCCTGGACAGGGCCCTGGTCCAGGGTGATCTGACCTTGCGCGGCGTCACCAAACCGGCGGTCCTGGATGCCTGCTGGTCCGGACCGGCTCATTTCGAGGATGAAGGCAAGATTTATACCAGCTTCGGCTTCCAGGGAAGAACAACGATCAACCGCGAAGATTTCGGCATGACCTTTAATCTAGAAATGGAGCACGGCGGGCTGATGGTGAGCCGTCTCGTCCATCTTATTCTCAGCCTTGAAGTCGATCTGGCGGGGGCGCAAAAACCTTTTTAAAGACAAATTATGCTTGCAGCCCAGCCATGCCCGTCCTAAAGTGGGGGCCAAAAATTCTTCCGAGTAATCCAGGGATGATGGAAATCGGTACTAATCGTCTCAACATGGGTCTGGTCCTCTTCACCTGCGCCATCCTGACGGCGGGCTGCACCAAGGTAGGGCCGGATTACGTCCGCCCCCAGACCGAAGTATCGCAGACCTGGCTGGATGCCGGGGATAAACGGGTGGAGACTGCGCCGGCGGAATATCGCAACTGGTGGAAAGCCTTTGACGATGCCACCCTGGATCACCTGATTGACACTGCTTACCGGGAGAATTTGACTCTGCGGGTCGCCGGGGTGCGGGTGTTGGAGGCCCGGGCCCAATTGGGAGCCGCCACCGGCCGGCTCTATCCCCAGACCCAGCAGGCCACCGGCTCGGTGCAAAAACAACGGATCAGTGCCGGAATCCCGCAAGCGATTTCAGCTTCCGGTCTCGGTGGCGGAAAATTCGGCGGCATCAGTCTGTGGCAGGACCAATACGGTCTGACAGCCAACTGGGAGATCGATTTTTGGGGCAAGTTCCGCCGCGGCATTGAATCCGCCGGCGCCAGCCTGCAGGCCAGCATTGCCAACTACGACAGCGCCCTGGTCAGCCTGACCGCCGACGTCGCCAATGCCTATATCGCCATCCGGACCTTACAAAAGCGGCTGGACATTGCCCGGCACAATGTGGTGATCCAAAAAGAGAGTTTGCAGATTGCCGAGGCGCGCTTTCAGGGCGGCACCACCTCCGAGCGCGACGTGGAGCAGGCCCGATCCGTGCTGGCCTCAACCGAGGCGACCATTCCCGTCTTGAAAACCCAATTGCGCCAGGCCAAGAATGCCCTGAGCGTCCTGCTGGGTCTGCCGCCGAATCGCCTGGCGGATCAACTGGGAACTAAAGGGGTTATCCCGACGCCGCCGGCCCGGGTGGCGGTGGGCATTCCGGCGGATTTGCTGCGCCGCCGGCCGGATATCCGGGCCGCCGAATTCAATGCCGCAGCCCAATGCGCCCAAATCGGCGTTTCCAGGGCCCAGCTTTTTCCGGCTTTTTCCCTCACCGGCAACTTCGGGTTTCTCTCCAGCGACGTGGGCAAGGCCAGCCTGGCCAACATTTTCGACTGGCGCAACCGTCAAGGGGCCATGGGCCCCGCGGTGCAGTGGAATATCCTGAATTACGGCCAGCTCACCAACCTGGTGCGGGTGCAGGATGCCCGCTTTCAGGAATTGCTCATCACTTACCAGAATACTGTGCTTTCCGCCCAGCGGGAGGTGGAGGATAACCTGGTGGCTTTCCTGAGAACTCAGGAGCAGGCCAAATCCCTCCAGGAAAGCGCCGAGGCTGCCATGCGCTCCGTGAATCTGGCGGTATTGCAATACCGGGAAGGGATTACCGATTTTACCACGGTCCTGACTGCCCAGCAGTCCATGCTAAGTGCGGAGGACAGCCTGGCCAGCGCCGTGGGCAGCATCTCCGCTAATCTGGTGGGGGTTTACCGGGCTTTGGGCGGCGGTTGGGAGATCCGGGAAGGCCGGGATTTTGTGCCCGCAGCCACCCGTGAGCAGATGCGGAAGCGCACCAATTGGGGGAAACTGCTGACCCCGGAAAGCGTCCCCACGGGACCGCCGCCGCTGCCTTCGGAGCAGAAAGAGAAGCCGCTGATCCGGCCGCCGGATTGGTAAGATATGGGCGCGTGCGGTGCACGCCGAATCACGGCGGCCACAGGCCGCCCTGATAATTGAGTCTTTTTGGAGCTGGCGAAATGACTGTTGCCAAGGCAATGTTTTTCATTAGGTGGAAACCGGCCGGATGGGTCGCGCTCGCTGGTATGCTGGCCACCCTGGCCTGCGGTGAGCGCAACGTCTATGCTCCGCCGCCGGCCCCCCGGGTCATCGTGAGCCAGCCGGTACGCAAGTTAGTCACCGATTATCTGGAATTCACCGGCAACACCCAGGCCATCAATACTGTGCAACTCCGCGCCCGGGTGGAAGGCTACCTGGAGAAGGTCTTTTTTCAGGACGGCGACCTGGTGAAGAAAGGTCAATTGCTCTTCCTTATCCAGCAGAACACTTATCAGGCCAAGTTGCAGCAGGCTGAGTCACAAATCCTGGCGCAGAAGGCCAACCTCGATCACGCCCAGATTGAATATGACCGCTTCTCCCGGCTGGTGAAACAGAAGGCCGCGGCCCAGACGGACGTGGATAACTGGCATTATCAACGCGATTCCTACAAGGCTGCAGTCACGGCCGCCGAAGCCCAGCGGGACCTGGCCAAGCTGGATTTAAGCTATACCAAGGTGACGGCTCCCTTTGACGGCCGCATCGATCGCCGTCTGGTGGATCCCGGCAATCTGGTGGGCAACGGCAGCGCCACCCCCCTGGCCAATGTCAACCAGATCGATCCCATTTATGTTTATTTCACCATCAATGAGTCCGAACTGCTGCGGGTCATGGGCCGGACGGGGTTATCACCCGAAGAAGCTCAAAAACTTAAAATTCCCCTTTTTCTAGGTCTGGCGAATGAAGAAGGCTATCCGCATCAGGGCTTCTTCGATTTCGCTGCCATCACCGTTACCCCCACCACCGGAACCCAACAACTCCGGGGCATCTTTCCAAACCCGGACGGCAAAATCCTGCCGGGACTTTTTGCCCGGCTCAAAGGGCCGGTCGTCGGTTCGCAGAAGGAAGCCCTGCTGGTGCCGGAAGTGGCCCTGGGAAATGACCAGTTGGGCACTTATGTGCTGGTGGCGGGAGACAAGAACGTGGTGGAACGCCGGGGCGTTAAGCTCGGGGCGAAAGATGGAGATCTCCGCGTAATTAAGCAGGGTCTCACCGGGAATGAATTGGTGGTAATCAGCGGGCAATTAAAGGCCTTTCCCGGCAAACCGGTGACTCCGGTCACAGAGGAGCAAGCCAGAAGCGGCCAATCGTCCAAGGGCGGCGGCCAGGCTCCCAAAGGCAAGCCGGAGAATCCGACCAGATGATTTCCCGGTTCTTTATTGAGCGGCCGATCTTTGCCAATGTCATCGCCCTGGTCACCATGATCCTGGGTCTGGTCTGCTTCTATATCTTGCCGGTGTCGCAGTATCCCCCCATCGTGCCGCCCACTATCCAGGTCTCTACCCGCTATCCCGGGGCCAGTGCCGAGGTGGTGGCAGCCACGGTGGGCATTCCCATTGAACAGGCGGTCAATGGCGTGGAAGGCTCCATCTATATGTCTTCCACCAGCGCCAGCGACGGCAGTTACAATTTGACCATCACCTTCGAGGTGGGCACTGACCTCAATACCTCGGTGGCCCTGGTGCAGAACCTGGTGGCCAGCGCCAATGCCCAGCTCCCTGTAGGAGTCCAGAACCAGGGGATTACGGTAAAAAAAGTCTCCCCTGATATCCTCATGGTGGTCAGCCTCTATTCTGAAACAGACAAATTTGACGAAGCCTTTCTTTCCAATTATGGGGTTATCAACCTGCAAAACCCCCTGGCCCGTCTGCCCGGTGTCGGTCAAATCCGGGTGGTGGGCGCCGGCCCTTACAGCATGCGGGTCTGGCTGGATCCCAACAAACTATATTATTACAATCTCACCACTCTGGACGTACTCGCGGCTATCCGGGGCCAGAATGTGCAAGTGGTGGCCGGCCAGATGGGCGGGCCGCCGGTGCCGCCGAGCCAGGCTTTTCAGTTCACGGTCAACGCCTTGGGCCGGCTGGAAGATGCGAAGCAATTTGAAGACATCATCATCAAGAGCGCCCGTGCTGAATCCGCCCAAATCGTCCGCCTCCGGGACGTGGCCAGGGTGGAACTGAGCCAGCAGAGCTATAGCAATTTTGCCGGCATGAGCGGCCACAAGGCCGCACAAATTCTGACCTATGCCCTGCCAGGGGCCAATTCACTGGCCGTCGCTGACGAGGTGCGCGCCAAAATGGCGGAAATGAGTAAGGACTTTCCGCCGGGGCTTACCTACACGACGCATTACGACACCACCAAGTTTGTTGACCAGACGATTCACGAGGTTTATAGGACCCTGTTCGAAGCCGGCATCCTGGTGCTCATCGTCATCATGGTGTTCCTGCAGAATTGGCGGGCGACCCTGGTACCAGCCACCACCGTGCCGGTGACCATCATCGGGGCCTTTGCCGCCATGGCGATGCTCGGGTTCGGCATCAACCTGATGACCCTGTTCGCCCTGATCCTATGCATTGGCATCGTGGTGGACGACGCCATCGTCATCGTGGAAAACGCCTCCTATCATATCGAGCAGGGCTTGCCTCCCAAGGAGGCGACCATCAAGGCCATGCAGGAGATGACCGGTCCGGTCCTGGGCATCACCGCGGTGCTCACCGCGGTTTTCCTGCCGGCCGCCTTTCTACCCGGCATCACCGGGCAGATATTTAGGCAATTCGCCCTGGTAATCGCCTCTACTGCCATTATCAGCGCCATTAACGCCCTAACCCTGAAGCCGGCGCAGTGCGCCCTGTGGCTGCGTCCCTATAAAGAGAAGAAAGCCAACTGGTTTTATCGCGGCTTCAACTGGGTTTACGGCAAAATGGAAAGGGGCTATGTCAGCCTGGTGTCCAGGATGGTGCGGCGCCCGAAAAATATGTTGCTGGTATTTATTGCCATTATGACCCTCAGCGTCATTGGGTTCATCCGCCACCCCACCGGCTTTTTGCCCACTGAAGATCAGGGCTACGCCATAATTATCACCATATTGCCCCAAGGGGCCGCGCAGCCCCGGGCGATGGCGGTGTCTGACAAGATCAACGCCATCCTTAAGAATGAGAAGGGTTTGCTGGCCTGGGTGACCATTGGCGGGCTCTCCATTCTGGATTTCGCCAACGTCTCCAACATCAATACCACCTTTATCGTCTATAAGCCTTGGGATGAACGCGGCTCCGAGCTGAGCCAGGACAAAATCCTGGCCGCCCTCCAGCCGAAATTGGCCGGCATCGATGAAGCGCTGGTCTTTGTGGCGGTGCCGCCCCCTATCCGGGGGCTCGGGCAGTCGGGCGGCTTCCAGATTATGATCGAAGACCGTCAAAATCTGGGACTGGCTGAACTGCAAAAGGTGGCCCGGGAGGTCATAAGTGCCGGCAGCGACCAATCCGGCTTGAGCCGCCTGCAGACCACCTTCAGCGCCAGCAGTCCCCAGCTTTACCTGGATATCGACCGGACCAAGGTGGAATCGCTGCAGATCCCCTTGAGCAACGTCTTTGATACCTTGCAGGCTTATCTGGGTTCCTCGTTTGTCAATCTTTTCAACAAGTTCAACCAGGTGTTCCAGGTCTATATCCAGGCTGATGCTCCTTACCGCCTCGATCAGAAGGACATCGATAACCTTTACGTCAGGAATATTCGGGGAGAAATGGTGCCCATGGGGGCCCTCTTGAAAATAGACCGGATTCTAAGTTCCGAATTGATTACCCGCTACAATCTTTATCCTGCCGCCCCCATTATCGGCATGGCGGCGCCGGGTTTCAGCTCCGGCCAGGCTCTCAATCTGATGGAACAGGTGGCAGGCAATACCCTGCCCCGGGGCATGGGCTACGATTGGACCGCCACCGCCTACCAAGAAAGAAGGGTGGGCGCCCAGGCCTATTTCATCTACGCCCTCTCCATCACCCTGGTCTTTATGGTGCTGGCGGCCCTTTATGAAAGCTGGACCTCGCCTGCGGCCATCATCCTGGTGGTGCCCATGGCCCTGGTAGGGGTGCTCCTGGCCCTGATTTTCCGGGGCTTCGACAACAACCTTTATACCCAGGTGGGCCTGGTGCTGATGATCGCCCTGGCCAGCAAAAACGCCATCCTCATTGTGGAGTTCGCCCGCGAATTGCGCGCCGGGGGGCATTCCATTGAAGAAGCCGCCATCGAAGCCACCCGGCGGCGGTTCCGCCCCATTGTCATGACCTCCTTCGCTTTTATCCTGGGGGTGGTGCCGCTGCTGACCGCCGGCGGGGCCGGGGCCGCCAGCCAGCGGGCCATTGGCACCGTGGTCTTCGGCGGCATGCTCTCCTCGACCCTGCTGGCCATCCCCTTCGTGCCCGTCTTTTTCGTCCTCTTGCAGACCCTGAGTGAGAAGCGGCAGGCAAAAAAGGAAGAAAGCTTGATTGTCTGATTATAGCAGAGAGATGAAGCGAGGTTATTGATCCGGCAGGGCTGTGTCAGCCCAGCCTGAATCACGCAATACTAAACCTTTCAGATGGTTGCGTTCTGATTATCTAGCGCATTAGCCGGGCTGTTCTTGCTGGTATTGATGAGCGGGGCGAGACGAGTTGGGGTGAAGCGAAGAGGCAGTCAGTTTTCAGCCAGGGCGCACATCCTTTTGCGCCTCACAGACCCGATAATTACTTAGCCGCCTTATGGTGAGAACCGCGGGCTCCGAACCCTCTCTCCTTCGCCATCTTGCTGCGCTGGTCGGAATATTCCTTACACACTAGAGGGTATTTTTTGGGATCCAGGCCGAATCTCTTGAAGTATTCTTTGGGTAACAACTTGTGAGCTTTGCGGATGTGGGCCTTTAGGGTGCGCATCTTTTTGCCGCATTCCAGGCAGACCACGTATTTCTCTTTGACAATATCCTTTAAAGGCACTGGCGGTTTCTTTGTTACGGCAGCTTCTTCGCCTTTTTCCGGGGCCTCGGCCTCCGGAATTGCCGCACCGGATTCCATGGCAGCCAGGACATTGTAAACCTCTTTAATTTCCTCGACCAACTCTTGGGGAGTTAGTTCAGTCATAGAAGCGTGGGAAATCACAATTTGCGACGTTAGCCTTAATACCTCGGTAGCCATGGCATCCTCACTTTTGATTTAAAAAATTAGTTTTGTTGATTAAATATTGGATTTATTCTTATTTTGTCAAGTATTTTATTATGTACCCAATTAATTTTTACTATTGAGAGAGATTATCAGCCGATTGGCGGACATTAGGGTAAAATATTTTGGCCGCCCGAGGGGGTGACCAGCAATACTGAACAGTCACTTGCTGGAAATAGTCGTCCAAACTCTTAAAGTTCATTTGGGAAAATTGGTCCTGTTATTAGGAAAACTTCTCGTCGGCCTTGATAGCAAAAGGCAGACTTTTGACTTTCGCTGACTAAATAATTTTGCCGGCAAATCTTTCAAAAATTTCCTTTTTGAGACCTCTGCGAAAGTCATGGAGAACAGCCGCCCTCGGCTGTATTTAGCAGGCGAGGGCGGCTGTTCTCCATCATATTGTGCAAACTGAAGTGGGTTGCCATGTTGAAAGGGACTTTCGCAGAAATCTCTTTTTCAAACTTTTTCCCAAAATTAGGTTATAAACCACTTGCTTAAGGAATAGCCGCGACGAGTTGCGCTTGTCGCCAGGGTAGTTATCTTTAAATCGGAGCCGGCCCGTATCCGCCTGGGAAATGAGCGGTGCAGAAGGAATAAGTTGCCATGCCCATCCTCGATCTGTTTACGAGAAGACGAATCTGCCACCTGTTGGTGAACCGGACAGGGGAAATTACCAAAAAATATAATTATTTTATGGATTTTCTTTCCAGAAATCGCACCACCCTGGAGATTATCTCGGAATTGGAGCACCTGTATTATAAGGGCGGCCATTTCACCATGGCCACGGTGGCTTCACGTTATCGGGAACTTCGGACAGCTACGCGAGCCCTGACCGCGGCCTTGAACTCCTTATCCCATGGGAAGTATAAGGAGCTCGATCGGGCCATTGATCGAATTAACCAGCAGATTGCCCCCATTTTGGCCCCCAGTTGTCCTTTGCCCACGGGGGAGCTGGTCCTGCCTCTGGAGTCGCTGGAACCGGAGATGGTCCGGATGACCGGAGCCAAGGCCGCGAATCTCGGCCTTATTCAGAAATTTTTAGGTGCGCCGGTGCCGCCGGGTTTCGTCATCACTGCCCGGGCCACTCATCTCTTTTTCCAGGAGACCGGCCTGGCCGGGCCCATTGAGGAGCGTCTGAATGGGCTTTCCCAGGAGGCGCCCGACCTCCTGGACTCGGAGTCCCGGATTATCCGGGACCTTATCCTGGCGGCCGAGGTGCCAGCGCGGCTGGCCGCAGAAATTCTCCGGGCTTACCAGGACCTGGAGGCCAAAACCCAGGCCAAAGTGCGTCTGGCCATGCGCAGCAGTGCCGTGGGGGAAGACAGCGGGGCCTCCTTTGCCGGCCAATACGCCACCGAACTGAACGTCACTGCTGATAACCTGCTCCCGGCCTATAAGAAGGTGCTGGCCAGCAAATATTCCCCCCGGGCCATCGCCTACCGGCTGCGCTACGGTCTGGAGGACTGGGACACCCTCATGTGTGTGGCCGGGATCAAGATGGTCGAGGCCCGGGCCAGCGGCGTCCTCTATACGGTGGACCCGGCCCGGCCCGACGCTGGCCGCCTCAAAATCAGCGCCATCTGGGGTCTGGGTGAATACCTGGTCAGCGGCGAGGCTCCGGCGGATGGATTTTTCGTAGACAAGCAGACACTTAGCATCACCCGCCGGCTAATCCGTAAAAAAACCCACCGTTTGGTCAATCTGCCGGAAGGCGGCACCTTACTAGCGGAGGTGCCGGAAGCCGAGCAGGATCAGCCTTGTCTGGACGATGGGGCGGTCTTGGCCCTGGCCCGGTTCGGCTTGCAACTGGAGGAATATTTTCATGGGCCGCAGGACGTGGAATGGGCCATGGATGATGACGGACAACTTTATCTCCTGCAATCCCGGCCGCTGTTGCTGGTACAGGCCAGGGCCGGGAAGGAGGTTCTGCCTCAAAGTTTTCCGGGCCACCCGGTGTTGCTGTCCGGGGGCCAGGTGGTCTCGCCAGGGATTGCCCGGGGACGCGTCTTCCTGGCCGAGGGCGAGCCGGGCCGGAAGCTTTCTCCCGATGCCATCCTGGTGTGCCGCACCGCTTCACCAGATCACGCCCGGTTCCTAGGACAGGTGAAGGGCATCATTACTGAGATGGGCAGTGTCACCAGCCATCTGGCCTCGGTAGCCCGGGAGTTCGGCGTTCCGGCCATCTTTAATGTCGGTAACGCTGCTACAATACTGACCGAAGGCGCCCCCATCACCTTAGTGGCCGCCTGGGGTGAGGACCAGGGGATCGTCTACCAGGGCCTTGTCCCGGAATTGGCCCATGCGGCCCGGCCACCAAGGCGGCCCATCCTTGAGAGCCCCCTGCATCGCCGCCTGCGGGACTTTCTGGATAAGGTGGCGCCTTTAAATCTCACTGACCCGCAGGAGCCTTCTTTCTCTCCCGAGGGATGCCAAACTTTTCATGATATCATCCGCTACGCCCACGAAATGGTCATGCAGGAGATGTTCGGACTTTCCGAAGGCGCTGATCGCGCCACTTCCGTCCGGCTGACCACCGACATTCCCCTGACCCTGCACCTCATCGATCTGGGCGGAGGTCTCCGCTCCGGCCTCACCACCTGCGATACCATCACCCCGGACCATTTGGAATCCTTCCCCATGAAGGCATTGTGGCGTGGTTTTTCCCATCCGGGCGTTACCTGGCGCGGCGGAGTGACCATAGACGCAGGAAACATTCTGACTTTAATAGCCCGGGGGGCCGCGGGCCCACTGCCGGGGGGAGACAGCTATGCCATCCTGTCCCGGGAGTATCTGAATCTGAGCGCCAAGTTCGGCTACCATTTCGCCAATCTCGACGCTTACGCGAGCAGTGATCTGGCGCAGAACCGCATTTTTCTGCGATTTGCCGGAGGGGCCGGGACTTATTACGGCAAGTCTCTGCGCCTCAACTTCCTGGGCAACGTGCTCTCCCGGCTGGGCTTCAAAATCAGCGTCACCGGCGATCTCCTGGACGCCTCCCTCACTGGCAGTGACCAGCAAGTCATGGAGAATATTTTGGATCAGGTGGGCCGGCTGCTGGCCACCAGCCGGCTCCTGGACCTGGCTATCACCAACGAGGCCTCGGTGCAAAAGATGATCGAGGCCTTTTTCCAGGAAGACTATGATTTACTGCAACAGACCCAGGAGGCCCGCATCCCCGGGTTCTATACCCACACCGGCAACTGGAAAGTGGTCGAAGCCGAAGGCAGGACGCTGTTGCAACAAGACGGCTCCGAATATGGGAGTATCTTGACCTCCGGCCTGACCAACTTCATGGGCAAGGTGATGGGACACAAGTATCTAGAACTACTGGATAACATTGAGGCATACTTTTATTTCCCGCTGGCCGTGGCCAGGGACAGCGAAATTTCGGAGGGGACCTTGCGGGTCAAGGTCAAGCTTTTATCCGGCAGCGTCGACCAAGCCGGCGGCCTGGCCTTCGGCATCCAGAACGTCAACAATTACCTGGTCTTGCGGATCAACGCCTTGGAAGACAACCTCGTATTGTTCGAGTTTGTCAATAGCCGGCGGAGCCAAAAGGCCGCCGCTCCCCGGCCGTTGACCCTCGATAAGTGGTACCTTCTTACCGTAAAAATAGACGGTCCGGAGATCAGAGGTTATCTGAATGGAGACCTGCTCATCGAATACACCGCGGAGCGGCCGGTTCGCGGCTACGCGGGCCTCTGGACCAAGGCCGATTCGGTCACCTATTTCGATGAACTGACCATCGAGACCAATGGCCAAAAACGCGTCATCGAGCTCCAAGGCCCTCATCAACAGGAGAAGTAATTTACTTCAAATTTATCCTCCCACCGTCCCGAGATTGACATTGTCTTCCCGCTGTGGCATGGTGAAATTAGTAAAAAATTCATAACCGGGAGGCCAAGGTGCAGGCCGAATCCCGAAACTTCCTTGCCCGAGTGTTCCGCTGGCGGACAGAGTCCCGTTCCTGGCCGCGGCGCCGCCCGGGCTTTGTTGTTTTTCCGGGCTAAAAGGGGGGGAGGCATCGCTATGAGAACCTTTGCCATCGCCAACCAGAAGGGCGGCAGCGGCAAGACCACCACCAGCGTCAATCTGGCCGCGGCCCTGGGAGAGATGGGCCGCCGCGTCCTGATGGTGGACCTGGACCCTCAATACTCCGCCACGTCCTGGTTCGGCATCAAGAATGCCGGCAAAGAAGTGCTGGGGATCTTCAGCGATAATGGAGGTCTGGGCGATCTGATCCGGGAGGCCGGGGCTCCGGGCGTGGACCTCATCCCGTCGTCGTCCTGGCTGGTGGGGGCCGAGAAGATCCTGGCCGGAGAAGTGGGCGCGGAAACCATCCTGCGGCGCAACCTGAAAAGCTTACCAATGGACCGCTGGGACTATCTGCTCATCGACTGCCCGCCTACCCTCGGAGTCATCACCATCAATGCCCTGACCGCGGCGGCGGAGTTGCTGGTGCCGGTGGAGGCCCATGTCATGGCCTTGAGCGGTCTGGCCCAGCTCCTTCACACCGTGGAAATCGTCCAGGAGCGCCTCAATTCCCAGTTGAAAATCTCCGGCATTTTGGCCTGCCGGGTGGACGCCCGCACCCGTCACGCCCGGGAGGTGGTGGAGCAGCTGCGGGAACGCTCCGGCCGCCTGGTCTATCACACCGTCATCCGAGAGAATGTCCGCCTGGCCGAATGCCCCTCTTTTGGCCAGCCCATCACCCAATACGATCCCAAGAGCGCCGGCGCGGCCGATTACCGGGCCCTGGCCCAGGAGATCGTCAGCCAGGAAGGGAGCTAAAGAGATGGCCAAACGCAGCACTATCGGGGAAAATCCCCTGGATTTCCTGGTATCGGAAAATCCCCTGGACACAGTGGTGCCGGGGCCGGAGGCAGTCTCCCGGGCCGCCAAAACCGGAGAACGGCTGGAGCGGTTAGAATCCGGGCTCCGCGCATTACAAGCAGAGGTGGCCGGGGTCAAAAACCTGGCGGCGGAAAGTGAGCAGGTCAAGGCCGAAGCCGCCCAATTACAAACCGAATTGGCCGGGATAAAGGGGGAACTGGGACGGCACACCGCCGCCTTACCGCAATTGCAGGCGGAACTGGCGCCGCTGAAGGCCGAAGTGGCCGAACTGAAGGCCGAACTGGCCCGGCTGCGGTCGAAGCTGACTCCCTCCGACCTTCCCTGGTGGATGGGAAAGAAGAAATAAGCCGGTATAATAATCGAATAGTAAAAATTATTTTTAGGTGATACTATTCGTTTTATGAAGAGGGGTTAACCTTTAACAGTCCAATCGTATCAAAAAAGTTATCAAGGTTACCTGTTTTTCGATTCAATCACCGATAAAATAATGGCTGCTAACGTGAGCCTGTTACAACATTATTTTCCGCCCGGTTATTGACAATCCTTCGGTAGACATTATTATTTGCCTAATGCAAGAGGCGGATTTACGAAATAAATTAGCAAAAATACAATAATATTTAAAATATGATGTATTTAACTTGCATAGTTGGATAATATTCTTATAAAAAAACTGTTTTTTACGGAATGGATTCCGGTAGACCCCTGTGGAGACAGGGAGGGGAGGTTACCGGTCAGCACTACCTCGCTCCGACTCAGCCGCCAAGGTGCAGAAGACCGCATTTCCAATATCAATCCAATGAGAGCCGTGGTTCGTTTTGCTTCCTAAGGTGATCCCGTGTACAAAATGAGGGGAGAAGTGCGGCCTGGAATTATAGTTTGAAGTTTTGGAAGGAAAGCCATGGGTTCAAATCATTTTTATAAGATTGTCTTGGCCGATGACCATGTTTTGGTACGTCGGGGTATCAAGAAAATCATTGAGGAAAATACGAGGATGAAGGTCATCGGCGAAGCCGGCGATGGTCTGGAACTCCTTGAAATACTGGAAAAAAGTCACCCTGACCTGGTAGTGGTCGATATCGCCATGCCCCGCCTCCGGGGCCTGGAGGCCGCGAGAAGGGTGAAGAGTCTCTATCCGGACATTAAAGTGCTCATCTTGAGCATGCACCGCAGCAAAGAGTATCTGCTCCAGGCCATGGCGGCCGGCGTGGACGGCTACGTGCTTAAGGAAGACGCCGACACTGCCCTCCATACTGCCATCCAGGAGATCCGCCGCGGCAAGAACTACTATTCGCCGCTCTTATGGGACAGTTAGCCCTAAAGCCGGCGACCAGCCCCGCTCTTCAACCGGCCAGGCTAGTTTTTTGCCAATAATTTCTTGCGAATGCCGGTTTTTTAAATTCCCCCTAAATCCCAGGAATGTCGGGCTGGATTTTTCCTAATAATCCGGCAAGAAAAGCGATCATATCTGCCAAAGTCCGATAACCACGGAGTTATTAACCTTTTTCCCTCTCCCCTCGCAGGAGAGAGGGAGTTTTTCTATTGCCGGCCTGAGGCTGCGTCCACTCCGGTAAAAATCTGCACCCCAGTTTTTCCTTTTAATTGCCAGGACCGCTAACATATCTTTGCCGGACACTCTCCGGGGGCTGGGGGATTTGGAATGTGCCTTAGAGAAAAAACTTCTGGCATTTGTTGAAACCCGCCATAGTTGACCAGCCAATGGTTAGTTCTACTCTCTCAGCAATTTTTCTTGTCTAAAAATTCTCAAGGTATGTTATAAATATATGTTTTGGAGAAAAATTCGCCTTGAGATAATGCCATGTCAGAGCTTTTGCAGGGAAAACCGGGGGAACGGCGCCTGTTTCTGGGCAACGAGGCCATCGTCCGGGGCGCCCTGGAGGCGGGAGTGGCCCTGGTCACCACTTACCCCGGCACCCCGGCCTCGGAAATCGGCGACCGGAGTTACGAGATCTCCCGGCAAACGGACCTGGCCTTCGAATATTCGGTCAACGAGAAGGTGGCCCTGGAGGTGGCGGCCGGCGCCGCGGCCAGCGGCTGGCGGGTGCTTACCGCCATGAAGCACGTGGGCCTGAACGTGGCCGCCGACACCCTCATGACCCTGGCCTACGTCGGGGTCAAGGGCGGCCTGGTCATTGTCAGCGCCGACGACCCGTCGCTCTTTTCCAGCCAGAACGAACAGGACAACCGCTATTACGCCAAGATGGCGGCGCTGCCCATGTTGGAGCCGGACAGCCCCCGGGAAGCCAAGGAAATGACGCAGGCGGCCTTTTCGCTGTCCGAAGAACTGGGCGTGCCGGTGCTGTTGCGCACCACCACCCGGGTAAACCATACCCGGGGGCCGGTGACCTTGGGCCGGCTGGCACCGCGGCCGAAATCAGGACGTTTCGAGAAAAACCCATTCCAAAAGGTCATGGTCCCGGCAGTGGCGCGGCTGGCCCACGCCCGTCTGCTGGAGAATTTGTTACGTGCCCAGAACCTGGCGGAAGCCAGTCATTTCAACCGGGTCAGCGGCAAGGGCCCGTGGGGCATCATCGCCAGCGGCGTGAGCCGGACCTACGCGTCCGACGCTATCCAGGAATTGGGACTCACCAAAAAAATCAAGTTTTTGGAGCTCGGCTTTACCAATCCTCTCCCCGAGGACCTCATCGGCGATTTTTTAAAGGGCCTGGAAAAGGTGCTGATCGTAGAGGAACTGGAGCCTTTTCTCGAAGAAGGCGTACAAGCCATCGCCCAAAAATGGGGTCTCGATTTACCCATACTGGGCAAAGGCCCGGGCTTCTTTTCCCGGCTTTATGAATATCATCCAGGGTTGGTGCGGCAAATGATAGCCCGCATTTTTGAGCAGACCCAGCAGCCTGCGGCGCTGACCGTGCCGGAGCAGGTCCTGGGCCAGGCCTTGCCGGACCGGCCGCCCAACCTCTGCCCCGGCTGCCCGCATCGCGCCATGTATTACTCGGTGAAAATCGCCCTGCGGGACCTGGGTCTGGAAGGCGTCTTCCCCACCGACATCGGCTGCTACACCCTGGGACTGTTGCCGCCGCTGTCCATGGCCGATTTTCTCATCTGCATGGGTTCCAGCATCAATACCGCCGCGGGCATCTCCCGGGCAACCAAGCAAAAAGTGGTGGCCTTCATCGGGGATTCCACCTTTTTCCACTCCGGGCTCCAGGGATTGGCCAACGCGGTGCACAACGGCCACGATTTCCTGCTGGTCATCCTGGATAACGGCACCACGGCCATGACCGGCTCCCAGCCGCATCCCGGCGTGACCCTGACGCCCCCCGGCTATCCCGGCAAACCCATCGATATCGCCGGAATAGTGCGGGCCTTGGGGGTGGAAAAACTCTGGACCGTCAACCCCTTTCATTATAAAGACGCCCTGGCGGCCACCAAGGAAGCCCTGAGCGCCGCAGGCCCGCGGGTGCTGATTTCCCAGGCCTTTTGTTATCTCTACGAATCCCGGGTCACCGGCAAGAAGAGAAAGGCCCGTTTCCAGGTCACCGGCGAGTGCGGCGAATGCCGCGATTGCCTGGATTACTTCGGCTGCCCGGCCATGTATCTGAAGCCCGAGGCCGAAGGCTCCCAGATGCTCATCGACGAGGACATCTGCACCGGCTGCGCCTTCTGCGTCCAATGGTGCGAATGCATCAGGCCGGCGAAGAAGTGAGCAGTAAGCAGTGAGCAGAAAAAACATGGTAGCGCAGGCTTCCAGCCTGTGCTTTTAGAAAGTTTAAATAGGTAACCCATGACCGCCACCGAAAACCGAAAACCGAAAACGGAAAACCTGCGCATCTTCTTCACCGGCGTGGGGGGCCAGGGGACCTTGCTGGCCAGCCGGGTGTTGGGCGAAGCGGCCCTGGCCGCGGGTCTCGATCCCCTGGTGAGCGAAACCCACGGCATGGCCCAGCGGGGCGGCATCGTGGTCTCCACCGTGGTCCTGGGTGATTTAAGAAGCCCCATTATCTCCCTGGGAGAGGCCGATATCGTCTTGGGTTTCGAGGCCCTGGAGACCTTCCGGGCCCTGGATCGCTGCCATGGCGGCACCTTGGTGATTGCCAATGCCGCCGCCATCGTGCCCTACCCGGTGGCCATCGGCCAGTCGCAGTACCCGCCGGTGGAACAGATGTTTAAGCTCATGACTCCCCAGGTGGGGAGCCTGCTGGCCTTCGACGCCGGAGCCTGCGCCCGGCAAGCGGGCAGCGCCCTGGCGGTGAACATGGTGCTGCTGGGGGCGCTGGTGGCTACCGAACGCTTACCGGTTTCGGCGGCGGAAGTATTGTCGGTGATCCGCACCCGCACCAATCCCAAATTTCTGGAGTCCAACCTCAAGGCCTTTGCCCTGGGTGAGGCCGCGGCAAAGGACGCCGGCAACTGGCTGCGTCGATAAAACCTCTCTGCGATCTCTGCGCCTCTGCGGTGAATTTTTTAACCGCAGAGACGCAGAGGTCGCAGAGTAGTGATATTTGTTCAATTATTAACCTTGGGGTTGAAACACCCTGTAAAATTCTTATGTTAAAGCGATGAAACCGGAGGGTTCCGCCCGGCGCCGCCCTGCCAAGTATCGGCAACTGTCCCATACCGCCGATCTGGCCTGGCGCATCTGGGGCGGCGATCTCCCGGAGCTCTTTGAAAATGCCGCCGGGGCAGTGGTGGCCACCATGACCGACCGGCGCTATCTCAGACGCCGGGAAAAGCGGGAAATTACCGTGGAATCTGCCGATCGGGAGGCCCTGCTGGTTGACTGGCTCAACCACCTGCTTTATCTTTTTGACGTGGCAGGCTTTTTGGGCCGCGACTTTCAGGTCACCGAACTTACAGATCAGCGCCTGAAAGCCACGGCCTGGGGCGAGCGCTTCGACCCAGAGCGCCACCCGGAAAAGACGGCGATCAAGGCCGCCACCTATCACCGCCTTTCGATCGTGCGTCGGGAGGACGGCTGGCAGGCCACGGTGATTCTGGACTTGTAGTAGCCAGTAGTCAGTGGTCAGTAAACTGCCTCTGAATTCTGGGAACTGGCTACTGGGAACTGGCAACTGATATGAAACTGCGGCAAATCGACGAATACCGCTGGGAGATTCCCCGGGAGGGCAAGATGCGCACCCGGGGGCTGATCTTCGCCTCCAAGGAGATGCTCCCCAAGATCATGGAGGATAAGAGCCTGGAGCAGGTGGCCAACGTCGCCACCCTGCCGGGCATTGTCGGCCCCTCCATGGCCATGCCGGACATCCATTGGGGCTACGGCTTCCCCATCGGCGGGGTGGCGGCCTTCGATCTGCAAGAAGGCGTGGTGTCGCCCGGCGGGGTGGGCTACGACATCAACTGCGGGGTGCGGCTCTTGCGCACCAATTTGCAGAAGCCCGACGTCGAGTGCTGCATCGATGACCTGGTCAACACCCTGTTTCGCAACATCCCCTCGGGGGTGGGGTCCAGGCGCAAGGATTTGCAGCTCAGCGGGGCCACCCTGAAAGAAGTGATGCGCCAGGGGGCCGGTTGGGCGGTGAAAAACGGTTTTGGCAGCCAGTCGGACCTGGATCACATCGAGGCCCTTGGCAAGATTGACGGAGCCGACCCGGAGCGCGTCAGCCAGTTCGCCATGGACCGGGGCAAGGACCAGTTGGGGACGCTGGGCTCCGGCAACCACTTCGTCGAGGTGGGCTATGTCCTGGAGCTTTTCGACGACAAGTTGGCATCAGCCCTGGGGCTCTTCAAGGACCAGGTGACGGCCATCGTGCACACCGGCTCCCGGGGCTTCGGCCACCAGGTGTGCAGCGATTACATCAAGGTGATGCTCAAGGCCGTGGCCAAGTACGGCATCGACCTGCCGGACCGGCAGCTCTGCTGCGCCCCCTTGACCTCGCCGGAGGCCAAGCAATACCTGGGGGCCATGGCTTCGGCGGCCAATTTCGCCTTTGCCAACCGGCAGATGATCACCCATTGGGTCCGGGAGTCCTTTGAGCAGGTCTTCAAGCTTGGGCCGAAGGGTTTGGGGCTGGAACTGGTTTACGACGTGGCCCACAACATTGCCAAAATCGAGGAGCATACGGTGGATGGCAAGAAGATGAAGGTCTGCATCCACCGCAAGGGTGCCACCCGGGCCTTTCCGCCGGGCCACCCGGAGACGCCGGAGGCCTATAAAAAAACGGGCCAGCCGGTGCTGATCCCCGGCGATATGGGCCGTTATTCCTTCGTGTTGGTGGGTACGGAGAAGGCCCTGACGGAGACCTTCGGCAGCACCTGCCACGGCGCCGGCCGGGAGATGAGCCGGCACCAGGCCTTGAAGGTGGCCAAAGGCCGCCGCATTGTGCAGGAAATGGCCGAAAAAGGCATTGTGGTCCGGGGCGCCGGCCGGGCCACCATTGATGAAGAGATTTCCGAGGCCTACAAGGACGTCAGCGCGGTGGTGGACGTCTGCCACGGCGCCGGCATCGCCAAGAAGGTGGCGAAGCTGAAGCCGCTGGGGGTTATTAAAGGATAGTTTTTAGTTTTGAGTTTTTAGTTAAAAGAAAAAGATTAAATGATTCAAAGCTATTAGCTTCAAGCCGGGAAATCTGCTATAATTTGTAGGGTGGGCACGGCCCATCATGATTTTCTGACTGCTGATAGCTGAAAGCTGACCGCTAAAATATGTTCGACCGTTTAACCGACAAATTAGCCGCGGCCTTCAAGAAGCTCAAAGGCCATGGCAAACTTACCGAGGCCCAGGTAGGGGAGGGCTTGCGGGAAGTGCGCCTGGCGCTGCTCGAGGCGGACGTCAATTATAAGGTCACCAAGACCTTCATCGATCGGGTGAAGGAGCGGGCCGTGGGCGAAGAGGTGCTGCGCTCGCTGACCCCGGCCCAGCAGGTGGTCAAGATCGTCCACGAGGAGCTCACCGGCTTGCTGGGGGGTGAATCTCCCAAGCTGGACCTGGGCGGCCGGCCGCCCATCGCCCTGATGCTGGTGGGTTTGCAGGGCTCCGGTAAGACCACCACCGCGGCCAAGCTGGCCCGGCGCCTCAAAAGCAAGGGCCGCCAGGTGTATCTCGTGCCCGCCGACGTGCAGCGCCCCGCGGCCATCGAGCAACTAAAACGCCTGGCCGCAGATGTCGGCGTGGCGGTGCATCCCACCGAGACGGGCCAGAACCCGGTAAAAATCGCCGCCGCGGCCATGGACGCGGCCTACGCTTCAGGCTATGACACGGTGATCCTGGACACCGCCGGGCGGCTGCATATTGACGCCCCCTTGATGGAGGAACTCAAGGCCATCAAGGAGAAGGCGGAGCCCAAAGAGATTCTGCTGGTGGCGGACGCCATGACCGGGCAGGACGCGGTGCAGGTGGGGCAGAGTTTCAACGATCTGTTGAAGCTCACCGGCGTGATCCTCACCAAGGTGGAAGGCGACGCCCGGGGCGGCGCGGCGCTTTCCATGCGGGAAGTGGTGGGCAAGCCCATCAAGTTCCTGGGGGTGGGCGAAAAACTGGACGCCCTGGAGGAATTCCACCCTGACCGGCTGGCCTCCCGCATCCTCGGCATGGGCGACGTCCTCAGCCTCATCGAGAAGGCCCAGGAGGCCTTCGATGCCGAAGAAGTGAAGGCCCTGGAACAAAAGTTGCGCAAGGAGGCCTTCACCCTGGACGATTTTCGCCAGCAGTTGCGCCAGATCAAGAAGATGGGCTCCATGGAGCAGATCCTGGGCCTGATCCCAGGTTTGGGCAGCAAGATGAAAGCCATGAAAGATCTGAAGCCCGACGACGGGGAGCTTAAAAAGGTGGAGGCCATCATCAGCTCCATGACTCCGGGCGAGCGTGCCGACTACCAGATCATCAACGGCTCGCGGCGGCGGCGCATCGCCATGGGCAGCGGCACCTCGGTGCAGGACGTCAACCGCCTGCTGAAGAATTTCGCCATGACCCAGAAGATGATCAAGCAGGTGGCCCAGGGCGGCAAGAAGATGAAAGGCATGATGCCGAAAATGTTTTAGAGGAAAAAATGTGGGACAGCCGCCCTCGGCTGTCATGAACAGGCGAGGGCGCCTGTTCCACGCACCGATCAAATTCGAAGGAGGAGAAAGCAGCACTAATGGCATTACGTATCCGTTTGGCCCGTTTCGGCGCGAAAAAGCGCCCCTACTATCGCATCGTGGTGACGAATAGCGAGTCTCCCCGGGATGGTAGATTCCTGGAAATTATCGGTACTTACGATCCCAACCAAGATCCCGCCGCGGTAACGGTGAAGGAAGACCTGCTCTCCCAATGGGTGGGCAAAGGCGCCACCCTCACCGACACCGTAGCCAGCCTTCTAAAAAAGCAGCCCAAAACTGCGGCCGCGTCGGAGGCTTAACCAACAACCCCAGGGAGGTTGATTGCCCTATCCCCTATCAGAGGTGGCTACTATGAAAGAGCTGGTCAAGTTCATCGCGCAGTCACTAGTGGATAATCCTGACGCCGTTCAGGTCACGGAAATTGAAGGGGAGCAGACCTCAGTAATCGAACTCAAGGTAGCCAAGGAAGATCTTGGGAAGGTGATTGGCAAACAGGGGCGCACCGCCCGAGCCATGCGCACCATTCTGAGCGCCGCGTCTACCAAAATTCGCAAGCGGGCGGTACTGGAAATCATTGAGTAGTAAGGGACTGGATTCTCGATCCCACCTCATCGGTATGGGGCGGATTTCGGGAGCCCATGGCATTCGCGGGGCTATCAAAGTTCGTCCCGACGCGCAAACGGCCACCACTGACCCTGAGGTCTTTCTCACTCTCGGGAAAGTGGTGATCGGCGGCCAATCTTATAAGATTATCCAGGCAGACCGCTTAAAAAATCAGGTGTTGCTCAGGCTTGCCGGCGTCGACACCCGCGACCGGGCGGAAGAGCTGGTGGGGCAGGAAGTACAGGGAGATCGCCGGAATTTTCCCCGGTTGCCGCCGGGAGAATATTATTGGTTCCAACTGTTGGGCCTGCCGGTTTACGATACCGCTGACGGCTCAAGGTTGGGCCATTTGCAGGAAATTCTGCCGACTCCAGGCCACGATGTCTACGTAGTGGTCCAAGGAAGCCGGGAGATCCTGCTGCCCGCGGTGGAGGAGGTTATCCTCGAAATCAACCTGGACGAGGGTTTTGTAAGAGTGGCGCCTCCCGAAGGCTTGTTGGAAGCTTATGCGGATTGACCTGCTGACGCTGTTTCCGGAGTTTTTCAGGTCGCCGCTAAGCGAAAGCATGCTGCAAAGGGCCCAGGACTTGGGCGCCGTGGAGTTTCGGGTCATCAACCTGCGGGATTTTACCTATGGCCGCCACCAGGTGGCGGATGACCGCCCCTTCGGCGGCGGCCCCGGCATGGTGATGAAAATCGACCCCCTGGCCGCGGCCATCCGGGCGGCCAGGCAAGAAGACCCTGGGATCAAAATCTTTTTGTTGAGTCCCCAGGGCCAGGTCTTTTCTCAGGAAAAGGCCGGTGAACTTGCAGGGCTAAAGCATATAATGCTAATCTGCGGTCATTACGAAGGCGTGGACGACCGCATCAAATACTATATTGACGGAATGCTCTCCATCGGCGATTATATTCTGACCGGGGGAGAAATTCCCGCGCTGGCCGTGGTGGACGCGGTGACCCGGCTGCTCCCTGGCGTCCTGGGAGGCGAAGGGTCCGCCGCTGAAGAATCTTTCCAAGCCGGGTTGTTGGAGTACCCGCATTACACCCGGCCGCGAGAGTTTGATGGTCACGAGGTGCCGCAAGTGTTGCTGGAAGGCAACCACCGGGTGATCGAGGCCTGGCGGCGGCAGCAGTCTTTGCGCCGCACCGTGGAGCGGCGGCCGGACCTGCTGGCCAAGGCGCGGCTAACCGCGGCCGATAGAAAATTTATAGAATCCCTGGCCGAGAGGCCGGAAGAAGATAGGTGAGGAGTATGGAACGAGTAGATCAATTGGCCCGGGAGCAGATGCGTGCGGATTTGCCCTCATTCCGCCCCGGGGATACCGTGGAAGTGCACGTCCGCATCGTGGAAGGCGACAAGGAGCGGATTCAGGTCTTTAAAGGCGTAGTCATCCGCAAACGGGGCGCCTTAACCGGGGCCAGCTTCACGGTGCGCAAGGTTTCTTACGGCGTGGGCGTGGAGAGGATTTTTCCCCTGCATTCCCCCAGCATTGACCAGGTGGTGGTGCTTATCCGGGGCGACGTCAACCGCAGCCGCCTCTATTACTTGCGGGAGCGCCGGGGTAAAGCCGCCCGTATCAAGGAAAAGCGGACTCCCTTCGCATGAGCCGGCTTCCGGGCGGCGGCGATATTTTTGCTGACCCGGAAGCTTTTTGGCGTCTAAAGGGCTTAAGTCTCATCGCCGGGGTGGACGAAGTCGGCCGCGGCCCGTTGGCCGGGCCGGTGGTGGCCGCCGCGGTGATCCTGCCGCAAGAATTCGAAATCCCCGGGCTTGCCGATTCTAAGAGTCTCACTTCCGAGGTCCGGGCCGATCTGGATCAGCAGATTAGGAATGCCTCCCTGGCCGTGGTGGTTCGCGAACAGGGAGCGCGCCAAATCGAAACCCTGGGTATCCTCAAGGCCGCCCTCAAGGCCATGGCCCAGGCGGTCCTGGCCCTCAAACCCCTGCCCCAGATGATCCTGGTGGACGGGCACCAGCCCCTGCCTTTAAACCTTCCCCAACAGCCGGTGATCAAGGGCGACGCCTTGTGCCCCTCCATCTCCGCCGCCTCTATCGTGGCCAAGGTTTACCGGGACCGGCTTATGGAGCGTCTGCACCGGCGCTTTCCCCAATACAATTTTGCCTCCCACAAGGGCTACGCCACCGCCGAACATCTGGAGGCCCTGCGCTGCTGGGGGCCGTGCGACTTGCACCGCCGCACTTTTCGCCACGTGAAAGAGTGGCTGGAAGGAAAATAATTTAGTTACCTGAGTTTTTATCAATTTTTCCTTGAGAGCAAACCTGTTGCAGAGGTATCGTAGGGGCGGACCCATGTGTCCGCCCTCTGATTTTGGGAGCCGCCTTGATGACACTTCTGCCCTGGAAACGCAAATCGCCCCGTTTGCCTGATTATGACTATTCAAGACCAGGAGCTTATTTTATAACTATTTGCATTCAAAATAAAAAATTTCTCTTGGGAGATATTAGGGAAGGGATAATATGCTTAAAAGCCGCCGGGAAAATGGTCGAAAAATGGTGGTTGAAGTTGGAGAGCAAATATCCTTGGATTAAAACGGACCAATATTTCGCAGTTATGCCCAATCATTTCCATGGCATTGTTTTTATTGAGGCGCCGGAGGGCGGATACATGGATCCGCCCCTACAAAAGATCATGCAATGGTTCAAAACCATGACCACGAATGAATATGTTCATGGTGTCAAAGAATATGATTGGCCGCCTTTTCCAGGTAGTTTATGGCAACGCAGTTTTTATGAACATATTATTCGAGATGAAGAATCTTTAAATCGCATCCGGGAATATATCATCAACAATCCCTTACGTTGGGAATTGGACCGGGAAAATCCAGGAAGGAAAGGGGAAGATGATTTTGACCGCTGGTTATCCTCAGTTAAAACCAAACCTTCCATATCGAACCGTAGGGGCGGACCCACGTGTCCGCCCTCTGATGTGCGCCGCCAACTGGGCGACGCCGGTGAAGACCTGGCGGCCGCGGCCCTGAAGAAGCAGGGCTACAGAATCCTGGATCGCAACTATGTCTGTCCTCTCGGGGAAATCGACCTCGTCGCCCGCCAGGGCCAGACCTATGTCTTCATCGAGGTCAAGACCCGCAAGAACGAACACTTCGGCCCTCCCCAAGAGGCGGTTAATCAGACCAAGCAACGCAAACTTCGCCTATTGGCCGATTATTACCTGAAGCAGAAACGCCTGGGGGAGGTGGCGTTGCGTTTTGATGTTGTAGCCATTACCTTTGATGAGGCAGGACCGCGGTTGGAAATCATTCCAGATGCTTTTTGAAATACAATGGCGGGGCAGGCTCCTCGCCTGCTAATGCGCCATCAGCCAAACTTTCATTAACCATGAACCCTGGCACCCTGTTCATCGTCGCCACGCCCATCGGCAATCTGGAGGACATTACCCTCAGGGCCCTGCGGGTCCTGAAGGAGGTGGACCTGATTGCCGCCGAAGACACCCGCCACAGTAAAAAACTCCTGAACCACTACGATATCGGTACGCCGCTGATCAGCTACCATGCCCATAACCAGGAGAGCCGCGGACACGAGTTGATCCAGCGCCTGCTGGACGGCCAGAATATCGCCCTGGTGACCGACGCCGGCACCCCCGGTTTTTCCGACCCCGGCGCCGGCCTGGTGGCCCGGGCCTGGGACGCCGGAGTCAAGGTGGAAGCCATCCCCGGCCCGGCCGCCGGCGTGGCGGCCCTCTCGCTTTCCGGCTTCAAAGGGGATATAATATTCGTTGGCTTTCTGCCCCGGGGGGAGGGCCGCCGCCTCAAGCTGTTCGCCGAGTTGGCCAAAGAGCCGCGGATCATCATTATTTACGAATCTCCCCAAAGGCTGACCCGAACCCTGGGGGAATTGGCCGGCAGCATGCCCAATCGCCAGGTCCTGGTGGTGCGGGAACTGACCAAAAAATTTGAGCAGGCCTGGCGGGGTTGGCTCCCGGAAGTGGCGGCGCAGCTCAAAGGCGCCGAGATCAAGGGCGAATGCGTCCTGGTGCTCTCCTGTCCCACCGCGGCAGCGGCCCCGGAAGTGGACCTGGAATCGAGCCTCCGGCAGGCGGCGCAGGAACATGGTCTCAGCGGCCGGCGGCTGACCGAAGCGGTGGCCGCGGCTTTGAGAGTGCCCCGGCGTCAGGTTTATCAGGCTTATCTGGCCCTTAAGGAGCAGGGGTTAATAGAATAGATAGCTATCAGCGGCCAGCTTTCGGCTATCCTCAAAAACGGGCGACCCAGCGGGTCGCCCCTACGAAAGAGCCGATTTTCGGATAGGAACGATTTTCAAACGCGCACGCAAAAACCGTGGAAGCGCAGGGGCGGGTTTAAAACCCGCCCCTGCAATTAAAAAGCAAATGTCCAAGGGTTATATTCAGTTAAGGTAAATGATAATATATCTATTTCGGAGCGGCATTTGCAAGCCGTAGTGGAACGGGAACTCTGGGTGGAAAATCGCCTGGGCCTGCATGCCCGGCCGATTGCCAAGATCACCGCCCTGGCCCAGGGCTTCGACGCCGACATCACCCTGGAGAAAGATGGGGAGGTGGTAGACGCCCGGGAGTTGCTGGCCATCCTGGCTCTGGATTGCCCCCAGGGCACCAGGCTGGTGCTCCGGGCCACCGGCCCCCAGGCCCGGGAGGCCGCCATGGCGATTTCCAATCTTTTCGCCCGTAAATTTGGAGAGACATGACCGAAGAGAACCACATTCTGCAGGGCATCGCCGCCTCTCCCGGCATCGTGGTGGCCCGGGCCCAGGTCTTGACTGAGGCCGCCCAAATCTCCACCCGCCTCCTCTATACTGAAAAGGACGTGGCTGAAGAACAGGAGCGGTTTCGAGATGTGGTGGACCAGATCGAAGCCGAACTGGCCCAGCTCAAGGACGAAATTTCCGAGGACCTCAAGGAGCACGCCCATATCCTGGAGCTGCACCTGCTGATCCTTCGGGAACGGATGTTCTATGCCGATACCCTGAAGCTCATCCAGGAACAACACCTGAACGCCGAACGGGCCCTGCACCAGGCCTATTTAAAAATCAAAGAATTGTTTCAACGTATCGGCGATAAGCACATCCGGGGCCGTCTGGCCGACGTGGAGATGGTCTACCGCCGGGTCATGGGAAGGCTCACCGGTAAGGACACCGGCAAATCGTTTTCCTTCAAGGAGCCGGTCATCGTTGTGGCTCGGGACCTGTCTCCGGCGGAAACCACTCAGATGTCCAAGTCCCAGGTGCTGGGTTTTGTCACCGAGCGGGGCGGCAAAACCTCTCATACCGCCATCATCGCGCATTCCCTGGAGATTCCGGCGGTGGTGGGGCTGGATAACGCCACCGTGGAGATCGAATCAGGAGATTTGATTATCCTGGACGGGATTAGCGGTATGGTGATCCTGAATCCGGACGACTCGCTGCGCCGCATTTACCAGGCCCGGCGGGCGGATTTCGAGATTTTTAAATCCGAGGTGGTCCTGGGCAGCGCCATGCCCGCCGCCACCAGCGACGGCCTGCCCACCCGGGTGATGGCCAATATCGAGATGGCGGAGGAAACTTCCCTGGCCTCCAAGTATGGAGCCGACGGGGTAGGGCTGTACCGCACCGAGTTCCTCTATTTGCAAAAGCGCCATCTGCCTACGGAAGAGGAGCTTTTCCAGGATTATAAGCAGGTGGTGGAGGCCCAGGCTCCCCGGGTGGTGACCATCCGCACCCTGGACATCGGCGGCGACAAGTTTCTCTCGCCCCTGGAGTACGCTCCGGAGATGAACCCGGCCCTGGGGCTCAGGGCCATCCGCTTCTGCCTGAAAGAGCAAAAGATCTTCCGGACCCAGCTCAAAGCCATCCTGCGGGCCTCGGCTTACGGCCAGGTGCGGGTCATGTTTCCCCTGATCTCCAGCCCCGGGGAAATGCAGGAGGCCCGGCAACTCCTGGAATCGGTGAAAAAGGAGCTCAAGAAGGAGAAGATCGCCTTCGACGCCAAATTGCCGGTGGGCGCCATGATCGAGGTGCCCGCGGCTGTGACCCTGGCGGATCTCCTGACCAAATACGCCGATTTCTTTTCCATCGGCACCAACGACCTGATCCAATACGCCCTGGCCATCGACCGGGTCAATCAAAAGGTGGCGGACATGTACCAGCCCCTGCACCCGGCGGTGCTGCGCATGGTGCGCGACGTGGTGCAGGTTGGCCGCCAGGCCGGCATCTCCGTGGCCATGTGCGGTGAAATGGCCGGCGATCCTCTTTATATCCCGGTGCTCCTGGGCCTGGGCGTGGAAGAATTTTCCATGAACACCATGGCCATCCCGGTGGCCAAACGAGTCATCCGCATGACCAAACTGTCCGAGGCCAAGGAGATCGCCCGCAAGGCCCTGCAGCTCCATACGGTTGGAGAAGTCAATAACTACGTTACCCGGGAGATGGACCGGCGCTTTCCGGACATCTTCCGGTTCGGCCGGCCTTTAGCCAATAAGTTGGGAAAATGAACGACAAAGGCGCCATCAAGATCATCTGCCGTAATCGCAAGGCTTACTTCGAATACGCCATCGACGCCCTGTATGAGGCCGGCCTGGTGCTGAAGGGCACGGAAGTCAAGTCTCTGCGCCAGGGCAAGGCCAACATCGACGACGCCTTTGCCCGTTTCCAGGGCAATGAATTATTTCTCTATAATGCCCACATCACCCCCTATTCCCACGCCGGGCCGCAGAGCCACGAGCCGGAGCGGCCCCGGAAACTCCTGCTGCACCGCTGGGAGATGCGCCGCCTGCTGGGCAAACTTCAGGAGCGGGGCTTTACCCTGATCCCGGTCCGCCTCTACTTCCGGGACGAACACGCCAAGGTGGAACTGGCCCTGGCCAAAGGCAAGAAGAAATACGATAAACGGGAAACCATCAAACGCCGGGAGATGGCCCGCGAAATCGACCGGGCCAAGAAGGGCAGGGGTTAGAGATTAGGTGTAATGACAATTCACGTTAGCATACGGCTAAACGCATGGCGACGGTACTCAGACACATAAACTTGCATTGGGGTTCTTCCTCCGAGACCCTGATGAGGACGCCGTGTGTTGTATTCAA
>JAMCQY010000224.1 GCA_023381945.1 Deltaproteobacteria bacterium
GGCGGTTTCTTTTTCCTCCCCGGACACTGGTCAAATTGAGCTGCATCAAGGGCTTGAGGCGCTTCCGATAAAACTCCAGGCCCTCCCGGATGAAGCCTTCCCGGGTTTTGCCCACCATCAAGACATTCACATTCAACATCTAATTGACCTGGATTTTACCCGCTTCGCATTTACGTTTATTTCTGAGACTCTTCCAGCTTCCACCCTCAGAATTTACAGGAGTGGGGCGGCAAAATAATTGTAGGGGAGGGGATAAATCTTTGTCAAGAACCTTCCCCGTAAGGGGGGCCGGACCAGTCTCAGTTTTTTTCAGCGGCAGATGGAACGGGGAAGGCTCTCTTGCTTACGAGGCCTTATCAGGAGGCCTGGCTAACGCGGCGGAATGGGCTGGGCAATCTCCTCCAGGTTGCCATTCAAATCGGTAATTACCAGTTTTCCCGAAGGCAGACGCCAGACCCGGATATCGCCGTCACCATGGGTTAAATCCCGGGGCACCGGGACTACTTCAGGAATATTGGCCTGAATTTCCACGATCCCGACGGCCGCGCCGGCTTCCCGTTCGGTTTTGGATTTGCATTCCTGATAGGTCACCCCTTCTTTTACCAAGGTTTCGATAAGTTCGGTCCGGTCAGAGCCGCTTTCCGTGACATAAACGATCATGCCGTCTTTCCTCCTCTCCAGGGTTACCGGTTACTGCCCTAACGGCAGCATTTAGCGGATTAGGCCTGATTTTTCCTGCTTACTTTAAAAATTAAGGCTTGAATTGGCGATGTCAATTATTGTGAACAGATTCGGAGGAAAACTCTCAGCGGGAATCGAAGCTGGAAAGCAAGGACTTTTGACGTTTCGGGCCACAACTTTTAGGCGGGCCCAAAGGCCCGCCCAGAAGATTTTTAAGAAACTTCACACGCGGTTGTTTCTCAGAATATCTGAGTTAGTGCTTAAAGGAAACCGAAACTGAAGACCCTTATTTAATGGCCCCGCGCTGGGTTTTCATGCGTTCCATCAAATAACCGAAGCCCTTGGTCTGGATCGTCTGGGAGAACTGGGTCCGGTAGTTATGCAGGATGCTGACGCCGTCCACTACGACGTCGTAAAGCTTCCAGCCTCCGCCCACCTTGTGCATGTGATACGTGACCGGAATGGATTCGTTGGGCCGGTTGATGGTGGTGTCCACCGTGGCCTTGTTACCCTGCGTACTCTCCTTCTTATAGGTAATATTTTCCTTTGAGAGAAACTTGAGCACCATGCGCGTATAAGAGTCCTGGAAAAGGTAACTGAAGTTTTTGAGAAATTCCTGGCGTTGGCCGCCGCTAAGCTGGCCGGCAGCGCTGCCCAGAGCATCTTTGGCCATGTAAGGGAAGTCAAAGCTTTGTTCAATTATTTGATGGATTTGGCCAGAACGTTGAGCTTCACTCGCCGGACTGCTTTGAATGGCCATTACTCTGTCCAGGATTCCCTTCACATACTCCTTGGGGCCTTGGGCCAGGGCTGGGACAACGCAAAAGCACCAGGTTGCCAGGGTCAGGCTCACTATCCAACGCCATCTTTTCATGAGTCTTTCTCCTTACCATATGATTGAACCAGCGCACCATCCCCAGATAGGGCAGGAACGATGGTTCCCGGGTTTCATACTCTCGTTCCATTACTCGGATAAAGGCCGGGAGAAAACTTAAAGAAGCTATCAAGACGCTAAGACTGCCCACAGTGGCTAACAGACCCAGGCTAAAGACCCCATTGTGGCCGGAAACCATTAAACTGCCGAAGCCTACTGTGGTGGTTAGAGCCGCCAAAGCCACCCCCTTGGCAGTGCTGGCAGGCAGGGTGATGGACCTGGCGGACTCTTCCAACTGCCAGCGCATCAAAATGATGATCCCGAATTCGACCCCCTCCCCTAGAATCAACGGCACAAACAAAACATTGGCCTGATTGAAGGTCATGCCTAACAGCCACATCAGGTCTAAGGTGAGTCCGGTTCCGACGATCAGGGGCAGAAAGGCCAACAGGGTCAATTTCCAACTACGGAACAAAATAAGCAGCATTCCGGCAATGGCAAGTAGGGCCACGCCTGCCGCCTTGAGGCAGGCATTGCGGAAACCCAGGGTAAAGACGTAAAGCAGCACGGGGTCCCCCACGGCGTTGGGGTCGACGCTCCAAAGACTTTTGACGAAAAGCTTCAAGGGTTCGAAATTCCAAATGTCCTGGGAAGGGAAAACCCGGATAAGAAAAGTCCCCTGGCTGCTGATAAAGCGTTTGCGCACCGCCTCGGGTAGATTCGCCATGGTAAGGGGCGGGGTGTCCAGGGCCGATTTGACAAAACCTTCTATCAGTTTCCACTTTTCGTGCAGGTCTTTGCTAAACTGCCGCTCAAAATTTGCCAGACGTGCGGCTACCTGTTCCTGTTGATTGCCGTTCAACAGGGGAACTATCTGGTTGATGAGGCTATGGGTCTCGGCAATCTGTTCGGCAGTGGCCGCCTTTTCTTCTTGAAGACTACGGGCTGCCTCACCGAGCTTGAAATTGATGCGGCTTAAAATGGCCGCCGTCTCCGCCGGGCCGGAGACTGTCGCCGGTTTCCCGGAGAACTGGATGGATCTCAAAACCGGGCGGAGTTTCTCCAGGAGGGAACGTTTGGCGTCCACATCGGAGGGGAGGAAGGACAGGATTGACTCCACGTGGGACACGGTGGGCAATTTTTTCAAGGCCGTGATGCGGGCCTGCAGTTCCTCGAGGGAGGAGGTGGCCACGGCCCCGTAAGAGGTGGAATACTTCGAATCCTGGATGAGCTTATTTTCCCAAATCACTGATTCGACCCGTTGATTTTGCAGATGCAGAGGGTTCAAATCGAAGGGAACAAACCGCCAGGCCGCGACTGCGCCGAGGCCTACCAAGACCAGCCCCAGGGCTACGATGAGCCAGGGCCGGGTCCAATGCAAGTGCAGGAACGGCTGGGGCTGGCCTTCCTCAATCTCGGGCCCGGCCGTCCACCGGTAGGAGACGCTGATCAGGGCCGGCACCAGCACCATGGTGGCCACCAGCATTGCCAGGATACCCATGGTAAGGATCAGGCCCAACTCCGCCAGTCCCGTAAAACCCATGAAAATCAAGGGGAAGAAGGACAAGGCCGCGGCAATCCCGGCATAGAAGATGCTGGGCGCAGTGCGCTGGTAGGTGCAACTCAAGATTTCAAAGGTGCAGAACTTGCGCCCTCTTTGCTCCTCCTCCAGGCGGCAGAAATAGTGGATGCCGTAGTCGATGGTGAGGCCCAGCATCAGGGGAGCAAAAATCATGGATAGGAGGTTGAGGCGCCCCACCACCAGCGTCACCAGACCAAAGGTCCAGCACAGGCCAATGATCAGGGTCAAGGTCTGAACCAAAGGCCGCCGCACGCTGCGGAGAAACAGGAAGAGCAGAGCCATTTGGCCCGCCAGAGACAGCCAGGTGGCCAGAGAGATATCGGCGAGGGAACTCTCCATCTCGTCGGACTCCAAGGCATCCGGTCCGGTCACCCCGGCCTGGATTCCTGGGAAACGGGTCTTGACCCGGTCCACTATCTTCCGCAGCAGAGCGACATCTCGATTTGTGCTGGCGTAGCCATCCGGTTGCGGCGTCACCAGGAAGAGCAGGAATTTGTCATTATCGGTGAAAAAATAGCCTTGCTGGCTCAGGTCGCTCAATTCTTTAGGGAAAAAGGCGTTAAAGGGGGAAACGAAAGGCTTTTCCCCTTCCAGACTTGAGAGCATCTGCTTAAGCGTGGCGTTCAGCAGGCTGACATCCGGCAGCGCTTCCTCTGGCTCCTTATCATCCAGAAAGCCGGTGAACACCTGTCCGATCATGGTCCGGGCAATCTGGTCATTTACCCCCCGGTAAAAGGTGAGGAGACTGGGGTCGGCCGCCAGCCGGGTCAGCAGCCCCCGTTGATCCACCAGATTGTTCTTGATCTTCAGGAGATCTTTTTGATCCAGATAGAGCAGCGCCCAAGGCTTTAGGATCTCGGGATCCAAGCGATAGAAGAGCTCGGGGAACCGATTCGGGTAACGGCGCAGTTCCAGAGCCAGGGCTTCGGTAAACCTGACGGTTAGGGGGTGGCCGTTTTCCACCACCACCACCAAGCTATCCCGGGAACCGAATTCCCGGTTCATATTTTTACTTAGTTTGACCAGGTGCTTGCTACCGCCCACCAGGGCATCGCGGGCGGTATCGATCTTCAAGTGGGCAACGGTATAATAGACCGAGGCCGCTGCGATCAGCACCGAAATAATGATGATGGGCCAGGCGCAAATCCCCAGCAACTTCATCCAGTTCCGGTAGGTGTTCTTCAAACTATTTTTGGGCCCAGATTGTGGCACGGTATTTTCTCAAGATAAATATAGTCGGGAGGCGATCAAGTGAGCAAACAAGTAGGTTAAGAATCCTGGCGCCCCCTGCCAATCCGGAAGAGTCATCGCGGATCAGCCGCCCCCCCGCCGTCATTCACTGGATAAGTTTACCATATTTTGAATATAGGCACAAAATAAACTAGATGAAAAAGCGAACGCTTTTGAGCCTCTTGCAAAAGTCTCCTTTCCTGTCATTCTGAGGGAGCGCAGCGACCGAAGAATCTCAGATAATTAAGGGAAAATACGAGATCCTTCGCTTCGCTCAGGATGACAAAAATACTTTTTGAAAGAGGCTCTTTTGGATAAATTTTCGGCAAGAATATTATGCACATTAAAAAATGGTTGGTTTGGCAATAAAGCAATACCTAAAAGAAAAGATCTTTCAACCCTGCTGAAATTAGACTACGGCGAATATGGAATCGTTAAAATCATCATGGTTTAAACGTGCTTTAGCATCTATCCAGGTTTCCATGGGGCCGCATTCCCGCGAAGGGAAACCCCGGACAGAAATAATACTACCCTCATGATCCCGTGAGCAGTCCGATGATGTTCCGTAAGACCTGCCAATACTTTCCTCAAAGGCTCAACGTCCCCTTGACGACCACCGTCAAGGCATTGAAGAGCAATATGATAAGCAGCGATATAATTTATTTTATAAAAAATTGTTGTGAAAACTTTCTTTTTGACCTAAACATAATCGCAAGGTAATTTGGTTCTTCGGCTTATCCAGATATACGAGGTCATCCGTGACGGACCACTCCAACTCCACCCCGCCGTCCAAATTCCGGGCTGCGGCCCTCATCACCATGGCAGTACTGCTCCTAACCTTCTGCCTGGATGTTTTCGGGGTTATCGCTCCTTTCCGCCTGAAGACCCTGGATCTATTGTTCCGCCATGTACCGCTGGCCAAGGCCTCACCCGATGTGGTGGTGGTCACCGTGGACCAACCCGACCTGGATTTTTTTAAGAATCAAGGCGTGGTGTGGCCCTGGCCCCGCCAGCTCTATGCCCACATCATTGATTATTGCAAGCGGGCCGGGGCCAAGGCGGTAATCTTCGACCTCCTGTTCACCGAGGCCTCGTCCTACGGCCCGGAAGATGATAACCGCCTGGCCCAGGCTGCGGCGGCCGCAGGCAACGTCACCCTGCCCTTTTTTCTGTCCCGGGAGGATAAAGGCGCTAACCCTCAGGAAGCGGCCCTGCTGGAAAAAGCTGGTTTTCGAATCCCTGGCCCCAGGCCCCGGGAGCCGGTGGTTTACCACTCCATAGTCACCCCGGTCGGGCCTCTATTAAATGCAGCCGGAGCCTTGGGGAACGTGGAGTCCAGTCCTGACCCGGACGGCATCTATCGCCGCGTCCCCCTGGTTCTGCCTTTCAAAGATCGCTGGCTCCCGTTGCTGCCCTTTGCGGCGTTTCAACATTTCGGCCGGAAGGAGCCGGTAAAATTCGTCGAAGGCGGGCTGGTCATGGGGACCCTGAGGATTCCTTTGGACGAACAGGGCAAGCTCCTCCTCAAGTATCGCGGCCCCAGCCGCAGCCATAAACGCTTTTCAGCGGCCAATGTCATCTCCTCCGAGGCCAGGGTGCGCCATGATCTCCCGCCCATCTACCCACCGGAGGCCTTTGCCGGCAAATGGGTCTTCGTCGGTCTCACCGCCCCGGGCCTCCTGGATCTGAAGGCCTCTCCCCTGGGCGGCGTTTACCCCGGGGTAGAGGTTCATGCCACCGCGTTGGACAATCTGCTCCAGGGAGATTTTCTCAAGACCCTGCCGGGCTGGCTCCTGTGGGCCTGGGCCCTGGTCCTGGTGCTGGCCATTGCCGCCACGGTCCTCTATGTCCCCCGCCTCCTCGTCACCCTGGTGGCCTTGTTTGTCCTTCTGCTGGTCCATGTGTCGCTCACGACCCTCGCCTTTTGGAACGGCCTCTGGGCCGATCCGGTCCTGCCGGGGCTCGCCCTGGCCCTGAGCTTCGGGCTGGCCACGGCCTACAGTTACGCCACCGAGGGCCGTCAAAAGCTTTATATCCGCCGCATGTTCGGCCAGTACATGTCTGAGGCGGTCATCAGCCACCTGCTGGCCCACCCGGAGAAGTTGAAACTGGGTGGGGAACGCCGCCAGGTCACGCTATTTTTCTCCGACCTGGCCGGCTTTACCACCATTTCCGAGCGCCTGGACGCCGAAACCGTAGTGGCTCTCCTCAACGATTACCTTTCCGCCATGACCGAGATCATCCT
>JAMCQY010000353.1 GCA_023381945.1 Deltaproteobacteria bacterium
CCAAGGCGACACCTTCGAAGAGGTCATGGCCAATATCAAAGAGGCTATCGAACTTTATCTGAGCACTTTGTCCCACGAAGAAATAAAAGCCTCGCTCAGCAAGGAAATATTGACCACTTCTTGAGGTTCGGGTTGCCTAAGCTATCAAGGTTAACGGCCTCAGAGGCAGAAGCTCTGCCCACCCTTTCATACTGATTTATTGCAGATGTTTTTGGAGAACATATGGACATCCCCGCAATGATTCGTAATCTGGCTCTGGAAGCCAAAACCGCAGCCCGGCAGGTGGGGAATCTCTCCCGGTCGGTCAAAGACCGGGTCATCATCCGGATAGCCGAACTGCTGGATGAACGCCGCCTGGCGATTCAAGCGGAAAACCGCCGGGATCTGGAGGCAGCTCAGGCGCAAAACTATCCCCCTGCCTTCATCGACCGCCTCACCCTGTCGGATAGGGTCATCGCCTCCATGATCAAAGGGCTCCAAGAAGTGGCGGCCCTGCCGGACCCGGTGGGCGCGGTGACCGGCATGTGGGTCCGCCCCAACGGCCTCAAAGTCGGCCGTCAACGCATCCCCCTGGGGGTGATCGGCTTCATTTATGAATCCCGGCCCAACGTCACTGTGGACGCCGCGGCGCTGTGCCTGAAGAGCGGCAACGCCGTAATCCTCAAGGGCGGCAAAGAATCCATCCATTCCAATATGGCCTTGACCGTGCTCATGCAAGAGGCCCTGGAGGAGGCCGGCGCGCCCCTGGCGGCGGTGCAGGTTATCCCAAGCATCGCCCGGGAGGCCACGCTAGAACTCCTGAAGCAGGATGAACTGGTGGACCTCATCATCCCCAGGGGCGGCGAAGGCTTAATCCGCTTTGTGGCGGAGCACTCCCGCATCCCGGTGTTGAAGCATTATAAAGGAGTCTGCCATATCTTTGTGGATGCGGACGCCGACCCGGAAATGGCCGATACCGTCTGTTTCAACGCCAAGGTGCAGCGTCCCGGGGTCTGCAACGCCATGGAGACCTTGCTGGTCCATGAACAAATCGCGCCGGTGTTTCTCCCCCGGATGTTGAGCCACTATCGGGAAGCCAGGGTGGAAATACGCGGCTGCCCCCGCACCCGGGAGATCGACCCCGCGGTTGTCCCGGCCAGGGACGAGGATTGGGGCTTCGAGTTCCTGGACTTGATCCTGGCGGTGAAGGTGGTGCCTGACCTGGACGCGGCCCTCGACCACATCGCCCGCTACAGTTCCAATCACACCGAGGCCATCATCACCCAGAATTATGGCCGGGCCCAGCGCTTTCTGAAGGAAGTGGATTCCTCGGTAGTCCTGGTAAACGCCTCCACCCGCTTCAACGATGGCGGGGAATTGGGGCTGGGGGCTGAGATCGGTATCAACACCTCGAAACTTCACGCCTTTGGGCCCATGGGCCTGGAAGAACTCACCACTACTAAGTTCATCGTTTATGGCGACGGCCAGATCAGAAGGTGAGACCAGAAGGCGGCTGGGCCTCTTCGGGGGGACCTTTAACCCCATCCATTTCGGCCATCTTAGGTCCGCAGAAGAGGTCTGTGAGGCCTTATCACTGGATAGCCTCTGGTTCATCCCGGCCGCCTACCCGCCCCACAAGGTTGCCCAAGATCTGATCCCCTTTCAGATTCGCTTGGAGATGGCCCGACTGGCCGTGGGGGATCACCCGGTCATGGCGGTCTCTGACCTCGAAGGCCGGCGTTCCGGCAAGTCTTACTCGATAGAAACTTTACGCCTGGTCCGGGAGGAGTTGGGACCGACCTGGGAGCTTTACTTTATCCTGGGACTGGATGCCATGCTGGAAATCCACACCTGGAAGGATTACTCTCAGCTTTTTAACCTGTGCCATTTTGTGGTCCTGGATCGGCCGGGATATGACCGCTCCCACCTGGCAGAGATTCTTACCCGAGGTGTCGAGCCGCAGTTTCAAGTTCTGGCGGGCGACGCCGGATTTCAGCATCCCTCGGGTTATAAGGTATTATGGCAGGAAACCACCCTGATGGATATTTCAGCCACCGGCATCCGCCGCCTGGTGCGCCAGGGACGTTCCATCCGCTACCTCTTGCCGGAGCCGGTAAGAGGATATATAATTAACCATAAATTATATCTTTAGGGAGGGCGACACGGCGCCCCCAACTCCTCTCACCCCGGAAGCTCTGGCAGGGCTCATTCTTAAAATCTTGACGGACCATAAGGCCCTGGATCCGGTGCTCCTTGAGGTAAGGAACCATTGTTCCTTCGCGGACTATTTTATCCTCTGTGCCGGCGGCTCTAAGCGCCAGGTATCGGCCCTGGCCCAACAGGTGGAAGAAGATCTGGCCAAGGTCAAGGTTAAGCCTTTGGGGGTGGAGGGTAAAGAAGAAGGCCTCTGGGTCTTAATGGATTATAATACCGTGGTAGTTCACATCTTTTTCCGGGAACTCCGGGAATTTTACGACTTGGAAGGTCTGTGGGGCGAAGCCCCCAAGACCTCGTTGACGTCACCTCCTCCGGCAACATCCACCATCGACCTTACGACGGAACCGCTTCACAACCCTGAACCCGAGTCTGGTTCCTCATGACTAAATTGCTTTTCTCCATCAGGAAGTCGGGATTTATCCTCTTCTTGGTTATAAGCCTGCTCTTGGCACAAACCCAAGGGTCCTGGGCGCTGTTCGATGAATTCAAGGGCCTGAGCGTGGAGAGAGAACGGCAAATCGGTGAAGAGTTTCTGCTGGAGATACAACAACAAATTCCCCTTATAGAAGACCCTTTCCTCACTTCTTATATCAATCGCCTGGGACAAAAGCTGGTGGCCCAGACGGGGCCCCAGCCTTTTAAGTATAAGTTTTTCATAGTAAAAGACCCCACGATGAACGCCTTCGCGGTGCCGGGCGGTTATATCTTCCTCCACAGCGGCATGATTATGATGGCCGAGCATGAAGGTGAACTGGCCGGGGTGATGGCCCATGAAATTTCCCACGTCTATTGCCGGCACATGGCCAAGATGATGGAAAAATCCAGGAACGCCACCATTGCTTCCCTGATCGGCGCCATGGCCTCGATTTTTCTAGGGGGCGCCTTAGCGCAACCTCTGATCCTGGGCGTTTTGGGCGGAGGTCAGGCCGCCATGCTGGCCTACAGCCGGGATAATGAGGCCGAAGCAGACGCCACCGGCTTCAAGTGGATGGTCAAAGCCGGTTATAATCCCCGGGACATGATAAGCATGTTCAACAAAATGAATAAACAGCGGTGGTTTGAGGGAGGAAAAACGCCAATTTACCTGCGCACTCACCCATTTACCGACGACCGCGTTGTGGAACTATCGCATCAACTTACTATTCATCAAAGCGAAATTAAACCATCGAGAGACAATCCCGATTTTCAATATTTCACTGTCAAGTTAGAGGCTACCTGCGGCAACCCCAATCAACTTTTACGCCGCATGACTCAAGATGCCATTCGCGACCCCCGAAATCCGATCTTCCAATATGGCAAGGGTTTGGCCTTGGCTGACCTGGATAAAGACAGTGAGGCCACTGCCGCCTTTCAGCAGGCCCTGAAGCTGGCGCCCGAGCAGCCGCTTATCCAACGGGATCTGGCCATCTTTTATTTCCACCAAAATCGTTTCCAGGAGTCACAGCAACTACTGGACCAATTATCCAGGCGCTTCCCTCAGGATGATGTGGTTCTATATTTTCTGGGCCGGATCTATCAGGAGCGCAAACAGATTGATCAGGCCTTGCCCCTGTTCGAAAAAGTTCACCAATTGAACCCCACCTTCAGTCAAGTTTATTACAACCTGGGCACCCTGTACGGCGAGAAAGGGCAGTTGGGCCTGGCCCATTACTATTTAGGATTCCACAGCCTTAAGTCCAAGGCCCTGCCCTTGGCATTGTTCCATTTTCAACGTGCCCTAAAGAACTTATCCCCGGGGGATAGCCGCTATCTCGAGGTGCAGAGGCAGGTTGCCCGCCTGCATAAGATGAAGGTCAAGGGCAGCCATGACCATGACCATTGATTGAGTTTGACTTTGTCAAACAAGGTTATAAGATCAGACAGCAAACATGCCCATTTATGAATATCAATGCCAGGACTGCCGCCGGGTTTCCGGTTTCTTGATCCTGAACCTTAACGAGTCGTTCACGCCGGTCTGCCCCAAGTGCGGCAGTTCGGCCCTCGTCAGGGTGCTTTCCCGGGTGCATGTCCGCCTCTCGGAGGAAACCCGCCTGGAGCGGTTAGCCGACCCGAGCGCTTGGTCCGGGGTGGACGAAAACGATCCTAAAAGCATGGCCCGGATGCTTAAGAAAATGACCCAGGAGATGGGTGAGGAATCCGGCGACGAAGTGGACCAAATGGTGGAAGAAGCCATGGCCGAAGGCGCAGGTCAATCTGAGGAGGACTCTTTTTAAACCGGTCCACGGTTAATTCCCCGGATCTGTTCCCTCTCCCTATCCCAGGCGAATAACATCCCTTCCCCTTTCCCATCCTCCCAACCTGTCAACTGCGCCAAATTCTTCGCACACGCCAAGAACTTCCTGGTCTCCTTGCCACGTCTGATACCAAGTTGCGCTCATAGAAGTAAGAAAGTTTCTTCCCGTAGGGGCGCACCCGCGTGTGCGCCCTCCTTCAGGGCGGACACATGGGTCCGCCCCTACAATCCATCGGGTATCGGAAAAAACTTTTGGCAAACGCTATAACTCGGCAAAGCCCAGGTATAGAAGGGCAAAGCTTGGGAATTGAACCTCAACAAAGAAACAAGTCTGGGTCTATGCCTGGCTTGACCAGCGGCCATGATTTACTGTGAAATCATGAAGAAGTGGGAATATTTGTGGCGGGTTTTCTAAACCATGCGAAACCGCAGCCCTCCGCCGGTGCGGAAGGATCGGGTTCCTTTACTGAAACCTGGGACTGGTTCCGGGGTTGGCGGCTTTTTCTTTTTTCCGGGCCAGATTGTCGCCTTCTTTGGAGGGCTCAGCCGTATTCTGGCGATACAGGATATAAATGGGGCCTTTGGCATCCTTACCTTGTTTCAGGGTTACCTTGACCTTTTTCTTTTGCAGTTCGGCCATCTTAATTTGAGCGGCCTTGCTGTTCCGGAACGTACCCACTTTAATCTGGGCGGGCTGAGATTTGCTGGCAATTTTCTCTTTTTTGGGTTTGGGGGTGGAGTCGAAGCTATTTTGAAAAGTCAGTTTGCTGGCTACTTCCAGGCGCTCCCGGTGCAGTTGATCTTCCCGGGCCTTCTGCTCCCGTTGAGCTTGGGCTGCTTTGGCTTTCTTTTTACTCGAAGCATGGGAGGCCGGTGCCGGAAGTGGCGCCATGGAGCCGGCGATGGGGGAGGCATGGGCCACCTTGGCCGGGGTTGGTCTATGAGCGGCCGGGCCACCTGGCAATGAGGCCAAAGCAGGTTGGTCCGGGGTCGCATTGGGAGTAGCCGCAGCCGGAGCAGGAGGTACAGGAACTGCAGGCGCCTCGGCTGACGGTGCAGCCGCCTGGGGCATTACCTGGCACACTCCTTTGGGTTCCGGAGACAGCAATCCCCAAGAGTAAGCGGCCCGATAGATGTCCCCCCGGCCAGCCAGGGCCCCGATAGTGAAACTAAAGCTCATCAAACCGACAACACCGATGCCGACGATGATGACATCCATCAACCCCAGGCTCAGATGCCAGGCGGCCTTTTTGCCCTTTTTGCCCCGGCCTGTCTCCATCTCCCCCTCCTCATTCCCGGTGTTGGTCTGGAAGTTGCGTGGGTTAATTGCGAGGGCGGATCACATGGTTTCCGGCGCCTCCACCCCCAAGATTTGCAAACCGTGGGCCAGTATTGTCCTCACCCCGGCCACCAGCCCCAGGCGAGCTTGGCTCAGCTCCAGGTCTTCGGTGATGAAGCGGTGTTTGTAGTAATAACTATGCAGTTGTGAGGCCAGTTCCGTCAAGTAATAAGTGAGGCGGTGGGGCTCCAAATTGCGGGCCGCGGCCTCCACCAATTCCGGATAACCGGCAAGCAGCTTGAGCAGGTTAAGCTCTTCCGGCAGAGAGAGCCTCGGAAACAGGCTCGGATCGGGTTTGCCCGTGGAAATATTTTGTCCCGCGGCCTGACGGAAAACGCTGGCCAGGCGGGCGTGGGCATACTGCACGTAATAGACCGGATTCTCGCTGCTCTGCAGCTTGGCCAGGTCCAGGTCGAACTCCAGTTGGGCGTCCGGGCGCCGGGTGAGGAAGATGAAGCGGGCCGCATCCTTGCCCACTTCGTCCAAGACCTCCCGGAGGGTGACGAAGGTGCCGCCCCTGGTGGTCATGGCCACCGGCTGCCCCTGGCGCAGGAGCGAGACCAACTGGACCAGAATTACCTTGAGGTGACCCGGCAGACCCAGGGCCTGGGCCGCGGCCTGGAGGCGGGGGACGTAGCCGTGGTGGTCGGCCCCCCAGATATCCACCACCAGGTCAAATCCCTGCTGGAATTTGAGCATGTGGTAGGCCACATCCGAGGCGAAGTAGGTGGTGGCGCCGTTGCTGCGCCGCACCACCCGGTCTTTTTCATCGCCGAACTCGGTGGCCTTGAACCACAGGGCGCCGTCCTGCTCATAGAGGAAGCCATGTT
>JAMCQY010000182.1 GCA_023381945.1 Deltaproteobacteria bacterium
GATAGAGCGTGGTCCACTCGAAATTCTCCCCTTCGGCCGCCGCCTGCAGATTGCTGGCGGTGTCTCCTAAATGGAAGGGATAACCGGAGAAGATCTCCGCGGTGCCCTCCCCCAAATGTTTAAAAAAAACCTTGGCATGTTCCTTTTCATTTTCCGCGGTCTCCTGGAAGACGGCGGCGATTTGTTCATAGCCGGCCTTCCTGGCCTCGCTGGCATAGAAGGAGTAGCGGTTCCGGGCCTGGGATTCCCCGGCGAAGGCGATGAGTAAATTTTTTTGCGTCTGCGAGCCCTGTAACTGCATGTTGAATCCCCCTTTTTAAAAAATCTTCATTGAACCCTATGGATTTGCCGGGCCTTGATCTTAGCCCCGGCGAGATTGGAATAATCGATGGCAAAAATGTGCATCACTCCCGGTTCCATCAGCCTGCTAAACTTAACATCGGCGCGGGCCCCGGTTTGATCATAGGCGGTCATATATATAGTATATCTGCCCCCCTGCAGCCCGATCACTCTTAAAGTATAACGGCCGCTCGCCGCATTGCCCACATGCAGGTGATAGGAGCCCTCTTCTCGTCTATAACTGGAATCGGGAATTTCTCGATATCTCCTGCCCGCGGCATCGGCGCCGCTCATCCGGCCGGCAGGATCGTTGAGCAATAGCTCCCCGGGCGGAGTTGGCGCACCTTCATCAGACCGGATGACAAGGTCCAAAGCCCCGCGGGTCGCCGCTCCCTGATATTGCGCCGGTTTTACCCGGCTGGCAATTTCGCCGGCCTGGGCCGGAGCACTTCCAAGAATCAACCATGCCAAGCTCAAAAGGAGCATCAAACTCAGCCGCAGGCCCAGTCTTTGGGGTCTCATAGCCTCCTCCGTAGTCGCCTCACTGAATTACACCGGTCAAAACGCCCAGCGGTTGTTTTTTAAGTAATCACCGCGGCTTGGATTATCCAGCCCAGAGGGAAATTTTACCCGAATCGCGCCGAGGCGCCTTTTACCCGAACATCAAGGCTTGAGGCCGGAAGATGAGCAAAATCCCCAGGATCAGCATCAAAACACCGCCTACCAGATTGGAGGCTTGCTTGTATTCAGTGCCGACGCCCAGCAGTTGCAGGGTGACCATGGCCGCTACGAAAATAATCATGTCGTCCAGCATATACATGAAGATGTAGAGGACCATGTAGAGGTAGTATTGCCAGAAAGGCAGTTGATTCAGGCTTAAGATCTGCAGGTAGATGACGGGGAATCCGGCGGAACAGAGCAACTCCACCAGATTGACCGCGAAGGCCAGCAGGATAATGCCGCCCAAAGCCAGCCAGAACTTCTGGCCATGGACCGCCTCTTTAATCTTCTCCAACCGGCGGAGGCGGCCCTCCCCGGCCTCCAGCTTGCAGACTCCGGCTCTATTAGTCAAGTATTCCCGCAAATTATAAAATCCCGCCAGTAAAGCGACCCCGCCGATAATGATCCGGACCCACTTGATAAATCCCACGAAGATCAAAAAATTGAGCCAGGCGGTCATGAACAGAAAATAGATCACCCCTGAGGTGGCGATAAAAGTGCCGCCGAAGAGCCACATCTTGCGCCGGTCTTCCAGGCCCAACAGCAGATTGATCAGAAAGACCAGGACCCACATGGCGCAGGGATTGAAGCCGTCCAATAAGCCGATGATCAGGGTGATCAGTCCCAGGGACAGATATTTGATTTCGATCTCGCCAAACCACGGCACGGGCAACTTCTCGGGAATGGCCTGCTTTTCCGGGGGCATAGGCGCCGCGGGGCGGGCCATGAGACCGGCCACCACATCCGGGGCGAAGGTCCGGCGCGCTTCTTCGACGGCCTGGGCGATGGCCGCACCGGTGCTGTCCTCATCCAGCCAGCCGATGAAATAACGTTCGCCCACTACCGTGAAGGGCACGCCGCTGATATTGGCATGCAGTTCCCGGCCCACTTTGCCGAATAAGTCACGATTGTCCCGGGACTTTGTCAGTTCCAGGAGTATAACCTCGATTTGCCGATCTTTGGCAGCCAGTTTCGCCAGGAATTCTTTTTCACGGGCGCAATGGGGGCAGCCTTCGGTCCAGAACAGATAGATATTGACCGTCTGCTGGCCGGCGGCAGCACCAGAGTTGGTGCAATAAGCGATAGATAATGCCGCAATCAGAAAAACCGAAAAAAGTATCCTAAACTTTCTGAACATTTTGAAGCGCCTGAATAAATCTTGCAGGCAACCAAGATCGCCGCTTCAACATTCCGTTTTTCTGAACCCAAACTTCCAGCCCACCACCGACTTCTTCAATTTTCGTCAGGGCTCTTTGACCTTCGGATTCCCAGGAAGATTTGGAAAAATTTTTCTTCCCCAAAGTGCGGGCAAGTTCCCGAAAAGACACATAAACGAAGAACAGGCAAAAGAGCCCTGACGAAAATTGAAGAAAATGCGGCCAAATTACTTCAGCCAGGAGACGCTCAACCGCAACATTTAAATCCCGATATTTCCACCACAGGGGTAGAAGGAATTCCAGGAACCGCACTAGAAAAGCAACTAAGATATAAATAACCGTCTTCCAGACAACATTATAAATTAAAGGTTTATCGGGATATTTATTGATAAAGGGAATTTCATCCGCGATCAGCACGACTTTACCCACAATCAAGGCGCCGACTGTGGCCGAGATGAAACCGGAAAACTCGATGTGATACTGCTCCAGCATCAGCTTTTTAGTGAAAGTGATGACGTTGAAGGCCACAAAGAAAAAAAGCACCGGGGACACAACTTCAAGTAATTCATGTTTAATTCTAGAAATCATCCGCATCAGCGCCAACTCCGGCTTATTGCTCCCAAAGTATCTTGCCGCAATCTTTCAGATCATACCCACCCAAGGCCGTGGCTGCTTCCTGAAATTCCGCCGAACGGATAACCTCAAGCAATACCTGAAAGCGAGGGTCAGCAAAGGTGCTCTCCGGCACCACCAGGTCGTAACGCTCCGGCAACAGTGGAATGAAATCGAGCCCCAAGGCCTTCGCCGCCGCCATGATGCCCAGGCCGACGTCCGCGGCGCCCGAGAAGACATTCACCGCCACTGCCATGTGGGTGTACTCCTCCTGCTCGTAACCCTGGATGGCCGTGGCCGCCAGATTTTCCTCTTTGAGCAGAAAATCCAGCAGCATGCGGGTGCCGGCCCCCCGCTGCCGGTTGATGAAGCGTACCTCCGGGCGGGCCAGGTCCTTGATGGCGCGGATATTCTTGGGGTTGCCCGGAGCCGCCATCAGGCCCTGCTGGCGCCAGGTCAGGTTGATGAGCTTCAGATTCATCCCGTTCAGGTAGCGCTGGATGAAAGGGACGTTGTAAGTATTGCTCTCCGGGTCCAGCATGTGGCTGCCTCCCAGGTGGGCCCGGCCCTGGCGCAGGGCCATAAGGCCTCCTAGGCTGCCCACGTGGCCGGAAGAGAGGCGTAGCTTGGCATCCCGGCGGCGCAGCAGGGTGGCCAGCAGGTCCAAAGTGTTGTCGTGGCTGCCCAGGACCACCAGCGTGCCGTCGATGTCCTCCGGGGGCACCAGCAGCTCGGCCACCACCAGCCTCTCTTCCTCAAGACCCTCGCTTAGCGACGGGATGGTGAGCAGGCCATCGGCCCGCACCAGGGAGGAGATGGTGCCGGCCCCCCTGGGTAAGGGGGTGGCGATGACCCTATTACCCACCCGCCCCAACGTTACTCTGATGAACTCCGTAAGCCCGGGTTTGGAAGGCAGGTTCTGGGACGGCTCGACTATCAGGGTGGGCCGAGGCGCGAGAAGCCGGCCGGCCATCCCAGCAATCAGAGGGGCCGCAAACTGCTCGAAGGAAAGCACCGCTGACACCGGATAGCCGGGAATGCCGATGACCGGCTTGCCCGCCGCGACCCCCAGCAGGGTTGGTTTACCCGGCATCATGGCGACGCCGTGCGCCAGCACTTCGCCCAAAGCAGCCACCGCCTGATAGGTGTAATCCTCGGTGCCGGCGGAGGACCCGGCGTTGATGAGCACCACGTCGGCGGCCGCCAGGGTTTCTTCTAGGACTTTACTGAGGACGGCAGGATCATCGGGGACGATGGGCCTGACGATGGGCAAGCCTCCAGCCTCCTCCACCAGACCCGAAAGGATGACGGAATTGAATTCCGGCAGGCGGCCGGACTCCGGCTCCTGGTCCAGTTCGGTGGCCGGCACCAGTTCGCTCCCCGTAGGAATAATCGCCACCCGCGGACGGCGCCGCACCTGTACCGTGGTCACTCCGGCTGCCAGCAAGGCCCCCTGGGACCATGAGGTAATTCTGCTCCCTTCCGGCAGCACCATTTCACCCTTGACCAGATCTTCCCCCACCCGGCGGACATGCTGCCAGGGGAAGACCGGGGCCTCTACCGTGACGGGATCGGCCTCCGGGTCGGGGATCTGCTCCACCATGATCACCGCGTCAGTGCCCGGCGGCATCAGGTGGCCGGTGTTGACCGGAAGGGCCTCCCGGCCCAGGTGCAAAAGCTTAGGGTTATCGGGGCTGGCCCCGAAGGTGGCCGCGGCCGCCACCGCAAAGCCGTCCATGGCCGCCTGGTGGGCCGCCGGTGAGGAGCGCTTAGCCATGACCGGAGCCGCGGTCACCCGCCCCGCAGCCGCTAAGGTGTGGATTTTCTTTACGCCCACCATGGCTTGCGGATCAAACCGGGAAAACCAGAGTTCCTTGGCTTCTTCCAGGGATTTCATTCTCAGGTATATGCGTCGTTTCATAGCTCCATCCAATTCATTGGTAGGAAAAGAAAAAAGGAAAAAGGGAAAAGGACCATATTGTCATTCTGAGCGAAGCGAAGAATCTCGTAATTCGCTTATTTGAGATTCTTCGGTCGCTGCGCTCCCTCAGAATGACAGGCAAAAAAGATCTTTGCGAGTGTCTCTGAAGGTCTCACCTTTTGTTCCTTTTTCGGCATTCGCCCTTTCTCCTTTTCCCCTTTTACCCTTTTTCATCTGTAGTTAACCCCCAGCCCCCGGCGTCCGAATGGATAACCGGCTGCCGGCGGGCAGGGTGAGGTTAACTTTTCCAGGTATCCTTTCTTCTCCATTCCCGGTGATCAGCACATTGTCCAACCGGAGGGGCGGACCAAGGTGTCCGCCCCAAGCGCCGGGGGACGGAAATTGTTTAGCTGAAAGCTGACGCTGAGGGCTGAAAGCTAAAGAATTGTATCCCCAAACAATAGATTTATAAAGGCTTTCTTGTAAAGGCTGAGGACTTTGCCGCGGCGCAGCGCCACGGCCAGGTGGTCGGCCTTAAAGTAGCGCGGCAGGGGGGAGAAAGGCCAGATGACGCCAGGCTGGGGCAGGCAGATCCCTGGCCAGGGTGGCGAAGGCAACCCCGAGGCCCATTTCCACATAGAGGGCGCTCAACTCCACATTGGCAGATTCCATGACAATGTGGGGGGTAAGGCCATGCCGGCGGAAATGCTCGTCCAGGACCCGGCGCCCGGGGTAATCCGGCCCCCGGGGGGGCAGGATCAGGGGATGAGCGGCGATCTGCCGCAGAGTCAGGCGTTTTGCCATGGCCAGGGGATGGTGGCGCGGGGCCAACAGGACGGTGTGCACCGGCTGCCAGCGTAAGGCGGCCAGGTCCGGGGTAATCTGCGATTCCAGGGCCAGGCCGAAATCGACTTCGCCTGCCTTCACCAGGGCGACGACCGCGGCCTGGGAGCGGTCCAGCAAAGTGACGTCAACCTTGGGAAACTCCCGGCGATAGCGCTCGAGAAACTCGGGGAGCAGATGATACAGGGTGGTGAAAGGGGCCGCCAGGCGCAGGGTTCCCTGGTTTTGCCCCTTCAGTTCATGGAGCTCTTCCTTGAAGGCTTCCAATCTGGCGAGAACCGCCTGGGAGAATTCCAACAGCTTCTCCCCGGCTGGGGTGAGACGAAGCTGCCGTTTGCCCAGGCGCTCCAGGAGTTGGCATTCCAGCTCCTCTTCCAGGGCCCGGACCTGCTGGCTCAAGGCCGATTGGGTCCGGAAGGTGGCCCTGGCGGCCCGGGTGAAACTGCCCAGGCGAGCCACGTGATAGAAGCCGAGGAGCTGCTGCCATTCCATAAAATTATCTTATCAATAAAATAAATATAATTAATTTTACTAATCGTTATTTTTAGCAGAAACTAATAGGTAAAGCAATTGAATGCCAGAGCGCCAGGCGCATCCCCTGAAGGAGATCTACTATGAAAGAGACCCTGCAACCCGGCCTGACCTTTGAGTTCCATTTCACGGTGCCGGAAAACAAGACGGTGCCCCACCTTTATCCCGAATCGCCGGAGTTCCAGGCGATGCCGCGGGTATTGGCCACCGGCTACATGGTGGGGCTCTTCGAATGGGCCTGCATCCAGGCCCTCAATCCCTTTCTGGATTGGCCCCGGGAGCAAACGGTGGGCATCCATGTGGATCTGAGCCATATGGCCGCCACCCCGCCGGGGCTGACGGTGACCGTCAAGGGCATGCTGGAAAAGGTGGAGGGCCGCAAACTCACCTTCTCCCTGACCGCCGACGACGGGGTGGACACCATTTCCCAGGGCCA
>JAMCQY010000059.1:0-5361 GCA_023381945.1 Deltaproteobacteria bacterium
ATTTGTTCACCGGGACCTGGTTTTGAGTTTCGGGTTCCAAGTTTTGGGTTTCGAGAGAAAAAATCGTAGGGGCGACCCGCTGGGTCGCCCTGATTTGCTTTAGGTAGCACAGGCTTTCCAGCCTGTGCTTTCACAGGCCAGAGGCCTGTGCCACTATTTAATAGAGGCCCGAATGTCCTCACCAGTCATCAAGCGTTTGCCGGTGCGTTTCCGGGTGTCGATGGTGACCTCGGCGGACATGCCGATCCTGAGCGGCCGGTTATCGGGGAAGGGCGGCAGGAGGGTAACCTTCACCGGAATGCGCTGCACCACCTTCACCCAGTTGCCGGTGGCGTTTTCGGGCGGCAACAGCGAAAAGGCCGAACCGGTGCCGGCCATGATGGAATCCACCCGTCCTTTAAACTCGACGCCCGGATAAGTGTCTATCCTGACGGTGGCAGGCTGGCCGATATAAACGTGGGTCAGCTCGGTCTCCTTGTAATTGGACTGGACCCAAAGTTGTTGAGTATTCAGAGGCACCAGCATCATCAGGGGCTGGCCCGGCTGGACCCAGTTGCCCACCTCCACCTGACGCCGGGTGATGTAGCCGGAGAGTTTGGCGGTTATCTCGGTATATTCCAGATTAAGGCGGGCCTGCTTCACCTTCGCCCTGGCCTCTTTAATGGTCGGTTGGTCCTCGATGGGCGAGGCGGTGGAGCCGCCAATGGCGGCTTCGGCCTCCTGCAGTTCGCGCTTGTACCGGTCCACCAGGGCCTGGTTCACCCGGTAACGGGTGTTGACGGTATCGAGAGTTTGCCTGGACACCGTGTGGCGTTCAAAGAGGGCGCTATAGCGGGTTTTGTCAGTAATGGCCAGTTTGAAATTGGCTTCGGCTTCGGCCAGCTTGGCCCGGGAGGTGGAGACTTTGACATAATCTTGGGCCATTTCCTGGCGCAGGCGTCCCAGGTTGCCCTGCGCCTGGGCCAGGGCAGTCTCGTAATCCTGGGGCTCTAGGGTAAGGAGAACCTGGCCGGGCTTGACGAATTGGTTATCATCCACCGCCACCCGCGCCACCCGGCCCGGCACCCGGGCCGAGATTACCCCCACGTAGCCGTAGACATAGGCGTCGTCGGTACTGACAAAGGTATGAATATGGAGCCAATACGCCACCCCGACCCCGATAAACACGAGCAGCAGCAATACCAGGACGACGCGCACCAGGGTTTTACGAAACATTATGGGGTTTTCTCCTCGGGAAGAAGGGCGTTGATGGCTCCCATCGCCCAGAGCAGCTCGGCCTTGGCCATCTGATGATCATAGACCGCGGTCCAATAATTGACCCGGGTCCGGATAAGCAGCGTATCGGCGTCGATAACGTCGGTGGCGGTGCCCACGGCCTCCTTATACTTCTCTTCGTTGAGGCGGAGATTTTCTTCCGCCTGTTTTACGGCTTTTTCGGTGGTCCGAATCTGGTCGGCAGTCTGCTTCACCTTAAGGTAGGCATTCTGCACGTCCAGGCGCACCTGCTCACCCAAGTCCTTGTGCTGCTCCTGGAGTTGTTCCACTTTCAGCTTGGCCTGGGCCACCTGAGCCCTGGTATCCAGGCCGGAGAACAGGGTCCACTGGAGGCCGAAAATGCCGAACCATTGGTTTTCATGCAAAAGCAGACGGTATTGCTGATACTGGTGGCCAGCCTGGGCGAAGATCCGGGGATAAAACTTGGCTTTGGTCTGGGTCACCACCTTCTCCTGCTGGTGGATACGCTCACCGGAGGCCTTGAGGTCGCTGCGCTGCTTGATTGCGGCGTCGGTGGCCTCCTCCAGACCCCAAGGCCGGGTTTCAAGCTTTTCATCTTTCAGCACCGTGGCGGCCGACACCGGCAATGCCAGGAGCTTGTTTAAGGCTGACCGGGTGTCGATGGTATCGGTTTTTGCTACGATGAGGCGCTGTTCGGCGTCGGCCAGGGAGACTTCGGCCTGGAGGACGTCATTGTAGGTGACCACCCCGAATTCGTACTGGTCTTTAGCGATCTTGAGGTGCGCCTTCAAATCCGCCACGTCCTGTTGAGCCACGACCTCCAACTTTTGGGTCCGCAGAGTGGTGAAATAGCCTTTGGACACGTTGAGGAAGAGGTCATCCCGGGTTTTGGCCGTGTCCAGCAGGCTGGCGGATTTGCCCAAGACCGCGGCCTGGTAACGGGAGGGGGTGCCCCAGAAGTCGAAGATCGTCTGGTCTAGGTAGGTCTTGCTGCTCCAGAAATTCCGGTTGCTCTGCGGGAAGGTCAGGCCTCCGCCAGTGCCGGCGCTGGGCCCGCCGAGGCTGCCAATATTGATCTTCAAAGGATCATCATAAATGGTCTGTGACACCTGCGACTGGACGGTGGGCAGGAAGCCGGAGCGAGCTCTGACCACCTCTTCGCCGGCAATGAGGGACTGGAGGCGGCTGATCTGCATGTTAGGGTTGGCCTTCCAGGCCAACAGCAGGGCCTCCTTCAGATCCAGAGTGGGAGGGGCCGCCACCGCCGGAGCGGCAATGAGACCAAAGGTGAACCAGGCCGAGAGAACCGGGAGCATTAACCGGCAGAAAAAATTCATAAGGCGGAAACCTCTGCGGGGGCTTTGGATGGCGGGGTCAGGCCCGAAGAGAGCAGAGTCAGCAGGACCGGCAGGGCTTCTTTCACCGCCTTCTGTCCTTCCGACACCTGGTAATAACCAACTGCCCTCACCATCCCCCGCAATAAAAAGGTGAGGAGCCGGGGATTGGCCGGGATGAATTGACCCGAATCAATGCCTTCAGCAAATATCTTTGTCACCAGTTTAACAAATCTCTCCTCCATGTCCTGCATATGGCGCCAATAGATTTCGGACGCCCCCCGTCCGCTCCGGAGCAAATCGCGGGCGTAGGCCGGGAATAAGGCGCGTTCGCGCATCAGGTAATCCAGGAGCACGGAGGCCACCAGGCGAACCTTCTCGGGGGGGCTGCCCTCACCCTCGACCACGGCCTCGATATCAGCCAGAATATTTTCCCCCACCTGGGTGATGAGGGCTTGGATCAGATCCTCTTTGCGCTGAAAATAGAGATATACGGTACCCTTGGCCACGCCGGCAGCCGCGGCGATTTCCTCCACGGTCACCGCTTCCACCCCGCGGCTCTGCATCAACCGGCGGGCCGCGGCCAGGATTTCCCGGGTGCGGAACTCGGTGACAATCTCTTTCTTGGTGGGTTTTACAACCGGATTCATTGTTATGACTATGCGGTCAATAAAATGACTTGACAGTCATTATTAATTAAATTGAGATGACCTGCTTGTCAAGAAAAACTTGCAAACCCTGGGAGCCTTTGTTTAGACTAGAAAATATCCAAAAAATAAACCGGAGGCAAACATGCACCGCCGAAATTTTCTTAAATATATGGCAGCCTTGGGTCTGACCGCGGGAGCCGGACACCGGCTGGTGTTGCCCGAGGAAGTTTGGGCCATGGCTCCCAATCAGGTGCCCGAACCCGTGATCGCCAAAACCCAGGGCACCAATCACGCCCATCTGGTGGGTGACGCCATCCAGGCCTTGGGAGGTATGAAGAAATTCGTCAACGCCGGGGAAGTGGTGGTGGTTAAGCCCAATATGGCCTGGGACCGCACTCCTGAAATGGCCGCCAACGCCAACCCGGTGGTGGTGCGCAAGGTGGTGGAACTCTGTCTGGAGGCCGGCGCCAAACAGGTCAAGGTCCTGGACCACACCTGTGACGACGCCCGCAAGTCTTATGCCGCTTCCGGCATCAAGACCGCGGTGGAAAACATCAAAGACCCGCGGGCGGTGGTGGAGTACGTGGATGACCGGCGTTTCACCGAGCTTACCATTGAGAAAGCCAAGAACCTGAAGAAATGGTTTTTCTATAAAGACATTTTGGAAGCCGACCGCTTCATCAATATCCCGGTGGCCAAACAACACTCTGAGTCCCGGCTCACCATGTGCCTGAAGAACATGATGGGGGCCATCGGCGGCTGGCGGGGCCGCATCCACGTGGGCCTGCACCAGAACATCGCCGACATGAATCTCCTCCTGCGGCCTGATTTGCATGTCCTGGATGCCACGCGCATCCTGCTGCGCAACGGCCCCAAGGGCGGTGACGTTAAAGATGTGGAAGTGAAGAATTTGATTTTTGCCGGCACCGACCCGGTGGCCCTGGACTCTTTAGGAGCCGGCCTCTTCGGCCTCAAGCCCGAGGACCTGGGCTACATCGTCAGGTCGCATCAGGCCGGCCGGGGCGAGATGGACTTAAGCAAGATCAAAGTGGTGTGAGCAGTCGGTAGTGAGTGTGAGTTCAGCGATAGGTCGGGGCGGTTCTTGAACCGCCCTCGTCTGTTCTAAAAACTTGGAAATCTGCAATTTTCGAGAAGGAATTTAACCTTTGAGGTATAATAGCTGTAATAAATTTTGTGCAGATAATGCTAATTAAAATCCATGAACAGTAAAATACCATCAAAGAATTCTCACCGTTGGCTGACTTTGCGGCGGGTTTCGCAGCTCGTATTCCTGGCCCTGTTTTTCTTCCTCTTCCTCAAGGCCGAATTTGTGGATCAAGGTACCCTGGCCTGGCCGGTGGACCTGTTCTTCCGCTTCGATCCATTGGCCCTGGCGGCTCATCTCCTGACCTTCGGCCCCCTGGCGGCCAAGCTCTTTTGGGCCTTGATCTTTGTGGGGCTGACCTTCATCCTGGGGCGGTTCTTTTGCGGTTGGGTCTGCCCCATGGGGACCACCCTGGACGGCGCCCGGCGGTTGCTGTTTTCGCCCCGGCCTGATCGGGGGGTGGCATCAAGGTGGCGCCGGGTTAAATACTACCTGCTCCTGACCCTGTTGGTAAGCGCCCTGCTCTCGGTCAATTTGCTGGGGCTTTTCGACCCGCTGTCGCTGCTGTACCGCACCCTGGCCATTGTCCTCTATCCGGTTTTTGGCTACGGGGTGGAACATACCGCCCTGACCCTCTACCGGCTGGGGCCGCCCGTTACCTATGTGAGTGAGCCGGTCTATCAGTTCTTCAAAGCTACCCTGCTCCCTTTCAAACCGCTGGTCTATCTCCTGCCGTTTCTGACTCTGGCCCTCTTTGTGGCGGTGGTGGCCGCCGAACGGCTGGATCGGCGCTTCTGGTGCCGGGCCTTGTGCCCGTTAGGCGCACTCTACGGCTTAATGGCCCGCTTTTCCAGGCTGCGGCGGCGGCCTACTGCCTTATGCCCTGACTGTGGTGACTGCACCGAGCGCTGCAAGATGGGCGCTTTTGCTCCGGGTACTCCCGCCCGCCATCAGAACGCCGAATGCCAGCTGTGTTTGCGCTGCCTGGCCGAGTGCGAGAAGGGCAAGGTGGAATTCACCTGGCGCTCCAAGGCCC
>JAMCQY010000059.1:5449-6170 GCA_023381945.1 Deltaproteobacteria bacterium
TTTTCCAGGCTGCGGCGAGTGCATGCGGGTCTGTCTCACCAACGGCTTGCAGCCGGTGTTGTGGGAATCCGGCCTGGAGGGCCTCTATACCCCCAAACTGGTTCCTCGCCTGGGGTATTGTAATTTTTCCTGCAACCTCTGCGGCCAGGTCTGCCCCACCGGGGCCATTCCCAACCTCGAATTAAAGGTGAAGCAGTCCACCTGCCTGGCCACCGCCTTTATCAACCGCAGCCGCTGCATCCCTTACACCGAAGGCACCGACTGCCTGGTGTGCGAGGAGCACTGCCCGACCGCGCCCAAGGCCGTCGGCTATAGCGAGCAGGAGGTAATCAATCTCCTGGGCGAGCGGATCAAGGTCAAACTGCCGGTGGTGAACCCGGACTGCTGCATCGGCTGCGGCCACTGCGAAAACGTCTGCCCGGTGGGCGGCGAGGCCGGCATCCGGGTGAAGCGGTCGCTGCGCGTGGAAATGTGAAGATAGGAAACAGTGGATGGGAGAGAGGAAATGTCAAATCAGGAACAGGATGAGAAGATGGCTTTTATTGCTCACTGCTTACTGATTACTGCTCACTAAAATGAAACGCCTCTACCCCGACCAACCCTTAACCGGCGTGGGTGCCGTCATTTTTCGTGGGGAGGAGGTCCTGCTGGTGCGCCGGGGCCAGGAGCCGGCCCGGGATTCCTGGAGTCTGCCCGGCGGCCTGGTGGAATTAGGGGAGAC
>JAMCQY010000059.1:6241-6522 GCA_023381945.1 Deltaproteobacteria bacterium
TCTGGAAGGAACGTTGCAGCCGGGTTCGGACATCACCGCAGCCCGGTTCACCGGCATGGCTGACCTGCCCGGCTTCGCTTTGCCGGAATTCACCGCGGATGTTATCCTCCGGGCTGCAGAACAGAGGCGCCGGGGAACTTTCTTGCCTCTGGTGTAATGGTCATCTGACCCGCTCGCCGAAACCTGAGGTGTCCACCTTTTTATAGCCCGGCGGCAGATCGAAGAGATGGTCGGGTTGCGGTTCTTCCTTGATACCCCGATATTCGATGGAAAAATTGCCT
>JAMCQY010000215.1 GCA_023381945.1 Deltaproteobacteria bacterium
ACATGCTCATCGTCAAAGGGGTAAACATTTTTCCTTTACAGATAGACCAGGCGCTCATGGCCATGCCCGAGGTGGGCAGCCAATACCTGGTGGAGGTGAGCCGGGAGAACTTCAGCGACCTGATGACTGTCAAGGTGGAGGTTAGGGCTGATTTTTTTCAGGGGGATCATAAGTCTTTGACTACCTTGCAGAAGCGGATTACCGAAGCCTTGAAGAGCGCGCTGTTGGTGACGCCCAAAGTTGAGCTGGTGGAGCCCAATACCCTGCCGCGGACGGAAGGCAAGGCGCAGAGGGTGGTGGATAAAAGGCAGTGATCAGTGGCCAGTGGCCAGTTAACAGGTTGCTGGTAGCTGTTAGCTTCGTAGGCACCTCTGAATCACCTGGCTCTAAACCGCGGTTTTAAACCCGCCCCTACATTGACAAGCACCGGAATGAATGGTAAAAATCAAAGGTTGGGAGGGATGGCCGAGCGGTTTAAGGCGGCGGTCTTGAAAACCGCAGACCCTAACGGGTCCGGGAGTTCGAATCTCTCTCCCTCCGCCAGCAAAGAGATTTTTTATTTTTTAATAGAAATCAAAGACACAAAACAGTTTCACCGACCTTGTCAGGAGAGATGACCGAGAGGCCGAAGGTGCTCGCCTGCTAAGCGAGTGTGGGGGGAAACTTCCACCGAGGGTTCGAATCCCTCTCTCTCCGCCATATTTTTGGGCTGCCTAAGCCAAAACCGGTTTGGGAAGACCCAAGCCCCCAGGTTTTACCCTTCCAAAAATTATCCCGGCCGAGGGTTCCATGGCCTTGCAGACCTCAGAATAATCGGAGAAAGAAAGAATGCCCGCCAACCTCAAGTCCGGAGAACTCCTGGCCCTGGCCGGATTGATCCTGCTGCTGGTGCATAACGTGATGCGCCGCCAACTGCTGAAATCCAGACAGACTCTCCGGGGTCTGGGCAGGTTGTGGCTGCAGTGGGGTGATGTGGTGGTGTTTCTGATTATGCTGGCGGGCCTGACTTTGATGTGGACTCAAAAATAAATCAACGGTGAAGAGGGCGGACACCTGGGTCCGCCCCTACAGAGAAACCACCGGATTGTTGCCGGCTGCATCTTTATCAAGCAGCCAGTAAAGTTCTCCTTTCTCCGGCCGGATAAGCTGAGCCGGCAGACGCCTGGGGTCCCGCGGCCCCTGCCTCACTTCCTGCACCACCTTCGCCTTGGCTGCTCCCGCCACCAGAAAAGCCACCAGGCGTGCCTGATTAATGACGGCTGCGGCAAGGGTTAGCCGGTACATATCCTGCTCGGCGACATACACTTCCGCCACCCAGCGCTCCTGCTCGCGGAGCACCGGGGTACCGGGAAATAATGAGGCGGTATGGCCGTTTTCTCCCAGGCCCAGGAGGATGAGGTCAAAACAGGGCGCAGCGTCGCCAAAAAAATTCCGGAGCAGGGTCTCATAGCTCCGGGCTCCGGCCGCGGGATAAGGAGTACAGACCATGGGGTAAACCTGGCCAGCCGGGATGGGCACGTGTTGCAGCAGCGCCTCCCGGGCCAGACGCGCATTGCTCCTGGGGTCATTCGGGTCCACGCAGCGTTCATCCCCCCAGAAGACATGGGTCTGGGCCCAGGGCGCCTCGTCCCTAAAAGGAGGCTGGGCCAGCAGCTCATAGGTCCATCGGGGAGTGGCGCCGCCCGACAGTGCGACGCTGAAACGTCCCCGCGCGGCCACCGCCTGTTGGGCGGCACTGACAAAGAACTCCGCCGCCCCCCGGCTCAGGGCTGCCAAATCTGCAAAGATCTGAATCATGGCTGCACCATGCTGACCTGGCAGACAGCCGTATCTTCGCGGCACTGCAGGAAGGTGGGCATCACCCAATTCCGGCCATCAGCGGCGAGGAGACTTTCCGCAGCTTCGGGGCCCCAGGTACCCGCCTGGTAGTTGGGAAAGTCCATGGGCCGGACGTTTTCCCAACTTTCCAAAATAGGAGTAATGATTTCCCAGGCGGCCTCGGTCTGATCCGCCCGCATGAACAGGGTGGCATCACCCAGCATAACGTCCAGCAGCAGGGTTTCGTAGGCCTCGGGCGGCTCCGATTTAAAGGCCTCCCGGTAGTAAAACTGCATAATCACCGGGGCGAGGCGCATGGAAGGCCCGGGGTATTTGGCCTCGAAGCGAAGGAGCAGCCCCTCTTCGGGCTGGATGGCGATGAGCAGCCGATTAGGGCGGGTATCCATGATCGCGGAGGCTGGGAAGGGCTGGTGGGGGACCGGCCTGAATTGAATGGAGACCTCGGAAATCTTGGCAGGCAGCCGTTTGCCGGTGCGCAGATAAAAGGGCACCCCTTGCCAACGCCAGTTGTCGACCTGTAGTTTCACGGCCGCGAAGGTTTCGGTGACGGAATCCGCAGCCACATTCTTTTCGGTTCGGTAGGCATCGACTTCCTGGCTCTCCATCCATCCCGCCCCGTATTGCCCGCGGACGGCATTTTTAAAGACTTTATCCGGATTAATGGGACGGATGGCGTGAAGGACGTCCGCCTTTTTGTTGCGCACCTCATCGGCGTCAAAGGAAACGGGGGGCTCCATGGCGATGAGGCAGAGGATCTGAAGCAGATGGTTCTGGATCATGTCCCGCAGGGTCCCGGCCTGGTCGAAATAGTGGCCGCGAGTCCCCACCCCTTCTGCTTCAGCCACAGTGATCTGTACATGGTCGATGTAGTTGCGGTTCCAAACAGGTTCAAATAAGGTGTTGGCGAAGCGGAAGGCCATAATGTTCTGGACCGTTTCCTTGCCAAGGTAGTGATCAATGCGAAAGATCTGACATTCCTGGAAAAGTTCGGAGAGGTTGTGGTTCAGGGACTTGGCCGATGGCAGGTCGTTGCCGAAAGGTTTTTCCACCACGATACGGTCCCGTTTGCGGTCCTGATTAAGCTTGACCCGGGCCAGTTCCCGGGCCACGGGTTCGATCATATTGGGCGGCAAGCTCAGGTAAAAGATGTGATTGGCCTTTTCCTGCCACTCCTTGTCCTGGTCCTGCAGCTTCCGGGCCAATTCTTCAAAGACCTCCGGCTTCTCCAGTTCGGCGGTCATGAAGGTAAGATGCTCAGCAAAGCGGCTCCAATCTTCTGAGTTCAACTTGCGGCGGGCGTACTTTTCCACTCCCTTCTTGAGGTGGCTGCGAAATTCTGAATCCTTCATATGCCGGTGGTCGTGGCCGCGGATGCGGAACTTTTCAGGCAACCAGCCCTCCACAAAGAGGCTGTAGATGGCCGGTATGAGCTTGCGCCAAGAGAGGTCGCCGGCGGCCCCGAAGATGACAAAAACTGTGGGCTCTGGACGAATCGGTTTTCCCATTCGGCCTCCTTAGTCCTGGTCCCATTCGGTGTGAAAGCTTCCAGGAGCGTCTATCCGTTTATAGGTATGGGCCCCGAAATAATCCCGCTGAGCCTGAATAAGATTGGCCGGCAACTGGGCGCTGCGGTAGGCGATCACATAGGCCAGAGTTGCCATCAACCCCGCCGCCGGCAGCTCCATCTCCGCGGCCACGACCACCACATCCCGCAAGCCATCCTCGCGGGACATAAATTCCTGACCCAGATACGGGTCCAACAACAGGTTGGGTAGATCTTTCTTAGCCACAAAAGCCGAGCGGATGTGCTCCAGCAAAGCCGACCTGATGATGCAGCCGCCTCGCCAAATGCGGGCTACCGCTTCCAAGTTAAGACCGTAGTCGTAGTTCTCCGAGGCCTTTTTCAGCAAAGCCATCCCCTGGGCGTAGGTGGTGATCATGCCGGCAAACAGGGCGTTCTTCAGCTTTTTGATCAAGAGCTGCCGCTCTCCTTTGAAGGCGATGGGGGAGCGGCCCAATACCTGGGCGGCGGTTTGGCGTTCACTTTTATAATTGGATAAATCCCGCATCATCACCGCGGTATCAATGGTCAGCGTCCCCACTTGCAGTTGCAGCGCTTCCTCCGTAGTCCACATGCCGGTGCCTTTTTGCTGGGCTTCATCCAGGATCATCTCGATCAACGGCTTACCGGTCTTGGGGTCCTGGTGCCGCAAAATTTTGGGGGTGATGTTGATCAAGAAAGAATTCAGTTCCTCATGATCCCACCGCTCGAATAAGTCTGCGATGTCCCGTAGCGGGAGTCCCAAAGCTCTTTTTAGCAAATCATAGGTTTCCGCGATGAGCTCCATGAGGCCGTACTCGATGCCGTTGTGGACCATCTTGACGTAATGGCCGGCGGACCCTGGCCCCAAGTAGGTCACGCAAGGTTCGCCGCTGACCTGGGCCGCGGCTTTTTCCAACACGGATTTGACCCGGTCGTAAGCCTCCCGGGGGCCGCCGGGCATCAGGCTGGGCCCGTAACGCGCCCCGGCCTCGCCGCCTGAGACCCCCAAACCCAGAAACAATATCTGCTTCTCCGCTAAGGACTTCAGCCTCCGGTCGGTGTCAGTGAAATGCGAGTTGCCCCCATCGATGAGCAGGTCGCCGGATTGCAAATACGGCAAAATTTCGTCAATCACCGCGTCCACCGCCTTCCCCGACGACACCATGATGATTATGGCCCGGGGCTGGCGCAGCAGACCGCTAAATTCTTTCAGGTCATAGGCGGGGCGCAGATCCCGGGAACCCGCCTTCTCAGCCATGAATTCCCTGGTCTTCTCGGTGGTGCGGTTATACACGGCTACGGGAAAACCGTGGTCCGCAAAGTTCAAGGCCAGATTCAGGCCCATGGTCCCCAGGCCGAATACGCCAATCTCACATTTTTCGTTGGTCATAAAGAAACCTCCGCATTTCAATACCTAATGCCAGGGCGGTCTAACAGTCGTCACGGTGCTTATCCTTCCAGCGCCAGCCTTAAACAGGCCAAGCCCGAGGTGACTCGTGGCCTCAGCCGCTAGTGAAGAAGATAATGCCGATAACCAGAAACAGAGTGGTGATATTCATGGCGCACTCCCGAGAGGGCAGTCTCCAGCGAGCGCGGCAATTGCACCAGGGCCTGACCCGCGGCTAAATGGCGCTGCCGCTGGCAGATAGTTTAAAAATAGTGAGCCTGGGTCAAAAATCAACACATGGTCACTTTAAAGGAATTAATTCCACATCAATGAGGCTGGAAAAATCCCTTCCAACAGGCCAGAGGGCCTCATTAAACACAATAAGATGGAGAGCAGGCGCCCTCGCCTGCCATATACAGCCGGGGGAGGCTGTTCTCCATGATTTTCACAGCCGTTCATGAACCTTCGGGTCTCCACTTGAAGATGCTGGCCCAGGAAATACTCGCACAATTTCTGCCTGCAATGCGCCCAGCAGCGCTAGAAACTCTTAATGAAAATGGCGAAAAGGCCGATAAGCTAACCAGGTTCAAGCAGATGGGAGCTTTCCGGAGAGATTTATAGCTGGGTCTGGTCCTGTCTCCGCTATTTCACTGCCAGCGAGCTAACTCTGTAAAATGCATTGCTTCCTGCGCCTGGCCTGAAGCCTGGGGCTGATGCTTTGGTTTAGCCGAGTTCAAACTCTCAACCAAGTTCCTTTCCTTTTCCTGTTGGTTAGGAGAGGGCCGGCAAGCCGGTGCAGCCCGGGCTGATGTGAGAAATTGTCGATGGGGCGAGTAAGATGAGGAGTTATGTCTGCTGACCAAAGCGGCTCCCTTAACCTGAATCCCGGGAAGGGTCTCGCGGCTGGTCATTCACGGAGGTTGATTTATCTGCCTATTGTCCATACCCAGGAGGATATGGGCGCCCTCAAGGAACCGGTAGTTCGGGCGACTATGGCAAGGTTAGGGCGGGCCGGCCTGACGCACCATCTGGCTGCCATCGAGAAGATCTGGAGCGAGATCGAGGATTTTATCGATAGTTTGTCCCTATCATTTGACCGGGTGAGGCTCTACCAGGACGGCTTGCCGATCTGCGGCCGGGAGATGGAGATCGTCACAGAACTGGCCCAGGCCGGAAACCGCAACCATCGACTGCTGCTGCGCCTGATGAACCGCGGGGCCGTCCTCATGGGAACGGAGTCAAGTGACCTATTGGTTCAAGAGTATCAGATGGCCAAAGAGTCCCTTACAGGCCGTCCACCCAGGTCGGCTGGGGTGGCGGCGCAGAGGCGGGATCAGAGCGCTTCTCTACTCCGGCGTCGAGATCAATTTATAGCGCAACGCATCAATGAGACCCTTAAGCCAGGCGAGACTGGCATCCTTTTTCTGGGAATGATGCACTCCCTGGGACAATACTTACCTAATGATATCGAGGTGTTCTACCCGCTCCACCGGCCTCGTTGAACCCGGAGGAAATATGGACCAAAGCACAGATCGGGTACTCATTGTGGATGATGATCGAGATATCGGCCAAATGCTCTCTACCCTGATGAAAAAGAGCGGAATAGCCAGCAGGGTGGCTTATGACGGCGAGACGGCCTTGCAGATGCTTCCCCTGAGTACGCCTGACTT
>JAMCQY010000152.1 GCA_023381945.1 Deltaproteobacteria bacterium
TGACGGTCTCGGCGGTGCGCTCGCCGATCAACAGGTTGTAGGTGCGCTTGACGTATTGCAGGATGGCTTCGTCCATCTGGTCGCCGCCTACCCGGACGGAGATGGAATAGACGATACCGGCTAAGGAGATGACCGCCACTTCCGAGGTGCCGCCGCCGATATCCACCACCATGTTGCAGACGGGCTCGGTGATAGGCAACCCGGCGCCGATAGCCGCGGCCACGGGTTCTTCGATCAGGTAAACCTCCCGGGCTCCGGCCGATTCTGCCGATTCCCGCACCGCCCGCTTCTCCACCGGAGTGATGCCTGAGGGCACGCAGATGATGATGCGGGGGCGAATGAGGGAGCGGCGGTTGTGCACCTTCCGGATAAAGTGGCGCAGCATGCTCTCGGCGATTTCGAAGTCGGCGATGACGCCGTCCCTCATGGGACGGATGGCCGCGATATTCCCCGGAGTACGGCCTAACATCATCTTGGCCTCGCGACCCACCGCCATAACCCGGCCGCGGTCCCGGCCGTTTTTCCGCACCGCCACCACCGAGGGCTCGCTCAGGACGATGCCTTTGCCATTGACGTAAACCAGGGTGTTGGCGGTGCCCAGGTCGATGGCCAAATCATTGGAGAACCATCCCAGGATGGGATCTAGGAACATATCTGCAGCTCCTTAATTGGGTCTTGAAGGTAAACAGATAACCGACTTTTACGATTATGGAATAGGGATCGGCGCACTTGTTGGCCGGGGCTTCTTCTCTTCATACGCCGCTTTAAGAGGCTTGATGACTTCGAAAGGGTTCTCCTGCGAAAAGGCCTTGGTGATGCGCAGCCTGCACCTCATTCTCAGAGTTTTCCCTGATATTAAGGGCTATAATTGTTTGCAAATTACAACGATATAAATGGACATTTAATGGGCAAAATGCTCATTTCGGGATGGTCAAAATGCCCAATTTCGCAACCTGCATAAATGACAAATTGATGGGTAGGTACCGAACCTTATATCGTATGAACGGGAGACCGGAGGATACCTTGCCAGCTTAGGCAGTTATTAGCATGTGGTTGGCAGGTGTTATCCGGATAGAAGAAGTTTTCAAGGTTTTGATAGCTTCACAGTAATAGCAGATAGCAACAGTCTCTTAGAAGAAACTCAAGGCGTCACTTACTCTTTCGGCAGAGCAATATAAAAGGTGGCCCCCCCATTCACTTTTCCTTCGGCCCAGACTCGGCCACCGTGCTTTTGGATAATGCGCTTGACGATGGCCAGCCCGACACCGGTGCCTTCGTATTCCCCTAAGCCGTGCAGTCGTTGAAAGGGGCCGAACAGGTTGTCGGCATAACGTTCATCAAAGCCAATGCCGTTATCCTTGAAGTAATAGATTTTTTCGCTGCCCTCAATCCGCCCGCCAACTTCAATGATTGCGGTCTCCCTGTCCCTGGTGTACTTGATGGCGTTGCCCAGTAAATTGATCATGACCTGGTAGAACAAGGAGTAGTCGACATAGGCGGTAGGCAGGTCATGAATCGTTAACTGCAAGTTCCGTCCGGGCTCCTCGGGTTTCAAGCGCTTAAAGACCTGCCTGGCCATATCTCCCAGGTTGGCATCCGACTTTCTCAGCGGCTGCTGGGACAGGCGGGAGAGGCCCAGCAGGTCGTCGATGAGATGATGCATAAGCTTGGTATTGTCGCAGATGACCTGGAACAGCCTGAGAGCTTCGGCATCGAGTTTATCGGCGTGCTCCCCCATCAGTATCCGGGAGAAGCCCTCGATGGCCCGCAGCGGGGTTTTGAGGTCGTGGGCCACGGAATAGGAAAAGGATTCTAACTCTTGGTTGCTGGCCTCCAATTGGGCGGTCCGCTCTTTCACCCGCTTCTCCAGCTCTTTCTGGTGGACGATAAGCTCTTCCGCCTGAATCTGGAGTTCTTCATTATTTACCGACAACTTTTCGGCGAGGACCTGTTGCTCAGCTAAAAGCCTCTCCCTTTCGACCTCCAGCCGCTTGCGCGCGGTGACATCTTCGATGGCCAACAGGATTAAGTCCTTACTTCCCTCCTCCTGCATTAGACGCCGGGCGTTGAGGAGCATGGTGCGGCGGCCGATCTCGGGAAAATCACGTTCCACTTCGAAGTCCTCGAAGTGTTGGTTGGCGGGCAGGATGTTTTCCAGGAGTATCCGCAGGCGGGGGATATCCCATTGGCGGTTGCCTATATCAAAGATGAGGCGGCCTTCCGTCTCCGGGGGCAGGACATTGAAGACTCTGTAAAAAGAGTCGTTGGCGGAGATAACCCGGAGGTCTCCATCTATGACGATGAGGGGCTCTCCCACGGTGGCGATGACACGATGATCAAGCTCGCCCAACGCCTGGGGCTTTCCAGGTTTTGACCCTGCCTTCCCCTCGTCATGCATAACTAAATTATTGCATAAACTTGAAAAATGTTAAAGAGGTGAATGCGAAATTTATTTAGGTAGTTGCCTATTCGGCACTTTCAAAAACGGGGACCCGCCAAGCTATCATCTAATTTATCTGATGACTGAACAAATCGCAGTAGAACCTATTTTCAAAACCTATTTCAGACTGTGATACCAAGTTGCGGCCGATGAACAAGAAATGTCAATTGTAGGCGCGCCCGCGCGTGCGCCCTCATTTAGGGCGGACACATGGGTCCGCCCCTACAAAATCTCCTTTTGACTGCAACTTGTTATGAAATATAGGCTCAACCTGAAAATAATGGGAGATCTAGTTTTTAAGTCCCCCATTGAAAAAGGGAGACTTAGATGTATTTCAAGATGTTATATAAATCCCCCCCCTGCCCCAGTAATGTCCGGCTATGATTTTGCATTGGCGGTGGTAAATTAAAACGAAAAAGCACTGCCACCGGCGCAAATGCTGGCAAGGCCTAGAAATAATAAATCCCCCTCTCACCTGCCAGGGGAGAGGGCCGGTGAGGGGTGGCTTAGTCGACGGATTACTTCCCCCTCACCCTACCCGCTCCCCCATCGGGGGAGAGGATAAAAACCAAGTCGGCCCAGGCAGTTACACAAAATGGAGATCTCCACGTCTCTAAAATGGCCTTATGCGCAAAAACCCTGCCGGACACTACTGCCCCTGCCCCCCTTTTTCACAGGGGGGTGGTTGATTCGCAACCAAAGTCTTATGAGTTGGTTAATAATGAAGCCGGGAATAGGTTTTGAAATGACTTATATATCCTGCCAGTTCAGCAACAAAGGCGATTTACTGAGAATATACTGATATGCTCCGGCCAGATGCTTTATTTTGACGCCAATTTCATTTTTACTTAACTGATAGTCGCCGCCTTAATCAGGTTGGTAGTGCCGCGGGTGCCGATGGGCGTGCCGGCTGTAATGATCACCCGCTCGCCGGGATGAAGCAGTCCCGCCTGTACTGCCTCCGCCACCACGGTCTGCAGCATCTCGTCGATGTCTTCACTGGCGGGAGTCAAAAGGGGTGAAACCCCCCAGGAGAGGCAGAGTTGCCGCCAGGTCACAGGCTTTGAAGTTAGGGCGATAATGCGGTTTTTGGGCCGAAAACGGCTGATGAGGCGGGCAGTGCCGCCGCCATCGGTATTGGTCAGGATCGCCGCGGCCTCCAGGTCCTGGGCCATTTCGCAGGCCGCATAGCTCACCGCCTCGGGAATTTCCCGGCGGCGTTCCAAGGCCCGGGACCTGAGCCAGGCGGTGTAGGGAAAATTTTCCTCCGTGGCCCGGCTTACCTGGTCCAAAAATTTTACCGCTTCCACCGGGTAATGGCCCGCTGCGGTCTCTTCCGAGAGCATCACCGCGTCGGTGCCGTCCAGGATCGCATTGGCCACGTCGGTGGCTTCGGCCCGGCTCGGGCGGGAGTGGTCCACCATGGACAGCAGCATCTGAGTGGCGGTGATCACCGGTTTGCCAGCCCGGTTGGCCGCGGCGATGATTTGTTTCTGGAGCAGGGGCACCCGTTCCAGAGGCACCTCCACCCCCAGGTCCCCCCGGGCCACCATCAAACCGTCGGCCACGCCCAGAATCTCTTCAAGCTTCTCCAGGGCCTCGTGTTTTTCGATCTTGGCGATGATGGGGGTCTCGGCCCTCTGGCCGCGCATGAACCCGCGGGCCTCCAGGACGTCATGGGCCGAACGCACGTAGGATAAGGCCACAAAATCTACCCCCATGGAGAGGCCGAAACGCAGGTCCTCGTAGTCTTTGGCCGTCAAGGCCGGCACCGACAGGGAATGGCTGGGGAAATTTATCCCCACCCGGGAACGCAACACCCCACCCACCACTACGCGGCAGCGCAGGACCTGGGCTTCCTTCGCTTCTACCCGTAGTTCGATATTGCCGTCGGCCAGCAGGAGGCGCGCCCCCACCGGCGTCTCATTGATGATCTGCGGATAATTGACGCTGACGCCTAAGTTTGGCCCGGCCACTTCCCCGGCGCTTAGTATGAATCCTTCCCCATCCGCAAGGACGGCCTCACCGCCCGGCACTTCGCCGATACGCACCTTGGGACCGGCCAGATCCTGGAGGATGGCCACCGGAATCCGCAGCCGCTCCGATAACTCCCGGACCCTCTTGATCCGGCCGGCATGTTCCTCCCGGCTGCCGTGGGAGAAGTTGAGACGAGCCACATTCATGCCGGCTTCCAGCAACTGGGGCAGTACGTCGCCGTCGCAGGCCGGACCCAGCGTGCAGACGATCTTGGTGCGCCGCGACTTGGGTACACTGGTCATACCTTTTTCCCCCCTTTAGTGGGTAATAATTATCCACGCAATGGTCTATTTTACTCACTGCAATCGCCCAAAAGATAAGATCAGGTTTTTTGTGGCACCAGGGGTTGACAAATTTATTATTGAATATTAACTGATTAGGTATAAGTAAATTATTTGGCTTGGCGGGTATAATTATTGCAATGTAATATGCGAAGGGGGAGAGTAATTATGCCGATCTACGAATACCAATGTGTCGATTGCGGGGGCCGTGACCAGCGGGTGGCGGGGCTGGACGATCATACGGCCCTGTGCGCCCAGTGCGGCGGTTTAATGCTGCGCCTGGACGAGGATGTCTTCCAACCGTACTTCGAGGAGGTGGCCGAAGCCGAACCGGCCTGGACCGAAACCAAGAACAAGGCATCCCTGTAACTTAAGGGAAAAGTACGGCTGTGAAAAAGCCCCTCAAGGAGGGGCTTTTTTCTTTTTTTTCCCGGCATTAAGGTTTTCCGGTAATTTTTCCATCCAATGATAATATCAGCAACATTCTTTTAATGGCTTATCTCTTCTTACTACATAAATTATTTTATCGATACAATTGCACAAAATCGACTTGATTCTTTCCACTATGTCGGCGTAAAACCTGCTCAAATTTTCGTATTAGCTTCTCGACTTCTCTGATTTTTGTCGTGATAACTATCCAGCATTCCGGTCTAAATTGGCAAATTGGTAAATCCACCGGAGGCCAATGACCAGGAGATTTCTCAGATTGAGACTATCCTGAGCTATCTTTGGCAAGGAATTATCAATACTGCAAATCTTCACAGCCAGGGAGACTGCACCCTGGCATTCATTCCCTATTTTTTCTAGTCTACTGTTATTCCACTGTTATTCCACTTCCTTAGGGACCGCGGGGAATTCTTTCCCCTTCCAGGTCTGGAAACCGCCTTCCAGCAGATTAAGGTTAGTAAAACCCATCTTTTCCAGCTTTTGAATCAAAATGGGAGAGACGGTCTTGCCGTCCTCACAGTACAGAACCAATTTTTTGTTCTTGGGGATGTCCTGGAGCATTTTGCCAAATTTCTCCGGGGCAAATCGGTGGGAGCACTCGATCTTGGCAATGCTGCGGTTCCAGGCGGAGGCGCTGCGCACATCCATCAGGAACAGGCCCGGCTGTCCCAGCCAACTTTTTAGGGTCTCCTTATCCACACGTTTCATACTGCGATCCTCCCTGGGTCATATTAAATTTTAAGCTTTGGGCGCCACCCGGGCGCCCGGGAGCCGGGTTATCAAGACGCCAGGAAGAGGTGACTCAGCATGGCCGCCCACCCTAACAACCAAAATGTCGATCTGTTCATGATCTTCTCCTCTTCGAAAAGGCCTGGGGCCTTTGCCTTAATTGGCCGGCCGGGCTCCTCGGGGTCGCGCGGTGCCTTATTCGGACAGGCTTCACCCGAACCTTTAACCAAGAACCCGGGAGTACGCCTAGAATGAGCCGCCTGCACGAATGAATATTTCAGTAGCGGTTGCGCCCGGAGGATACGTGAAGTTCTAAGGGAGCGGGAAATGGAGCTAGCCGTATGTGCTTATACTAAAGCCTCTTGCAAAAGTCTCTTTTAGGATCGATTTATTGAAAACATAAGCCTCATCGGTGCGCCTGTGCTAAGGTGAGTTTGCGAGAAAACACCACAGCCTTGGAGGGACCGATGA
>JAMCQY010000254.1 GCA_023381945.1 Deltaproteobacteria bacterium
ACCGACGTGGGTATTAAAAGCGAGGAGATCACCGGAGAGATTCCTCTCCCGGTCTTCAGCATTTCCGGATACGAAGGAGAAGACATCATGGCAAAGGAACAGGAAGCGAACAGGCGGAAGTTGATAGGCAAGACCATTGCCTTGGGGCTGGGCAGCGCGGCCATTTACGCCGCGGTCTTTTGGAATTCGGGAGCCGTAATGCAGTATTTCACCAAAGGCGGCATTTTTGCTGCCCTGCCCATTGCCACGGTGTTCCTGGTTTCCTTTGTGCATGGGGCCTTCGCCCATAACTTGTGGTCCTGTTTGGGTATCGAAGCCACCAAGAAGGTGCAGCCCCGGATGGCTCCCCGGCCGGCCGCCAGAAAGCGCCCGCGGCCGTCTTTGCGGCTCAATGCTTAGTCCTTCGTTTCATGAAGGGATTTATATTCATCAACAACTTGCCGTACTGAATTAGGAGGACTGACAGATGCATGATATCGCCAGCGAAGCGGTGCAATTCATAGATTTGAACACCATGAACATCCTGTTCCTCTTTATCGTAGGCTTCATCGGCGGCCTGGTGAGCGGCTTCATCGGCTCCGGCGGCGCCTTTGTCCTGACTCCGGGAATGATGAGCCTTGGGGTGGTGGGCACGGTGGCGGTGGCCAGCAACATGTGCCACAAGTTCCCCAAGGCCATGGTGGGCGCCTATAAGCGGTTTAAATACGGGCAGGTGGACGTAAAATTAGGCTTAGTAATGGCCGCCTCCGCCGGTATTGGGGTCTGGGTGGGCATCAAGATTCAGGAAATGATCCTGGCGGCCTGGGGCCAGGCGGGCTCCAACCTTTACGTCAGCCTCTCTTTTGTGGTGATCCTGGTGGTAGTGGGCGGCTATGTGTTCTATGATGCCTGGAAAACCCAGAAGACCGGAAGCGAAGAGAAGGTTTCTTCCCTGGCTTTGCGGCTGCAAAAGATCAATCTGTGGCCCATGATGCACTTCAAAACCGCCAATGTCCGCATCTCTTTGTGGTTCACCCTGCCCATCGGCTTTGCCACCGGCATGCTGGCGGCCACCATCGCGGTGGGCGGCTTCATCGGAGTGCCGGGCATGATCTACGGCTGCGGGGTCTCCGGCCTGGTGGCTTCGGCGACCGAACTGGTGATCGCCTTTGTCATGGGCTTCTTCGGCACCATTAAATGGGCCATGCACGGCATGGTGGATATCCGCCTCACCCTGATCATCCTGGCCGGCTCCCTCATCGGGGTGCAGTTGGGCGCCATCGGCACCACTTATGTGAAAGAGCATATGATCAAGGTGGTTATGGGCACTATCATGATAATCGTGGCCATCAGCCGGGCCTTGGCCGTGCCGCAATACCTGAAGGAGTTGGGCCTCATCTCCATGAGCCCCTTCACCCTGTCGATCCTCTCCAAGGCCAGCTTCCTCATCATGTGTCTGGCCCTGGCCATCGGCGCCTTCATCATCCTGGGAGCCATGTGGAAGGCCAAGCGGGCTGAAGCGCTGGCCGCCCGGGAAGCGGGATTTGCCATAGAGCAGGCGTAGGCCCGGGGCCGGGGGCAGGTGGTTTCTGCCCTTGATTCCGGCGGCGATACAACTTAAATTAGGCAGTAAGACTGCGGAGTGGGCCCGGTCCCACTCCGCAGTCTTATTAGGTTTTCTCCTGGGTCAAAGGGCGGACACATAGGTCCGCCCCTACGTTTTAGTCCAATCAGCACGGAGAAAGGGTTTTGGGAAAATATAACCGGATTCTGGTGGCAGTGGACGGCTCGGAGCCGAGCCTGCACGCCCTGAGTGAGGCCTTCAAATTAAAACGAGAAAGCACTGTTACCGGCGTAAATGCTGGCAAGGCCCGGAAATAATAAATCCCCCTCTCCCCTGCGAGGGGGAGAGGGTAAAAACCAAGTTGGCCCAGCCAGTTACACAAAATGAAGATCTCCACGCCTCTAAAATGGAAGATACGAGACCTATATAATCCCTCCCCTACCCTTGAACTTCCTGCTGTGGTCCTGAGCCTCTAATCCAGAAAACTAGCTGAAATCAACCTCTTTGGTCTCGCCGTTTTTCAAGTTGAAGGTTTTCCCTTTGACGCTGATCTTGATGGGACCTGCCGGAGACTCCAGGGCCTCGATCTTCAGCTTATTGGGGGTGATTTCCAACTCCAGCGAATGAAAACGATAACGGATGTGCAGATGCAGCCTGGCCAGTTCGTCGGGCAGGGCGGGATTGAAATACAATACGTGCCCCCGGGTTTCTATGCCGGTATAGCCCCGCTGCATCAGGTCGACCACTCCGGCCATGGCCCCGAGATGAATTCCTTCCTGGGTTGTTCCCCCCTGAATATCGCCAATATCGCTATGCAAGGCCTCGGTAAAGAGTATCCAGGAGGTGACCCGGTCAGAACGGGCCAGCACCCAGGAATTAACCACCCGGCTGAGGGTTGAACCGTTAGAGGTTCTTTTCAAGTAATAAGAGATGTTATTGGGGATGGTTTCATAGGCGAAGCAGTATCCGAGTTGCTGGCAGAGCTCTTTGAGCTGTTCCGAAGAAAATAAATAGAAGAGCATCAACACGTCGGCCTGTTTGGAAGCCTTGTAGTTGTTTGGGCTGTCATTTTCCGATTCCAGGATGCGGTCGAGGCGCTGAATGTCATCATATTTTTTCCGGTAGCCTTGCCAGTCGAATTCTTCCAGGTCTTCGTAGCCCTGAAACTGGCTGATGATGCCGTCCCCATGGAACGGTACAAACATTTTATGACTGATGTCCCGCCACCGGTCCAATTCTGCCTGGCCCAGGTCGAGACGTTCACGCAATTCCCGGGAACGGTCTTCCGGCAGCAGGTCAAACAACTCTAAAGTGCGGCTCAGCACCCACACCGCCATGAGATTGGTATAGGCATTGTTGTTCAATCCGGGCTGGTCCGCCCCCGGGTAGCGGGTATGGTACTCATCCGGACCCACGACCCCGATGATTTCATACCGCTCCAGGTCAGGATTGTATTTGGCGATGCTTCCCCAAAAGCGGGCGATCTCCAAAATCATCTCCGCCCCGTAAAAGGACAGGAACTCCAGATCACCGGTCACCTGGTAATAATGATAAATGTTGTAAGCGATGGCCGAATTCACATGATATTGCAGGTGGGTATCATCGGGAATCCAATGATTAGACTTGGGGTTGAGGTGGATTTTTTGGCTTTCCTCACGGCCGCTGCTGCCGCTTTGCCAGGGAAATAAAGCACCCAGGTAGCCGGATTGCCTGGCATTTATCCTGGCTTCGGGCAGGCGCCGGTACCGATACCGGAGCAAAGTCCTGGTGATTTCATGAAAACGAAGGTTTAACAGAGGAAAGACGAAGAGTTCATCCCAAAAAATATGGCCCCGGTAGGCTTCTCCGTGCCAACCCCTGGCCGGCACTCCCACGTCGAGTTCCATGGTGTGCAGGGAAGTAGTCTGCAATAAGTGAAACAGGTAGAGATGCAGCACCGTGTCGGTATATTCGTAAACTTTCTCTTTCTTTGAGTCGTAGTCGATTTTAAAGCGGCGCCACAATTGTTCCCAGGCCAGGGTGTGGCCATGGAAGAGCTCCGCAAAATTGCTGGCCCGTTTGATGGCCTGGCGGGCCGCCAGGCCGCACTCGGAGATGCCGTGGTCCCGGGAAGAATACAAGGCCATCACTTTCTCCAGGCATATCTCGCTTCCCTCATTCATGGTCAGAATGAATTTCTGAGCGATATAACCCGGCTCTTTCTCCACCTTGGGAGCGAGAACCAGGAGCCGGCCATTTTCATGAATCCGGGTCCTGGCAGCCTGGGATAGGCGTAATTTGGATTGCTTGGTCCGGACTTCCAGGTAGATGGTTTCTTGATCGACTTGCTCCGTTGCCAGAGGCTCCAGGTGTTTGCCGTCAAGCTGACGGTAGCGTTCCACTCCGGAGTTGACAATGCGTCCATCCAGGGCGGACAGAAACTCCACCGGACCGGACCAGTTCACCGCGGTCAAGGTTAGCTCCTGGGCTCCCAGATGGGGGTCGCCCATATGGACCAGACGCCGATTGGTCACTTCGCATTCCCGCCCCTGCCCGTCCCGGAACCTGAAGGTGCGTATCAGAATGCCTTTGATCACGTCCAATTCCTGGCGGTAGGAAAGAATATCCACGGCGCTTAGGTCGAACCAGTCTCCGTCGGCCAGGCGAAAATTGAGAACCAGCCAGTTGGGCAGATTTACCAGGTCTTCGTTCTCGATTACTCGACCCGCAATCTCGGTCTTTAAGCGATTATAACCTCCGGCCAGGTAGGTGCCAGGGTAATGGATATCATCGGCCCGGGCCTCCGGACCCGCGCCTCTGCTGGCAAAATAACCATTGCCCAAGGTGCACAGGGCCTCGCGCAAACCCTCTTCCTTCGGGTCGAACTCATCATATGTCAGCCGCCATTCACTCACTGACGTTCTCCTCGGCAGATGGGGATCAGGGCCCGGAGGAATTGTTCCACCTCGGCGGGATTCCTCAGCAGGTACCGGGCCGCAGTGGCCTTTTTGCCTCGCTGCACGCTGAAACCGAGGCCGCGGTCCCCCAGGACTTTAAAGGCATCTTCATCGGTGGTGTCGTCCCCCACGTAGATGGGCAGCACCCCGGAGTCGTCCATTTGCAATTGCTCCAGCAGATACAGGATAGCCTTGCCCTTATTCCAGTCGATATCGGGCTGCAATTCAAAAATCTTTTTGCCCGAACTCTGACGCAGTCCGGCATGTTCTTTCTTGACCCGGTCCACCGCTTTTTCCACTTCTGCGACCCTGTCCTCTTTTACACGCCGATAGTGGATGGCGATGGAAAACTTTTTGCGTTCCACCTGGACCCCGGAGATTTTGTCCCCCAGCAGGTCCTTCAATGATTTTTCCGCCCTGTCCAGCACCGGTAAGAAATCCTTGCCTAACTGGTGCTCTATACGCTTGCCCTCAGGGCCGGCGATATCGAAGCCATGACTGCCGGCGTAGTAGATATTCTCTAGATCCACGAGTTTTCGGACGTCCGGCAGATCCCGGCCGCTGATGACGGCCACGATGCAATGCTCCGCCAGTTCTCTGAGGGTTTGGCGGACTGAATCCGCCAGCAGTGCGTCTTCCGGACGATCGACAATGGGGGTCAGGGTGCCGTCATAGTCCAGGAAGATCACCGGCCGTTTTCCCAGCAGCTTACGGATGATTTCCTCCAGGTGGTCCATGGCCGGGTGAAGAGAATTGATGATTTCCCCTGAAGCGTTAACCACGCCGATTTCTCCGAGATCGGCTACTGCGGCATTGGCGCCATTCTTCACCAAGTCCGCGGCGTGACCGGTCCGGTCCACTCCAATGACCCAGCCGAATTTGCCCTTTTTGCCGGCTTGCACCCCGGAGATGGCGTCTTCCACCACCATCGCCCGGGAAGGGTTTATCCCCAATTTTTGGGCGGCGGTCAGGAAAATATCCGGGTCCGGTTTGCCTTCAAGGCCCAGCTTCTCCGATTCCACCCCATCAACCTTGATGTCAAACTGATCGAGAAGCTGCGCGGCCTCCAGCAGGGGAACACAATTTTTGCTGGAGGAAATGATGGCGGTCTTGAAGCCTGCTATTCTCAATTTATGCAGGAAGTCCACCGCGTCGTCGTAAGTCTCCACCCCCTGCTTTTCGAGTGCGTCATGAAAGAAACTGTTTTTCTTTTTTCCCAGCCCGTATACGGTTTCCTGGCCGGGATCGTCATCAGGTTCGCCTTCGGGCAGCTCGATTCCCCGGGATTCCAAAAAACTCTTAACGCCCTTAGAGCGCGGCTTGCCGTCCACATAGCGGCGGTAATCCTTGTCGGGATCGAAAGGCTTGAAGTCTTTGCCCTGGTGTTTTTCGAGGTACCAGTCGAAAAGCTTTTTCCAGGCGGCGGCATGGAGCGAAGCAGTTTTGGTGATAACGCCGTCCAGGTCGAAGATAACCGCATCGAAAGAGCATTTCGAAATGATGAAATGGGGATTTTTTTCAGACAAAGCCGACCTCGCAAGCCAGGTTTGCAGGCGAAAGCAATTTTCACAAATTCAATAAGTAATTAGGTAATCATTGACAGGGTTTTTGTCCATGCGCTCTCGCGACTGTCATTCTGAGGGAGCCGGAGGCGACCGAAGAATCTCCAAAAACGAGATGCTTCGCTTCGCCCAGCATGACGATCATTTGTAGACTCAAGGCGAATCTCAAAACCAACTTTCACTCAAATCCTGCCATGAAGGATTTAATGACTCAATGAGCGCGATTTTCTTCTTTCTCAGCCAACCTTTTATCTGTTTTTCACGGCTAATTGCCTCGACTACATCATTTGTCTCTTCATAATAAAGCAATCTATTAACATTGTATTTCTTGGTAAATCCATTAATTAATGAGTAT